>SXID01000158.1 GCA_005772955.1 Planctomycetia bacterium
GTCCTTCATCGAATTCCGCCGCTGAATGATCACGCTTGGTTCGGGCTCGTCGGTGCTGATAACTACCCAACAATGGAATGCCCGATGCCAGTCGCCGTCCCTATGGGGAGGATGATGAACTTCCCGTACCGCACCTTGCTCACGTCTTCGACATTGTCAATATCCACGCCAACGGCTCCGATGAGCGCTGCAATTTCGTTGTTCTCCAGCAGCTTCTCGAACTTCGCCTTCTCGACGTTGAGTACCTTCCCCTTGAGCGGGAGAATGGCCTGGTAGTGCCGGTCGCGGCCACTCTCCGCACTGCCGCCGGCGGAATCACCTTCGACCAGGAACAGTTCGTTGTGCTGGTGATCGCGTGAGGTGCAGTCGTAAAGCTTGCCCGGTAGCCCGCCGCTGAGCGCGTTCTTGCGGTTCTTGAGTGCGTCGCGTGCCTTCTTCGCGGCAAGCCGCAGTTCGGCGGTGAGCGCTACCTTCTGGCAGATCTTCTTCGCCTCTTTCGGGTTCTTCTCCAGATAGTCCGACAGCATCTCGTACATCACGCCGGACACCATGCCCTCGACTTCGGGGCTGGTGAGCTTCACCTTCGTCTGCGACTCGAACCGCGGTTGCGGGTGGCTGATGTTAATAACCGCGGTCAGGCCTTCACGAAAGTCGTCGCCTCGCAGTTCCATGTCCTGGAAGAAGTTCTCCTTCTTGCCATACGCGGTGATAGAGCGTGTCAGGCCGGCGCGGAACCCGCTCAGGTGCGTGCCGCCGTCCTTGTTGTAAGCGTTGTTGGTGAAGCACATCTCCAGCTTCGTTTCGCCAGTGATGTACTGCAGACACACCTCGACCGTGACGCCTTCCACTTGTTTGCTGATGTAGATCGACGGGTGTTCGACCGGCTCGTTGCGGTTCAGGAACTCGACGTACTCCGCGATGCCACGCTCGGAGTGAAACACTTCACTCTTGCCAATGCGCTCGTCCGAGATGGTGAGCCGCAGCCCCTTGTTGAGGAACGAGATCTGTTGGAATCGGGTCGCGAGTCGGTCGTAGTCGAACGCGAGATCCGCGAACTTCTCCGGGTCCGGCTTGAACGTGATGGTGGTGCCGGTCTGCCCCTTCGGCGCTTGACCGAGGTTTTGCAGCGGGCTGGTCGCGTACCCTCGCACGAACTCCATTTTGTACACGTGACCTTCGCGGCGCACCTCCGCCTCGCACCATTCGGACAGCGCGTTCATGGCCTTCGCGCCCATGCCGTGCAGCCCGGCGGAGGTCTTGTACGCGTCGTTGTTGAACTTGCCCGACGAACCTGCGATGGTGAGCGCTTCTTCGAGCGTAGACTTGCCGGTATCGGCCTTCACGCCGACCGGGATGCCGCGCCCGTCATCGGCGATAGAGATGGAGCCGTCGATGTGAACCGCGACGTTGATGTTCTTGCAGTACCCCGCGAGCGCCTCATCGACGGAGTTGTACACCACTTCCCAGACGAGGTGATGCATGCCTTCGATGTCGGTGTTACCGATGTACATGCCCGGGCGGTGACGGATGTGCGCAGCGTCGCGCAGCGTCTGCACGTTGTCTTCGCCGTACTCAACCATTCCCAGCGTTTCGGTGCTCATCAGTGAAATGTCCTCTCGTTACGAGTGTTCGTCAATGTTTACCACGCGGCGGCGCGGAACTTCAGGTCGGTGAGCGTGACGCCGGGCATCGCGGCGCGGAGTTTGGCGAGCAGTCCGCGCTTGTGGAACTGCGTCAGCTCCGACATCAGCACCGCGTTCCGCACTGCGACTTCCATCACGCCGCGCCGCATTCCTAGCACTTGCGTGTCCTTCAGTAGCTCCGCGCCCGCGACGCTGGCCCACGCCGATTCGAGCCGCAACCGGTCGTTTTTGCGTCCCCAACCGCGAGACGTGAACAACTTGCCGAGGATGTCGGCAATGTTCTCCGGGCCTCGGTTCTCATTGGCCATTGTTCGGTACCTCACCCGGTCAGCGGCATCACGAGGTACGAATAGTTGTCGCCACAGTGGAACAGCGCCGCACGCAGGCCGGTGGACATTTCGAGCGTTACCGTCGGCTCGTTCTCGATCGCTCGCAGGAACTCCACGAGGTACGACGGGTCAAACGCGATTTCCGTCTTCGGGCCGTTGTACTCCGGCAGTTCGAGCGTCACCTCGCTCGCGCCGGTCTTCGCGCCGCGGGCTTTCATCATCACCCGGCCCGCGCTGAAGGTCATGTCCACGCGCATGCTCTCGTCGTCAGTCATGATGGCGGCCTGACGCACGCGCGAGAGGAACCCGGCAACCGGCAGCGGCACCTTCTGCGTCGCCTCCTTGCGCGTCTTCGCAATGATCTCGCGGTACGGCGGGAACTTCCCCTGCACCAGCGACGTGTAAATCATCGCACGCTCCGTCTGGAACAGCGCGTCGTTGGCTCGCAGCCCGACCCGCACGAGTTCCTGATCGTCGGTCAGGTTCCGTTCCAGCAGCGAGACGGCCTTCAGCGGGACGAGGTGAATCGCCTTCACATTGTCCGCGACGCCGTACACGCTCGCCGGCCCCTTACACACTGCGAGTCGCTTCGTGTCGGTCGCGACCAGGTGGGCACCGTTCGCATCCGCTTCCCACAGCACACCCGTCAGCGAGAACTTCGCGGTGGTGTCCTTCTTGTCCGCGGAGAACGACGTACGACGGATCATCGTTCGCAGCGTGCCAGCGGTGATCTCGTGATAGCGGCCGCCGTCGTCAAACGAGGGGATGTCCGGGAACTCGTTCACGTCGAGGCTCAGCATCTCGAACCGCCCGCCGCTCGTCTTCGCGACGATCGCTTCATTGCCCGCGTCCAGGCTAATGTCGGGGTCGTTGCTCTCGCGGAGGATCTTCACCAGTTCCGTGATGGGCAGAATGCACGACCCCGCCCGCGCCACGGTGATACCACGCAGTTCGTAACGAATGCCAACTTCCATGTCATACGCTACGAGCGTGAGGGCATCGTCCTGGGCTACCGCCTTGATGTTGCTTAACACGGGCTTGGTGGTTCTCGCTGCAACTGCTGCGGATACCAACTGGCACGCGGTTAGTAGGCTGTCTCTCGGGCAGGTTACTTTCATGGTTGCTCCTCCTTGCCTTTCGTGGGTATTGGGGCTTTGCGTCTTGCGTCCCCTATTACTTGTTATCCTTCATTTTAAATAACCAGTAGCAGTAGTAAGGTGACGGGCTTTGTTGGCGCGCACTCTGTATCACTGTTCCGAAGTTCGTTCGCCGTAAGTGGTTCGCGCTTACGGTTGCCTGTGGAAAACTTGGCGCGCATGTGGCGCGCCCGTGATAGTCCGCGACGCACGGATCTTGGGCCCCGTCAACCGTTCGTAACTCGACCCACTGCGTGCCAGTTGGGGGAACTCGCGCGCCAATCGCGCGCCAAGTTTTCCACAGGCTTTTCATCTTGCCTTCTCCCCTTGCGGGAGAGGGCAAGATGAAAAGCCTGGCATCACACCAACCCCGTTCGCAAATCACTCACTCTCTTCGCCAGCGCCGCATCGCTTTTGACCTCTTCCGCCACCTTGCGGCAGGAGTGCAACACGGTGGTGTGATCGCGCCCGAAGGCCGCGCCGAGTCGTGGGAGTGATAGCCCGGTTAACTCTCGCGCGAGGTACATCGCGACCTGTCGCGGACGCATGACACCGCGAAGTCGGCTCACGCCGAGTAGTTCCTTTTCACTCACGTTGAAGGCCGCTGCTACACGCTCCACAATCCTCGAAACGCCGCTTGTAGCGGATGTCGGTTGACCGCTTTCCGCCAGTGTTTTCTGAACATCAGTGCGCGTCAGCGGACCGGGAAACGCACTCGCGACCTGGGCCAAATTTTGAAGCAACCCAAGCGTGGCGCGGACCCCGCCACCCGTTGCTTGTTGCGCCAGCCAGTCGAGCGCATCGGGGGTGAGGCGCACGCCTTTCGTGGTCGCGACTTCGGCCAGGATCGCGCGCCGGCTTGGAACCGCAAGCGGTTCCAGTTGAATCACCAAGCCAGCGGACAGGCGCGAGGTTAACCGTTGCGGTAGGTGGGCGAGTTGCGATGGCCCCGTGCTCGCGGTCACGACAGTCGCACGCCGCCGCACGGTGCGCCCGTCGATCAGGTCGCACGCGGCGTTGGCCACGCGACCTGACAAGTGCTGAACGTCTTCGAGGGCAAGTAGATCGCACTCAAACAGTTCGCGGTCGGAGAGGCTTTCGTCTGGTGAACGTGTCAGGTCGCCTGCGGACACGACTTGTGCCGTGACACCCTCGGGCGAGGTGGCGAGTTGCTGGACAAGCGCCGCACCAAGGCGTGACTTGCCGGTTCCGGGTGGGCCGTGCAGCACGAGTGGGTTTGCATTCGGGCGCTTCCCGGCGAGAACGGTCCGACACACCGACCGCACCGCGCGGACCGCGACGCGGTTCTCCGGCAGCACCAGGAATCCGTTCCAGCGCGTCGCCGGGGTGCTCAAACGGGCCTCTTTTGTGGGTCTTTCACGCGTTCGCGAAGCGGTGTTCATTCAACCCGTATTTTACCGATTTTCGCTCCGCCGGTAAAGCCCAATGCCGGAACGCTAAGGCTTGAAATCGCAATATGTTGCGGCCCGCGGGCTGGGCAATTCCAGGCAGGAGACGGAAGTGCTTTGTGTGGTGCCTGTTTCGCCCACTCGGGACCGAGCAAGTATCATTTCAGGACGATGAAACGTGTCGAAAAACAGCTTCTTCTCGACCTCCACAAGCCGGGATGGGCGGGGTATCGGCTTTCGCAGGTGTACGCGGGCGTGTTTTTCGCGCTCCTGGGCGGAATCGCCTGGGCACTCGCGGAGGAGCAGTACGCGCTGCTCGTTCCGTTTGTACTCGCGCAGGCGTTCGTGATGCACGCGTACCTGATCGCGTTCCACGAAGCGGCACACGGTGCGCTTTGCCCTGTCGGCGCGATCAATGGCTACCTGGGTCGCGTGACCGGGCTGTTTAGCTTCATGAGCCTCACGCTCTACCGGGCGTCGCACCACTGGCACCATGCGTACATCGGGGACCGGCGCGACGAGGAGTTCTGGCCGCTCAACGACCCCACCGCGACGAAGTGGAAACGCAGGCTCGCCGCCTTTCTCGAACTGTTTTTTGGGTTGTTGTGGACGCCGTTCTTGTTCCTGCGCTCGTTCCTTCGCCGCGACACCGCTATCCGCGAGCGGGCCATTCGGCGAATGATCTGGGCCGAGTTGATCGCGATGGTGTTGTTCTGGGTCGCGGTGATGTTCGCGGTGGTGTGGTTCGATGTGGTGCCCGCGTTTCTGGTCGGATACTTGATACCGGCGTACATCGCGGGGAACGTGCAGAGCTGGCGGAAGTACATCGAACACGTCGGCTTAACCGGCAAGCGTGCGGTGTTCCTGACGCGAAGCGTGCGGAACGCGTCACCTCTGGGCCGGTTGCTCTCGTGGTTGCTCTTTCAAGAGCCGTATCACGACGTTCACCACCTGTACCCGAAGGTGCCGCAGGAAGCACTGCCTGCGGTCGCGGACGCGGAGAACCCGGTTCCGCCCGAACTGCGGGTGTTCCCCAATTACACGGCCGCGTTTCGCGACCTGCTCCGCAATCTTGCCGACCCGAAGTTCGGCAAAGCGTGGACGGAGTAGAACGCTTTAGGGAATGGTGGAGTACCGAAACGCGACCGCGACGGAGCGGCTGACGTTGGCCACTCCCTTGCGGTCGCGGCTCGTTATACTCCGCGCCACATTTCCTGAACGCGCTCGAGAGGATAGAGGGAAACGAAAAGAGCCGTGCGACCGCAGTCGCACGGCTTGGTTGTTGCTGTCCTCGGTCTTCTGATCTCTGACTACTCGATGATCTGGACCGCCTTGCCGTCGGCGCCACGCTTGTAGAGCGGCAGGTGGCGGTAATACACTTCGAGCGTCAGCAGGCAGATTGCCGTGGTGCCCAGACGCCCGCAACTGCTACCGAATGAGCCGCTCTCGGGGTCCCAACTGCCGGAGTTGAGATCTTTGCGGTTTTGCGATTTGATGAGCCAGTCTCGCATGCCGCCCTTGCGGGTGTTGTCGGCGGCCTTTGGTCCTTCGTTCCAGGTCTTCCAGTCTTCGCCTTCGAAGAAGTGAACGACCTGCGTCGCGTAGTAGTAGTAATACATGTTCGACGGTCCGCCAGTGGCGAGCGGCTGCTTCTTCATCAGCCCGCCGACGCCGTCGATCATGCCGGGGTGAACCGGACCCCACTCGGAGATGTAGTACCGGCACAACAGCCCGACCGCGGTGAGCGCGGTACCGGGGGCAGCACCCGCGTTGTCGTTGTAGCCGTACATGGACTTGCGTGAGCCAGCGGCGGCGAGGTCGAGGAACTGGTTGGCCTTCTTGAGGACGCGGTCATCCACGACGAGATCCTTGGTCAGCTTCGCGGCCTTGAGCACCTGAATCTGCCAGCCAACGATGGAGGTGTCCCCGTTGCCGTTGTTGCCGTAACCCCAGCTTCCGTTCGGGCCTTGCGTGCGTGCGATGAAGTTGACGGCGGACTGGGCGTACGGTCGGAGGACGGGATCCTTGGTCATGCCGTAGGCTTCGCACAGCGGCATCGCGGCGATCGCATTGGCGTACACGTCGGTGCTCAAACGACCGGCGTTGGCCCCGCTTGGCGGACACATTTTCATCAGGAACCCAAGACCTCGCATCACGACTTGATCGTAGCCCTTGAAGTCCTTGTCTTCCCGCTTCTTGTGCGTCACGCCCGCCGCGAGGAACGGCAACAGCGCGAGGCCAGTGGCGCAGGCACGGTCTTCCGAACGACCCGCGTCAAACTTCCAGCCGCCGTCTTGCTGTTGTTGTTTGGCGAGCCACGCGAGACCGCGGGCAACCGCCGCTTCGCTCTCGGCGTTGCCGCCACCCTCGCGAATCAGGCGGCTCTTGGTCGCGCCCGAACGGCCAGCAGTCCCGGAACTCATGACGCCCTTGTTGCCGCCGTCGCCGCTCATGGAGGCGCCGGTGTCGCCTGCGGTGCCGGGGGTGGTGAAGTCGGCGCTGAGACCGGGAGGCGCGGTGGCGTTGGAGTTTTCTTCGGTCGTGTTGGGCTGACCGACGTTGTCCTGCGTAACCTTCTCATCGACGGTTTTCGCGTCGATGCGTTCGATTTCGGGGAGCGCGGCTTCGAGGTTGGAATCGACGCCGATGTCGTCGTTGGTGAGGTTCTTGTCTTCGGGTTCGTCGGCCTTCTCGGCGGTGGTGGCGAGGATCTTGTCGGTTTGCTTGGTGCTGGCGGGGCGAGATCCGAACAGGAGGATCGCGACTGCGATGACGGCGACGTGGATCGCGCCACTCACCACCCACGCGGGAACGTGCTTCTTGACGAGCCGTTCCTGCGAACTCTCCTCCGCCGCCTCCATCCGGCGAATCACCGCTGCACCGGCTGCTTTCTCGCTCACGGTCGTTCTCCTCGGGTTGGTCACAGGTGGCATGAAACCACGCCACGAAAATCACAAGGTCCGGTCCTTGAATCGTAAACTTCGGTCGTTGCTCGGTCACGCGGCGGGCGGGTCGAACGGGTTGCGGTGTCGCACCGCGTCCATTTCCGCTTTCGCCTTGCGGTCGCCACCACGGTAGTACAACGCGAACGCGCCACCACAAAGGATCAGCAGCGCGCCGCCGAGCATCGCGGCGTTGATGAAGACACCCCACGTCACGGATGTCGGGGTGTCCGGGTCGTGCCGAGCGATCGGCTTGCGGCCGATCAGCAGCGGGGCGTACTTATCGAGGTTCTTCGACGGGTTTTTGGGATCTTTTTCTTGCGACTCGTACCGCATCTTCTTGAACGAGTAGCCCGCGAACGACACCCACTTGTTCACGCGCCCGGTCGGTTCCACGTCCGCGAGCGGTTCGGTGAACTGGATGACGATCGGGTTCCCGCGAGGCTCGTCTTTCGGGATCAGCCAGCCCTCGAACACCTGCGTCACCCCCGCGGCCGAAAGCCAGTCGTTGTCCTTGACCTCGACACGCTTCAACGAGATGAGCCGACCCTCGAACCGTACGCACGAGAGTTTGTGAGCGGTGCGCCCGTCCTCGAACAGATCCGCGAACTTCAGTTCGGTGTTGGAGTGCTCTTCCAGTTGTTCGGCCGTGAATCGCGATGCGTGGAGGATGATCCGGTTGTACGCTGCAACCTCTGGCCACGACACTTCGTTCGGGTTGTTGCGGATCATCTTCGCTTCGTCTTTGATGAACTTGTAGACCCGGATGTTCTTGTCGAGCGCCGTTGGGTTCGGGCTGGGAACCGGTGGCCCGGGGAGCGGCGTCAGTCCTTTGCCGATCAGCAACGGGATCGACACGACCGCGTTCGCCCGTTCGCCCGGCACGCTCATCGTCTTGAAGTAATACCCGCTCGCGGTCACCCATCCGTCCGCGTCGAGCCACTCTTCGGGCTTGATGTTCTTCACAGATGCCAGCGATTCCGGCAGGTCGATGAAGACGATCGAGACGGGCGTGACCGGCGACTCGTCGAGCGGAACGAACCGGGCTTCGTACAGTTCCGAAATGCCGTTCTCGCGCAACTGACGCGGCGATACCAGCCGACGGACGCAACTCAGTTTGCCGTCGAACCGGATCAGTTCGGTACGGTACTTCGCGCGCGCCATGTTCGTGAAGTCGAGCGGAACCAGATCGCGGATTGCGTACTCGTCGAGGTCGCGGGCGTTCTGGTTCTTCGTGTGGAGGACGAACTCGATCCAGGCGTCGTATTCGCGCGGGTTCACGTCCTGCCGTGCGACCGGCTTGAAGTCCTCAACCTCGGCGAAGATCGCCCGTTGGCGCCCTGGAATCTGGAGGCGTTCGCGGGCCTTGTGTCGCGGGCCGTCGGCCGGAAGCGGGTCACGCTTGTCGATCTCGTCGATGGCGTCGCCCGGTTCTTTTTCTTTGGGGGCCGGAACCGGAACCGGAACCGGTTGTGCGTGAACGGGAGCGACGGCAACGGCGAGCAGCCCGCACGCGAAACCGCCCAGAACGGCGAACGCGATGAGCGTTGCGGCCCGGTGTTTCAAACGCGTTGTGCTGACGAGTCGCCCGGACATGAACTTTCCTCCAACACCCCATTCGACGGCCGGTTGCGACGGAAGTTCCGGTTTCCGGGCAGGTTTCTTTCGCCCCGCCATTGTCGCGCGCCGCCGACACTTGGTCAACAGCGCGAATTCCGAAGCAACCAAAGGACTTCGGGCGAAGCAGACCGGGAGCGAAACCCAACTGCCGGTTGGAATTGAAACCCCTGGCACGCCGGATCGCGTTAGCGGTTTTTCTTGTCGAGCGGCACGGGTGAGATGTCGTTGAAGCCAGCGCGGATGGCGTGATCGACCAGTCCCATCACGTGAGCCTGGAGCAACTTGGGGTGGATTTCAAGCGTCAGTTTGCCAACCTTCTTCTGCGCCGTCAGCGCAGCGCCGAGCGCCCGCACTTCGTCCCGATACACCTTGATGTCGCCGGTCAAGTCCTTGCCCACGGCGGCGGCGCTGCCCTCTTCGCTGAGCGTCATCTTCTCGATGGTGCCCGTGTCGGTGGCGACAACGCGCACGATGTAATGGATTGGTTTCTCGGGGGCAGCGGGGTTGGGGATGCTCGCCCCACCACCAGGTTCTTCCTTGGGGAGCGTGAGCATGATCTGGCCCTCGGTGGGGGCCGGTTTGAAGGTCATGATGAAGAATGCGAGGAGCTGAAAACTCATGTCGAGCATGGGCGTGATGGGCAGATCCGGCTCGACGAAGTCCGTCCCTTGGCGCTTGCGATTGTGGCTCAACATGGCGTCGCTCGTCCTTCGGTCATGTTCGTGTTCGTCGTCGCGGCTGCCGTCTTAACTCACCCTTCGAGGCCGGTAGCGAGGATTGCCCGGAGTTGAACCCGGAGGTAACCCGCCCGGCGACACGCCTTCATGATGTCGTAGGTTTTGTCGAACGAACACATCTCGTGAACCCGCAGGATGATGAGCGTTCGCAGCGGCTTGTCCTCGTTCCCGGGTCCGGCGGCGCGTTTGTCCTCGTTGGCCCGGTTACGCAGGACGATGAACAACTGCTCTGGATTGTCGGAAGTCTCGATTTCCTTGCCCGTGGAGTCAACCGGACGGGCGTTGGGTGGGAAGATCACCTTTCCCTGCTCGTTCACGTTCAGGAAGTAGACGTACTGCTCGGTCTGGTCGATCGCCTTCGCCGCGACCGCTTCGGGGAGCTTGATTTCCACATTCGTCTGGTCCATGACGAAGTTGGCGCAGAGCATGAAGAACATCACCAGTTGCAACACGAGGTCGAGCAACGGAGTGAAGTTCGGTTCGCACTTGTCGTTGCTGCCGTGGCTCATTGGGGAAGCTCTTGGCCGTTGTCTGTTGGCGGTTAGCCAGAACTCAACGCGGAACGCGCCGAATCGCGGAGGTCGCTTATCGGTCTAGCTAACAGCGAACAGCTATCAGCCAACGGCTTGGAACACTAGCGCGGCGCGGGCGGGGCGCCGCCTGCGGGGGGCGCGGCAGCCGGTGCGCCACCGGCTGCCTTCTTCGAGTTATGGTACATCTGCGTGAGCAGGTCGTCGGCGATGTGGCCCGTGTCCATGCACACGCGGGTGATGCGGTTCTTGTAGAAGGCGTTGAAGAAGATCGCGGGGACCGAGATCGCGACCCCGAAGAGCGTCACGACGAGCGCGTGCGAGATACCGTCGGCGAGTTTGGCCGGGTTCACCTGCGTCGCGGTCGCGAGCACCGAGAACGACTGGATCATACCCCACACCGTACCGACCAGCCCGAGCATCGGGCCAACCGTCGCGATCACCGCGTTGTAGTTGTTCTTCTGTTCCTTGTCGCTCTTGATGCTTTCGAGAGTGTTCATCGCGGCTTCGCGGGCGTCTTCGAGACCGTACTGCAAGCGGCTCATGCCGGCGGTGAGCACCTGCCCGAGGAACGACGGGTCGTTCCGTGCCATGTCGAAGGCTTCCTTGAACTTGCGCTTGTTCACGGTGTCGGTGAACTCGTCCACGAACCCCGCCGGGATCGCGGAACTCATGCGCAGATCGAGGAACAGCAGCACCACGAGCGCGAGCATCGCGACGGAAATCGCAAGCAGCAACGGCCCGAACACCCAGCCGAGTGACTTGATCATGAACATCACAAGGTTGCCGCCGGTTTGCTGCTCGCCACCCTTGTCGGCGGCGGGTGCGGGTGCGGGTGCGGGATCTTGCGCCTGGACGATGTTGGCGAGCATCGTGGCGAGGACGATCGCCAAGATCGCCATGCACAGGAACCGGCTGGCGGACTGTAACCGGGAGGACAAGCGAGTCATTGCTGCGAATCCTGGGAAAGTCTTGGTGTTCGCTGACGCAGTTACCGTCCGCACAACACGGATGACGACGTGTGTCCGTTGGACGCACCTTTCAGCGGAAGAGTTCCGCCAAAATCCGCCCAGACGTCGGAACCGGGACGCACGTCGCGTGTTCGGGGGAAACGTTCTGCTTATTAGGAAGGGAGATGGCCGCTGTCGTCAAGCAGTATCGGACAAAATCTTTAAAGAGAAGGGGAGAAAAGGAGAAAGGGAGATAGGAACAGGTGTTTCCTCGTCTCGCTTCTCCCGCCCTTCCCTTCTCCTTGTCTTTTCAACGGCGGCACCGGGCGAGGGCGAGGATCGCGTTGCTCGTTGCCACGATGGGGTCGTTCTCGCGGACCAGTTCGATGGGGTTCGTCCAGCTTCCGTCTTTCGCTTGCCGAATCGCCAGTTCGTGACTCAGTTCGGCGGCCCAGTCGCGGCCATTCGGCAGTGCGAGTTTGTGTTCGCGGAACGCCCGCGCGACGGACGCCGCGTAGTAGAAGTACACCGCGTCACGGTTCCGCTCGTGCGTCGGGATGTAAGTGCCTGGGTGGTGGTCGGCGCGGAAATTGGCAGTGAGCCAGTTCTGTGCCTCGGCGCGCCGCTCGCTGTCTGCTGGGTCGTTGCACAGCGCGAGCGCGCGAAAGCCGTCGGCGGTGGTGCTGCCGTAAGAGTGGAACAGCAGCGGGTCGTCGTGCGCTTTGCCGGCCTTGTTGCGCGTCGGGTCGTCGTAAATGAAGTGGAACCCGCCGTCGAGGAGTTCGATCCACGACTTCGGACTGCTGAGCGTGCCGTGAACGGCTTGGCACCGGCGCACGAACACCGCTGCCGCCGCTCGCAGTTCCTTGTCGGCTTCGCCCGCGGCTGTGAGCGCGTCGAGCGCGAACACGGTTGCGGACAGGTTCGATTCAATCAGCGAAGGCGCGAGCGCGCCCGGTTCCGGCTTCTTCGGGATGACGCGACAGTAACCCCACCCACCGTACTGCTTGTCTTCTTCCTTCCAGCCGAGCGCCGTCGTGAGTTGTCGTTCCTTGAGGTACTTCACCCACGCGGCGCGGTGCTTCGCGAAGTCTTTCGCAGTTGGATGCGAGAACGCCTTGACCGCGAGCGCCGCGGTGTAGACGGGGTAGTCGAAGCCGTCCGTGGGTGGCCTAATGGTGCCGTCCTTCACGAACGTCGCGAGGAACTCGCAACCCTTCTTGATCGACGCCTCGACGGCTGGGTTGCGAACGTGGGCGTCGTGCGCTTCTTGCATCGCAACGAGCGCGAGTGGCGTGAGCGCGATGCCGTCCTTGAACGTCGCGTACACGTCCGACCGCCACGCCCCGTCGGGCGACTGTTGTTTCTGGAGGTACTCGACACCGAGCGCGAGCGCCTGTTGTCGCGAGCGAACTTGCACCGGGCGCGGGGGCGGGATGCTGTCGTCGTCGGGCGGCGCGATGACCGGCGGTGGCGTGTCGATTGCAATGGGACCGGGGCCGACCTGAACCTCGACCTGCGCCTTGCGGTCGCAGCCGAGAGCGACGAGGAACACGAGCGAGAGGGGAACGAAGCGTGACATGGGAGAACCTGAATGGGGGCGAAGACCCCCCCCAACCCCTCCCTGCAGGGAGGGGTTGGGGGGGTCTTGTTACTTCTCCGGCTTCGGCGCGTCCGGCTTCGGCGTGTTGTCCTTCTTCTCTTTCGCCGCCTTCAGCACCTCGACCGGGAACGGGGTGCGGTCGGCCAGCAGGACGAGCAGCGCGCCGGCGGTGCAGAACGTCTTGCCGGTGATGCAGTGGTGACCCTGCCAGCTTCCGTCCTTGTCCTGGGCCTTCTCCATCCCCTTGAGCATCTTCGTGTCCCAGTCATCCCAGTCCTTGCCGCCCTTGAGGATGAGCGCTTCGCTGATGTTCATGAAGCTGAGGAATTCTTCGCCGCCGTTGTTGCCGAACCCGGCCACGAAGTTCTCGTTCTTCACCTGCTTCGCGAGTTGATCCTGAACCTTGTCGTTTGCTTCGTCGGCCTTCTTCACCTCGGTGAGCGTCTTCTCGGCCTTGGCCTTGTCGTCCTTGCTGGCCTTCGGGTCGGCGACTACCTTCTTCGCGTCCTCGGCGTCGCGGCGGAGGCTGTTGAGGAGATCTTGCCGGTTGCCGGCCCCCTGACTTTGGGCGTAGAGCGCGACGCCCGCGTCGCCTGCCCGTCCGGCCGATGGAGCCGGCATAGTCGGAATCAGCGCAGGTTTCGCGGGCACCCCCGCGACCTTCGCCCCGAACACCTCCAAGAAGCTGACATCAGCGGCGGGCCGGGCAGGAGATGTGGCCACCGCGACCGGGGCCGCGCCCGTTGTCGCCGAGTCGGACTGAGCCAGTGCTCGTTTCAGGACGATCTCATCGACCACCGCGCCGCGCTCCTTTGCGCGGGCGATGCCCTTGTTGCAGATGCCCATCGACAGTGTCGAGGCCCAGCCGCCGTTGTTCGCGAAGCCGCCGTCGGCCGTCTGGTGGCGCACGATCTTCGTCATGGTCTTTTCGAGTGCCGCGACCAGCTTCTTCTCCTGGTCGCCGGACTTGCCGCGGAACTCGGCCAGCACGAGGTTCACGAGGAACGTGTCGACGTACGGCCCGATCTTGCTCTGGAGTTGCGTGTTCTTCACGTCGGTGACGTAGAGCGAATCCTTGTCGGCCTTCTCGACGCGGGCGATGATGAACGCGAGACCCTTCTTCACGTTCTCCTTGTACTCGCCTTCGGTTGCGGTGTTGCCGGCGCGGAGCAGCGCGAGCAGCACGAAGCATGAGTTACCGATGTCCGACGGATCTTCGACCTTCGCGCCCTCGACGCGGCCCGCGCCGCCGGTGCGCCAACCGCCGCCCTGGTTCCAGCCGCCGTCTTCCTGCTGGCTCTTGACGAGGAACTCCAGCCCCTTCTTGACCGCGGCGCTGAGTTCCTTCGGCTTCACCGCGAAGTCGGTCTTTACGACCGTGTCGCCGATTTTCACCGGAGCGACGTCTTTATCGGGCTTTGACTCAGCCATCGGGTTGCCGCCGGGAACCTTGTCGCGACCGAGGCCGGGTAGACCGGGCGCGACCGGGTCGAGGCGTCCGCCACGATCTGGGAGTACCTTGACCGGCGGCTCCGCGGGGAGCAGTGGCTTGACTGGCTTCTCGTCGGCAAGCAGGAAGTTGGTGCCCAGGATGCCACCCACGCCGAGTGCGGCGGAGAGGGCCAGCGGTCGGATCAGCTTCTTCATTGTGACTCCTCCACGAGAACTTGGAGAACCGGCGAACCGGTGAAAGGTAGTGTGCGGGTTTCCGCACCCGCGCACGCAGTCTACACACTCAGACGATTGAAGGGGGTAACGGGTTGGTAACTGCGCGGTCGTGACCTGGAGTGTGGTTCGCGAACGGTTGTCTTCTCTGGTGTCGTGGTCGGTCGGTCTGCGGCACCGGAAGCCGATTCCAATCAGCGCAAACGATCCCGCTGCCAGCCTTTCAGTTTCCCCACGAGCGGAAGGTTTTGCCTTCGGTGCTGTCCTCGGCCGAAATAATGAAGAGGCCGGGAAGGACGTGATACCAGGGAGGTAGTGCCGTGGTCACAACCGATTCCGACCCGTCCGCAGTGCCGAAGTTGCGCACGGAAAACTGGGCCGTCGTCACTCCGCCCGCACCGTGAGCAACTCCCAAGCTTGCGACCGCTCACATTTCACGGCACAATCCCGGTGTTGATCCACACTCCAACCACACCCTACAGGGAACACCCGTGGCCAAAACCGCCATTTCACCCGTAAATCGTGCTGCCGAGCTCCGCAAGCAAATCGACCACCACAACCACCTCTACTACGTCGAAGCACGCACGGAGATTTCCGACCGCGACTTCGACAAGTTGCTCCAGGAACTCACGGATCTGGAAGCGAAGCACCCGGAACTGCTCACCCCTGAAAGCCCGACGCAGCGAGTCGGCGGCGCGCCCATTCCGGGCTTCGCGAAGGTCACGCACAAGGTGCCGATGCTCAGCATCGAGAACAGCTACGACGAAGCCGATATGCGGAAGTTCGACGCGGACGTGCGGAAGGCACTCGGCGCGAGCGCGAAGGTTGAATACGTCGTGGAACTCAAGATCGACGGCGTGTCGATGTCCGTCACCTACGAGAACGGGAAACTCGCGTTCAGCGCGACCCGCGGCAGCGGCGGCGTGGGCGACGACGTGATCAACAACCTGAAGACCATCGCCGCCATCCCGCTGAAGCTCAGTGGCGACAAGCCGCCGAAGGTGTTTGAGGCTCGCGGCGAAGTCTACATGACGAAGACCGAGTTCGCGCGCATCAACAAGGAAGAGACGCGGAAGAAAGCCGAGCCGCACAAGAACCCGCGTAACCTCACCGCCGGCACGCTCAAGTTGCTCGACCCGAAGGAGTGCGCGAAGCGGAAGATGTCGTTCTTCGCCTACGGCACCGGTGCGATGGACGGCATCACCATCAAGTCGCAAACGGAGTTGGTCGAGTCGCTCAAGAAGTTCGGCTTCCCCACCAACCCGCACACGAAGGTGTGTTCGACCATCGACGAGGTCATCGCGTACTGCAACGAGTGGAACACCAAACGCAAGTCGCTCGACTACGAAACCGACGGCATGGTCATCAAGGTGAACGACTTCGCACAGCGCGAGAAGCTCGGGTTCACTGCGAAGGTGCCGCGCTGGGCGAAGGCCTACAAGTTCGAGGCGGAGCAAGGTGTCACGAAGCTCGGCGCGGTGGTGTTTCACATCGGGAAGTTCGGTGAACTCACGCCGGTCGCGACGTTCGACCCGCCCGTTGACCTGTCAGGCTCCACCATCACGCACGCGAGTATGCACAACGCGTCGTGGGTAGCCGAGATGGACTTACGCATCGGCGACACGGTCGTCATCGAGAAGAAGGGCGAGATCATCCCGCAAGTGGTGGACGTGATTAAGGCGGACCGCAAGGGCACCGAGAAAGTGATCGTGTGGCCGGACGCGTGCCCGAAGTGCGGCGGCCCGGTCGAGAAGGAAGAGACCGGCACCAGCTACAACTTCATCTGCGCCAACACCGGTGTGTGCCCAGCGCAACTCGCGAAGCGCATCGAGGGGTTCGCCCGCCGCACCCGCATGGACATCGAAGGGATGGGACGCGAAGTGTCCATCCAACTCGTCGATTCCGAACTGGTGAAGTCGGTCACCGACATCTATCGCTTGACCAAGAAGCAGTTGCTCACGCTGGAGAAGTTCGGCGACCTGAAGGCCCAGAACCTGCTCGACGGGATCGCCGCGAGCAAGGATCGCGGACTGGCGCGGCTGCTCCCGGCGCTCACGATTTACATGGTTGGCGAAGCGATGGCCGAGGTGTTGGTGGAGGAGTTCCCCACCATCAACGCTCTCGTGAATGCGAAGCCCGAAGAACTGGCGAAGGTGAAGGGGTTCGGCCCCAAACGGGCGCAGTTCATCCGCGAATACTTCGATAGTGACGCCGGCAAGAAGGTTGTCGGGGAACTGAAAGAACTCGGCATCAAGACCACGCACGACAAGAAAGCCGCCCCAGCCGGTGGGTTGCCGCTCGCCGGCAAGACGGTGGTGGTGACCGGCACACTGGTGAACTACGACCGCATCGGCATCGAGCAGGCGATCAAGGACGCAGGTGGCAAGGCGTCGGGGAGCGTGTCGAAGAAAACCGACTTCGTCTTGGTCGGCGACAAGCCCGGCAGCAAGCACGACAAGGCGAAGGAACTCGGCGTGAAGATCATCAACGAGGACGAATTTCGCACCCTGATCGGCGCGGGGTAGTTGGAGAAGACAAAGAATGGCCCGCGAAGTCTGCGTCCGCCACGGGCCATTCTTTGTTCACACCGCCCAAGAATACGGCTCGGGCAGCGAAGAGTATACTGTCGTGTAGTTAATGTCCCGTCGGAGCCGTGTCGTGTCTCAATCGCTGTCCCGCCTTCAAGCGATCGGGTTGGGGTTGGTCGTCGTCGCCTCTCTTGGTCTCGGCGGCTACGGCATCGCGCGCGTTGCCGAAAAGCAAGGAGTGTGGGCGGACACCGCCGAAGTCACGGCCGGCTTTTCCGAGGCGCACGACATCACCCCCGGTACGCCGGTGCGCATTCGCGGCGTGGACGCGGGGCAGGTGGTCGCGGTCGAATACCCGGACCACGACGGCCCCGGCGCGGAAGTCACGGTGCGGATGCGAGTCCAGGCAAAGTTCGCCACCCGCCTATATTCCGACGCGTCCGCGCAGATTCACGGGAACGGCGTGTTCGGCTCGAAGGTCATCAGCATTCAGCCGGGCGACCCGAAGAAGGGTGCGCTCGCTGACGGCCGGCTCCGCGGGATCAAGCCGTTCTCCATCGAGGAAGCGGTTACGGAGGTGCGCGATTTGGCGAAAGAGACGAAGGGCACTGCAGCCGAGGTGAAGTTGCTCGCGACGGAAACCCGGCAGACCGTGGCCGCCGCGAGGGGCTTCATCAAGGGCGTCGAGGAGAGCAACGGCACGCTGGCGAAACTCATCCGCGACGACGACCTGTATGAGGACGCACGCGGTACACTCACGGACTTGCGCAAGTTGGTTACGCGCGCAGACAAGGCCGTGGGTACGATGGAAAACGAGATGGGTAACCTACGCGGCTTCGTCTCCGACGGACGCGACATGTTGAAGTCGGTCAAGCAGGGGAGCGACGCGCTGGGCAAGATGCCGCTTGTGCGGAACTACGTCGAGGACTCGGTTGGGTTGCTCGTGCGCCCGACGATGACCCGCGAACGGTGGACGTTCGAGACCAAGCACCTGTTCGAGCCGAACACCGCCGTTCTGACTCCCGAAGGGCGGGACCACATGACCGCGATGGCTTCCATTCTGAAGGCGAACAAGCAGTCCGGATCCGACATCGTAGTGGCCGCGTTCTTCGATGCCCGCGACAAGAGCCAAACGAACCCGGCTTCCCTGGAACTAACCAAGAAGCAGGCCGAGGTTGTGGTGGAACACCTGAAAGCCGCCGGTGTTCATAAACTGGGCTACATCAGTCGGCGCAAGGTGACGCCGCTGGGAATGGGCACCGGCATCTGCCCGGCCGACCCGGAACCGGACGCACCGTCCCACCTGCGCGTGCTGCTGTACACACCGCGGTGACGAGATTCAGCCACAGCGTGAAACCGCTCCGCCGGTGGCGCCGAATAGCGTTTCGTGCCTGACTCAACCGGATCGGCCAAGTGACATCACTCGCAGAACTGCCGGCGCTCGCCCCCGCGGACAAGGGCCGCGTCACGCTGCTCTACCACTTCGCGCGGCTCCAAATGCCGGCGGTGAAGCTCTCCGAAGCGGCGTTCTTCAGCCATCTCCAGCGCACGTTCCGCATTTTCGTTCCAAAGGTTCCGCCACCGGTGTTGTGGTCGGGTTACCTCGAAGGGTTGTACGCGGTTGACTGGCTTGTGTGTGTAGGGTGCCTGGACGGGCAGAACACCGCGTGGGAGGTGCTGTTCAACGCCCGCACCGGGCGCAGCGACTGCCTGCTGGTCGACGCCTTGCGCGCCCGTACCGTTCGCCTGTACCCGCGGAACGAGGAACGCCAGGACACGGCCGTCACGGAGTTCTGGAGCAACCTGATCGCTCCGGAAAGCGAGGGCACGCTGCCGGTGCTGGCACGCTACGACGGCCATCGCCCGCTGGCCCCGTGGCTGATTCGCGTGTTCCAGAACTGGCACCTCTCGAAGCTCCGCCAGAACACCGGCGTGACAGTGCTCCCCGACGACGAAATCGCGCTGCCCATGGACGCACCGAAGGCGAGCGGCTCCGACCGGTGGCACGAGACGTTCGTGACGGCGGCGCGCGAGTGGCTCGGCACGCTCGACAACGACGAGCGGTTGCTGCTTGGCCTCCGCTGGCGTTACCGACTGAGTCAGCGCGAGGCCGCGAAGCTGTTCGGGCTGAACGAGGGCACACTCACGCGCCGCACGGACAAGCTCCGCGACCGCGCTCTTGAACACCTCGGCGAGAAGCTGGTCGCGGACGGCTGGTCCGGCGACGACCTGGAAGGGTTTGTCCTCACCGAACTTGGCTCACTGTTGACCGACGACCCGCGCCTGAGCGCCGACGCCCTCGGTCGCCTCCTCGCCGCGAAGGGCAAGACGCTCCCGGTGGGGTGAGGCGGGTCAGGCCGAATGCTTCTCTTTCACGTCATCAAACAGACCCGGCCGGAGTGGTGTGATGGTCGGCGCCTGCCCACTATCAACCGCTGCGAGAAGAGAGCCAACGGCGTCATTGCTGCGGTCGCCTACGAATCGGAACAATGAGCCACGAACGTACTCGCGTTCCAAGTCCATCGTGAGCCATTGCCTCCCCACCCGTTCGGCCGCTTCTCCCGTCGTTCCCGAACCGCCAAAGATGTCGAGAACGGTGTCACCTTCGTCGGTCAGAAACTTGATGAAGAACTCTGGAACACCGACGGGGAACCGTGCGGGGTGGGGTTCGACGTTGAAGCGTTTGCAGAGTCGCAGATATGAGCCGTTGCTCTCAGTGTTCGGCAGTTGGAGCAGGTTCGACGGGATCGCGCCACCGTTATCCCGCGCAAACCCTTTACTGATCTGATGACCCGAAGGCCGCTCCTTCGGGGTGTAGAACTTCTCCGGGTCGCGGAGAAGCGTCTTCATTCGCTCCGAGTACGGGGCTAGTACCCGGCTCACATTCGCCTTCGGATGTGGCGTCTTGCTCAACCACCAGAGCGTGTTCACCGTGTCTTTTGCTCGCACCTTCCGCTTGTTGACCCATTCGATCGGCGACGGCAGTTTGCTCGGATTGTGCCAGTAGAACTCTTCCGCCAGGAAGAAGCCACATTCATCGACGTGGCGAATCAGGGCACGAAATTGGTAGAGGGACCGGACCGGGCGCCCGCGTTCGTACGCCCCGCCCAAGTCAATAACGTAGCTCCCGGTTGGCTTCAGAACCCGGCGAACGTGGGGGGCGAAGCCGCAGAGCCAATCGACGTACTGCCCCTGTTCGGTGTTACCGTAGCTCTTTTGCCTGAGTAGGGCGAACGGGGGACTGGTGACGACCAGATCGACGGACTCGTCCGCGAGCAGCGGCAGGAGTTTGCCGGAATCGCCCACAATGGCTTGGCCAAGTGGTGTCTGAAAGAGGGCGGGAAGGGTCGGATTTGTCATGTATCCACTCATGCCGGTGTTGCGCTTTGTCTGTTGCCGAATTGTACACCGTTACGATGTTGTGTACAACTCATGGCCACCGACACCCTTGCTATTCGATTCGGTCAGCGCGTTCGCCACCTCCGCGAAGCCAAAGGCTGGTCGCAAGAGGAACTCGCGTCACGCGCGAAGTTGCACCGCACCCACATCAGTCTGATTGAGACTGCCAAACGAACTGTTCAACTCGACACCGTCGAGCGCCTCACGACGGCACTCGGCGTCTCGCCCGGTGATCTCTTTTTGCCGAGCGGACCAACATCGGTTCCGACCACAAGTCTCAACGACCGGGACGTACTCGACCGCTTACTTCCCTTCTTGCGCGAGTACCAATCGTTAGCCGTGAAACACGGTATCGACGACGTATTTCAAGACAATGGAGGGAAGTTGCTCCAAACCCTGATACTACTCGACCTCCAGAAGTTGCCTCGGCGGGAGGGGAACGACGCCACCGATGCCACTGGTAACGAGTACGAATTGAAAACCCTCAACGTGCGACTCACGAAGAGTTTCTCCACGCACCACCACCTCAACCCGACGATCATCAAGAAATACCGCGGGGTCGCGGCTTGGTTCTTCTCGGTGTACGAACACATCGAACTGTCCAAAATCTATCGCCTCACCCCCGCGCAGTTGGAGCAGTTCTTCAAGGCCTGGGAAATCAAGTGGAACAAAGACAAGAAAGACATCAACAACCCGAAGATACCACTTGCATTCGTCGCGCAGCACGGGCAACTCGTGTACCCCGTCGCAGCAACAAAGTAACGCGAGCCATCAGCTCAGGTTTCGGCGTATTTCGACTCGCATCGCTTCCATCACCTTCGCAACACCTTCTGTCCTCAGACGCGCGAGCCATTCCCAGTCCGCGAACGAGTCCAACAGTTCGCGGCGGCGGGATTCGTCCGGCACAGTAGCGAGCACTTCAAGCCGCACTTCCGCCAGCAATTGCACCCACTCGGCGAACGTCTGATCGTACTCCGCTTCGAGTTTCTCCCGGATGCGCCGCGCCAGTGCCGGTGATGCACCGCCGGTGCTGACTGCGAGCGTCAGTTCCCCGCGACGCACCACCGCCGGCAGCGTGAAGTCGCCTCCCTCTGCGGACGTAGCTGCGTTCACCCACACGTCGCGCGCCTGAGCATCAAGAACAACCTGGGCGTTCACTTCGGGCGTCGCGCACGCGAACACCAGCACCGCACCTTCGAGATGTTCGGGATGATACTGTTCGGTGATGTGCGTGACTTGAGGTGGGAACGCGAGCGGGGATCGTGGATCGATGACACGAACCACTGCGCCGGCCGCGAGCGCGGCGAGCGCTTTTCGCATGCCGACCGCGCCGCCGCCGATCACGACGACAGGCTTCCCGGTCAACTTCAGGACGACCGGAAAGCCGTTGGGCGTCAGTCCTTCACTTTGACCCGCTTCCACACCGCCACCTGCCCCGTCGGGTCTTTCGTCTTGAACTCGGTCGGTCGGTCTTTGCCCTTCTCCACGTCGCACGTCTTGTAACTGTCCCCGTCCAGTTCGTAGATCCCGGAGTACTCCTGCACGCCACCGTCCTCGTCCGTCGCGTACTCGACCTGCTTCGGCTTCTTGGTGGAGTCGATCCGCACGCGACCCGTGAGCTTCTGCTCACAGCCCGCGAACGTGTACCTGTCTCCTCGCACCTCCATCGTCCACTTGTGTTTCTCGGTGTCCACCTCACCGGCTGTTTCGTGGTAGACGATCTTCCACTTCCCTTGCAACTTCGTCAGGTCGGGGTCGCGCGGCTTGTCGTCCTTCTTGTCGTCCGCCGTGCCACCGGAAAGTGTCAACACCAACGCCGCCACTGCCAGAGCCAGTCCACTCCGCATGCCGTACCTCGGGTAAAAAGTTTCGGGAACCAGTTCAAGATAACAGGTCGGGTGTCCCGGACGCCAGTCGGCTTCCTCGCCGCAGTGTCGCACTACCCGTCCGCGGTGGGTGGTTCGGTCGCGGGGGTGTCGTTTGCGGACGAGTCGGTTCCGCCCGCGTCCGCCTTGCGATACTCCTCGCGTTTCTTGTGAAGCGTGTTGCGGTTGATCCCCAGACGCTCAGCCGCCTTCACTTGGTTGTCGCCACACTCGCGGAGAACTTCTTCGATCAGTTCGCGTTCGACGCCGTCCACGAGGAACTTGTGCAGTTTCAGTTGCGTCGGGCGCGGAGCGTGCATCCCGGCACGCACCAGCGAGTGAATCAACGACGGCACGTCGGTCGGAGTGCCACCGCCGCGGGTCGCGCGAATCACCGGACGCGGACGCCCGAACCGCAACAACTCCGGCGTGAGCGGTCCACCGTCAGCGAACACCGTCAGCCGCTCCAGCGTGTTCTCCAGTTCGCGGACGTTCCCCGGCCAGTCGTGCGACTTCAGCGCTTCGAGAGCGATCGCGGTCAGTTCCGGTACCGGGCACTTGTTGACGTCACCGTACCGCTTGAGGAAGAACTGCGCCAAGAGGGCACGGAGAGCTGGTTCGGCGTCAACGACTA
>SXID01000159.1 GCA_005772955.1 Planctomycetia bacterium
CAGTACACGCGCAACATGGCCACCGGCGCCTCGACGTGTCAACTGGCCATCATCCTCATCGACGCCCGCCACGGCGTGCAGACGCAGACCCGCCGGCACTCGTACATCGTGTCGCTCCTGGGCATCCGGCATGTCGTCGTCGCCATCAACAAGATGGACCTCGTCGGCTTCTCACGCGAAGTCTTCGAGCGGATCAAGGACGACTACACCGGGTTCGTCGCCAAGCTCGGCCTGCCGGACATCACCTTCATCCCGATGTCGGCACTGAAGGGCGACAACGTCGCGTCCAAGAGCGACGCGATGCCGTGGTATCACGGCCCGGCGCTGCTGGATCACCTGGAAACCGTTCACATCGCGAGTGACCGCAACCTGACCGACCTGCGGTTCCCGGTGCAGTACGTCATCCGCCCCAACCTCGACTTCCGCGGCTTCGCAGGCACGGTGGCGTCCGGCATCGTCCGCAAAGGCGACGAGTTGATGATACTGCCGTCCGGCAAGCGCAGTCGGGTGAAGTCGATCGTGACGGCCGACGGCGAACTGGAAGAAGCGTTCGCGCCGCAGGCGGTGACGGTGACACTCACGGACGAGGTGGACGTTAGTCGCGGCGACATGCTCGTTCACCCCGACAGCCTGCCGCACGTCAGCAGTCAGATCGAGGCGATGGTGGTGTGGA
Source organism: Planctomycetia bacterium (assembly GCA_005772955.1). Taxonomy (GTDB): domain Bacteria; phylum Planctomycetota; class Planctomycetia; order Gemmatales; family Gemmataceae; genus Gemmata. Next base: position 674 of record SXID01000159.1, read on the forward strand.
TGGACGAGCAGCCGTTTGTGCCCGGCCGGACGTACACACTGAAGCACACCACGCGGCAGGTGGCGGCGGAGGTCGCGTCGTTCCGCTACGGCGTCGATGTCAACACCCTGGAGCACCGGCCTGTCACGCGGCTGGGGCTGAACGAGGTCGGGCACGTCCAGATCAGCCTGACGCAGGCGCTGGCGTGCGACCCATACCGCACCAACGCCGCGACCGGGGCGTTCATCCTCATCGACCGGCTGACGAACAGCACGGTCGGTGCGGGGATGATCCTGGAGGCGGGCACCCCGCGGCAGGCAGCGGCGGTGGTCACCTCGAAGGCCCGCGAGAGCCTGATCGCGCCGGTTGAGCGCGAGCAGCGCTACGGCCAGGTGCCGGTGACGGTGCTGCTGGTCGGTCTGACCGGCAGCGGCAAGAGCCGGATCGCGTATGCGCTCGAACGCCGTCTGTGGGATGAGGGCCGTGCGGTCACCGTGTTGTACGGCCAGAACATGCGGCAAGGGCTAAACCGCGACCTGGGGTTCACCGCTGACGACCGCTCGGAGAACTTGCGCCGGTCGGCCGAGGTGGCGCGGATGATGAATGATGCGGGGTTGATCACCATCGCGGCGTTCGTGGCCCCACACGAGGCAGTGCGTGAGAAAGCGAAGCAGTTGATCGGCCTCGACCGGGTGCTGGAAATTTACTGCACGGCGCCGATGGAGGTGCTGCGGACGCGAGACCAGAGCGGCGCGTACCGGCTGGCCGACGAGGGCAAGATCGCGCAGATGCCGGGCGTGACGGCGGCATTCGAGGAGCCGCAGACGCCCGACCTTATGCTGCAGACGGACCAGATCGGTGTGGACGAGAGCGTCAGTCGCATCGTCGAGTTGATGAAGTCGAGAGGCTATCTGCGCTAGCGGTCGTCGGGGCCAGCTACGCCGGGCGCTCGTGGGCTTTCTCGTAGGCGGTCACCTTCTCCTTGCGGCGGGTGTGGCGTCCGCCCTCGAACTCAGTCACCAGCCAGGCGCGGATCATTCGCTCGATTTGCTCCTCGCCCATCAGGTCGGCTGCGATGCATACCACGTTGGAGTCGTTGTGCCGGCGACTCAGTTCGGCGTCGATCACGTCGCGGCAGTTCACCGCGCGCACGCCGCACACCTTGTTCGCGGCGATGCACATCCCATGACCGGTGGCGCAAATCAAAATGCCTCGGTCCGCCGCGCCGGTGCTCACTTCCTCGGATACCGGGATCGCGTAGTCCGGGTAGTCCACGCCCGTCGGGCTGGTTGCCCCGAGGTCGTGAATTTCGTGCCCGAGTTCGGTCAGCAAGCCGACCACGCGCAGCTTGACATTCAATCCACGGTGGTCGTTGCCCACGGCGACCTTCATGACACCACCCATTCTGGAAGGATCCGCTCCAAATGCCGCATGATCGTCTCGGCACACACTCGGTACACCTCGCGCCCGGCCCCGATCGGGTCGTCCAGGTCTTCGTCTCCGCACAACAGTCGCGGCGCCGGCCCGACGCCGGGGTAGTTCGCCGCGAGCGCGTACAGGTGACTTCGCGTCATCGCGATTACGTCGTCAGCGGCGAACAGCAATTGCGGGTTCACCGGGCGGCTCGTGTGGTCGTTCAAGTTCGCGCCGAACTCGTCTGCCACCGCACACGACTCCTCAGACGCCGGCCCGCCGCCGTAGGCCGCGACCCCGGCCGACAGCACCCAGATCCCGCGTGCGGGCAGTTCGCCCACACTACACGCGAACCGGTCCGCGAGCAACTTCTTCGCCAGTCCCTCGGCCAGCGGACTGCGGCACGTGTTCCCGGTACACACGAACAAAACGATCCGAGCCGCGAGTCGCTCGATCTCGTCCACCGGGAAGGCGCCCGCGTGCGTGACCTCGTGGCCGGCGTCCGTCACGCGAACCACGGTCGGCACGCCACTGGCGAGTTCTCCCGCGTTGACCGCCAACTCGACCACATCGCCCAACCGCGTCGCGGCTTCACTGGCGGTCGCGTCGCCGGTGTCCGCGACCAGAACCGGACCCAGGTCCGCGAGAGCCGGAATCACCAGTTCAAATAGCGGGTGTTCGGGGAACCGGAACCGTGCGAAGCCGTCCGCGGACGCATTGGTCGTGGCTGGCATCTCAATGATGAGCGGCGCCAGCCACGCTCTGAGCATCAGCCGCCGCGCGACGGTCGGCACGCTCGCGCCCAGTACGGTCGCTTCGTCCGGCCCCCACACGAGCAGCGCCGGGTTGGGTAGCGCGACATTCGCACCGAGCCGCCAGAGGGCCAAATACCCACAGTCGCCCGGCAGAACGACGGCCTTTCCCGAGGCGAGGGCGTCGCGGGTCTGGCGCACGAGTTCGGACGGATCGACGGTCGGACTCCAGTCGATTACCGTCGGCATGGCGCGCGGCCTCCGTGTCCGGTTCGGACTGATGCCAATTTAGAGGAGGAGCGGCGAAAGGGCGAGGGGAGGTTGAGGAGCGCGAGGAAGGTAGAAATCTCAGCGCGCGGGGCGTTCACGCGCCCGCGGCCCGCCGGACGGCGGCACGATCGCTCTGGCGGGCCGCGTCGCGCAGGTCTGTCGGGCACTTCCGCAACACCGCGTGGCACATCATCGCGGTGCCGAGGTTCTGGTCCGGGTCCGCTTCGCCCAACGCGTAAGCCGCGCGGCACTCGTCCGGCGTGAGGCGTTCGTGCTCCTCCGACCAGTCGCGAAACGCGGCCCAGAGCCAGTGCCGCACGGGGCGGTTCGGCGAAGCAAGCGCCAGCCGCGCGAAGTCGGCGGCGCTCTCCGAGGTGACAACACCGGCCGCGAACCACGCGGGCGGGAACAATGGGTGAGCGTTCATCCGATGTGCGCATCGCGCCCGGTGAGCGGGTACACTTCCATCATGCCGTACTCGGTGTCGGACATCCCGAGTGCGCGGTACGTGGCCTGCGCACGGGTGTTCTCCCGCTCGAAGTACAATCGAATGCCAATCACCGTTGGGTCAGCCACAGCCTGTTGTTCGATCTCGCGATAGAGCGCGCGGAACACACCGCCGCGTCGCGCGTCCTCTCGCACGTACACGCTCTGAATCCACCAGAACCAGCCATTGCGCCAGTCACTCCACTCGAACGTGACCATTATTTGACCAACCACTTCGCCACCGCGTTCGGCCACGGTGTAGAATCCGCGAGCGGAGTCGGCGAGCACCGCACGCACGCCAGCCGCGAGCACCGCGGGGTCGAGTCGCTTGTGTTCCGTCTCCCACGCGATCGCGGTGTTAAACGTGACCAGCACCGCTTCGTCGGCCGCGGTCGCGCGGCGAATCGTCAGAGTCATGTCGTTCTCCGCTAACGCAGTGCGGTTCTTCCCGTTTCGACGCGGTACGCTAAGACTAACTCCCAGTTCCAAGTTCCAGCAGTTCCCAGTTGAAACACAGTCAACTGCCTTTGTCTTCAACTGGGAACTGCTGGAACTTGGAACTCCGCAGGAGTTACCGATGGATCTCAGAGCGTACATCCGCGACGTGCCGGACTTCCCGAAGCCCGGCATCATGTTTAAGGACATCATGCCGCTGCTCGGCACACCGGAAGCGTTTGCATTCTCGGTGACCGAACTCGCGGGGCATTTCCCGGCGACGAGCATCGACGCGATCGCAGCGGCCGAGGCTCGCGGGTTCCTGTTCGCGGCGCCAATGGCGATGGCGATGAAGAAGCCACTGATCCCGTTCCGCAAGCCGGGCAAGTTGCCGGGCGCGACCCACAGTTTCAAATACGACCTCGAATACGGTTCGGCCGAACTCCACGTTCACTCCGACGCGATAAAAACCGGCACGCGAGTACTCGTTGTGGACGACGTGCTGGCCACAGGCGGCACAATGGCCGCGGCGTGCAAGCTCGTCGAGCAGGCCGGCGGAACCGTGATCGGGTGCGCGTTCCTCATCGAACTGGCTCCCTTGAACGGTCGCGGTCTGCTCGCAGGGTACGAGATCTTTAGCCTCCTGACATACTAACCCGTTCACCTCCGAGGCGGTCATGTCACGCGACCCGTACGACGACGACTACCACGACCCCGACCGTGCCGAGCGCGAGCGATCCCCGGACGACCGCCGCGGCGACGGTCGCGACGAACGCGCGATCCGTGCCGCCAAGAGGCGGGTGATGCCCCCCGCCATCGGCCTGATCGTGGTAGCCATCTTCGGGGTCATTTCGGTGGTGATCGGGGTAGTCCAGTTTCCCACCCTCGACGCACAGTTCGACGAAGAGGTCAAGAAGGCCGAGAACAACCCGAACGTCCCGGCCGACCAGAAGCAGGAACAAGTCCGGTTGCTGAACCAGTTCCGCGAATGGGCAAAGGTCGGGTGGATCCCGTTCTACGGGCTTGTTGGGGTTTTCTCGCTCATCACGCTCATCACGCTCATCGGGGCGATAAAGCTCATGAACCTGAGCGGGGGATTCTGGCCGGTAGCCGGGTCCGTCCTGGCGTTCATCCCGTGTACCAGTGGGTGCTGTATCCTCGGTCTGGTCTTTGGCATCTGGGCGCTGGTGGTTATGGGCCATCCCGATGTCAAGGCCGGAGTTGCCGCCCGGCGCCGTCTCGTGTACTCACCCGACCGGTACTGACCCCACAGGACTCTCGGATGCCCACGGTGAGTTGCCCGTCGTGCGGGCGCGTGCTGGAAGTGGACGACGCCTACCGCGACTGGACGGTGCGGTGCCCACACTGTGCGACCGAGTTCGTCCCGGCCCAGGTCGCGCCTGCCCCGTTCGAGAGCGCCCCACGCGACGACCGCGACCGACGCGATCGGCGCGACGACGATTACGAAGACGACTACGACCGCCCCCAGCGCCGAAGCCGCCGGTCCGACCCTGATCGCGATGAGTGGGAACGTCAGGAAGCGACCCGTCTGGCCTATGGGCCGGGCACGTGGCTGGAGGTGTGCGGCTGGCTTGGTGGTCTGCTCTTGGCTGGCGGAGCCGTACTCCGCCTCCTGGTGGCCGCCGCGCAGGCGAACAACCCGAACCCCCCACCGGGCGAAACCGAGGGGATGATCATCGGCGGCGTCATGTCTGGACTGCTCGCCCTGCCGTACACGATCGTCATGGTCGTCGGCGGCCGGAAGATGCGTGCCCTGTCCAGTTACGGCTGGGCGATGACCGCCTCCGTCGTGGGGATCGCGTCCTTTGTGTTGTTCTGCTGCGTGTGCATTTGCTCCTTCGTTCCTGTCGGGTTCGGCATCTGGGGCGTGGTGACGCTCAATAACCCCGTTGTGCTGCGTGCGTTCCGTCGCCCCCGCGACTACCCCCGCCAGTGGAACGACTGAACCGCAGACCGAGGGCGTGAATGGCGGTCACTGTTTTCTGCCCGCATTTCCGCGCGCTTCGGCAACCCGCCACCGCCGTGGTAAGGGGCACACCGGTCGCGGCGCCGCTGTCGCGCCGATGTGCCCGTGATTCAGCCGCTGCCAGACGTAGAATCGCAGGAACAGCCGCCCGAACCACCAGAGCCAACGACCCAATGAACACCACACTCGACTTCGACAAGGCCGGCGGGCTGGTGCCCGCGATCGCGCAGGACGCGGACACCGGCGAGGTACTCATGCTCGCGTGGATGAACCGCGAAGCGTTCGACGAAACCGTGCGCACCGGGCGCGCGGTGTACTTCAGCCGCAGCCGCAACAAGCTGTGGCGCAAAGGCGAGGAGAGCGGTCACTTCCAGGAAGTGCGTGGGGTGTTCATCGACTGCGACGCCGACACGGTCTTGCTGAAGGTGAAGCAGATCGGTGGGGCCGCGTGCCACGAGGGCTACAAGAGTTGCTTCTTCCGGCAGCTCGACGCGGGCGAACTGAAGGTCATCGCGGAGCGCATCTTCGACCCGAAAGCCGTGTACAAGAAGGCCGAATAAGTCTTCTCGGTACCAGGGGTTTCAACCCCTGCACTGGGCTGCGTAACTTTCCGCCTCTGGCGGGTGCTTCTTGTGAGCGCGTGACGCAACTGGTATTGTGACAGGTGCCCAAACCGCGACTGACGAGGCCCACAATGGCCGAGCAAAAACTGATCCTGGTGGTGGACGACGACCGCGAACTGGTGGATGCCATGCGCGCGGTTCTGGAGCGCCAGGGCTTCAAGGTGATTCAGGCCCACGACGGGCACCAGGGCAAGCAGGCGATCTACAACGCGCGCCCCGATCTCGTGATTCTCGACATGATGATGCCGCGCATGGGCGGCTACCCGGTACTCGAACACTTCAAGGACAAGGGCGACGCGCCGCCGATTATCATGGTGACGGCCAACGAGGGCAGCCGGCACAAGGTGTACGCGGAGTACCTTGGTGTCATCGACTACATCCGCAAGCCGTTCGCGATGGAGCGTCTGCTCGACACCGTGAACAAGGCGTTCGGCACGACGAAGCCGAAGGATGAAGAGAAGAAGGACGAAGAGAAGAAGTGAGCAGAAAAGTTGTTGCCGGGGTAACAGAGTCAGGAGTTACACAGTTGGCTGAAGAACAACCAACTGCGTAACGCCGAGAGCGCTTTCCGGAAATGCGTAGCACCTCAACGAACCGCGACCGCAAGGGAGCGGCAAAGCTCAACCACTCCCTTGCGGTCGCGGCTCGTTAAACAACGCTACACCGTTCCCAAACGCGCTCGAATACGCGGTCACTCCAGAGCAAGGGAGCGGCAAAGCTCAACCACTCCCTTGCGGTCGCGGCTCGTTAAACAACGCTACACCGTTCCCAAACGCGCTCTGTGGGTTCTTGAAACCCGCTTTTGGCGGGTCAGCGGCGGATCACCGGTTGCGAGGTCGGCATCACCGGTGTGTTGTAGTTCTTGTACGTCGTGGATTTGTACATGTTCGGCGACGGAAGCGAACTCGGCCCGCTCTGGAACCGCGGTTCGGTCCGCTTGATGCTGAACAGGTTGTTGATGGTCTTGATGTAGCCGTTGTTTTCGAGCGAACCCGCGGCCTGTTGACCGACCAAGTTGATCGTTCCTGCGGCGAGGTTCGCGGCGACCTTGCTCGGCTTCACCACCAGTTTCTTTGTGTCGATTGGCCGGAAATCCACGTCACCGGCGGTCGCGGGCGAGCCCGCAATCAACGCCACCGCCACCAACCCGCAAACGACCCATTTCATCGCGCGTCCCCCAGTTTGCGTAGCGCCCCACCGGCCGTCGCTGATTTCCCAAGTGAAGGGGTGCAGGAATAGCGTCGGGTTTCGTGCTGTCAACGGAATTCTGCTCTCGCGTTTCACGTTTCCGCGTCCAGCGAGAAGTCTCAGAAAGAGAGCGCTTTCAGGAAGCCGTGGCCCGCGTGAGCCGGTCGCGCACCGCGGCCCATTCCGGTTCGTCGGGCGGCATCTCGATCACGATGCGGTCGTACTGCCCGTTGTCGAGTTCGTGCAGCAACGCGTATAGGTCAGCCGCGTACTCGTCGGGGTCGTCCGAGATGAACTTGTAGTCGTAAATCAGGTCGTAGCCGAGCGAGATCACGCGAAGGCCCGCATCCTTGAGCTGTTTGTGGACTTCGTCCGCGTCTTCCGCGAGCACCAGCGGTGTGCGCGGACTGTAGTGTTTCGCCATCTGACCGGGGGAACGCGCAACACCTTCTCTCACCCCACCGGACTCCACGCGAGCGCACACGGCTTCCAACATCGACACCGTGATGAGGCCGGGGCGCAATACGCGTGGGAATTCGCCCGTCACATCAACGACGGTCGATTCGATGCCGCCGGAACACGGGCCGCCGTCCAACACCAGGTCGATTCGGCCGTTCAAGCCCTTCAGGACGTGTTCGGCGCGCGTTGGCGAAAGCTCCGTGCTGCGGTTCGCACTTGGGGCCGCGAGCGGAACACCCGACGCGCGAATCAGCGCCCGCGCGACCGCGTGGTCTGGACACCGCACCGCGACCGTGGCGCCACCTGCGGTCACAATGTCCGGTACACCCTCTCGTTTCGGCACCACAATCGTCAGCGGACCCGGCCAGAACCGCGAAGCTAACTGCGCCGCGGACGCGGGCCAGTCGCTCGCGACGGTAAAGACTTCGGACGCGTCCGCAACGTGCACGATGAGCGGGTTCGTGGCGGGGCGGCCCTTCGCATCAAAGATGCGCGACACCGCTTCGACGCTCAGAGCGTTCGCGCCGAGACCGTAGACCGGTTCGGTCGGGAACGCGACCAACCCACCAGCGCGGATTACGTCGGCCGCACAGCGGATCACATCCGGTTCGGGATTCGCGGAATCAGCTTTCAGAACGACCGTTTCCAAGGCGCAGTTTCCCCCTTCAAGTTGTGATACAACGTCATGGTACGCAGCAAAGATAGTACGCGTCCCAGCGCTGCCCCGCGAACAGAGACGACCGCCATGTCCGATCAACCGGCCGTGAGCCAGATCCCGGCACCCACCGCCGAGTCGAAGCGAATCGCGCTGCAGAGCTTCACCAAAGCTAAAGGGTTGGCCACCGACGGCGGGTTCGATTACGCGATTCAACTGCTCCTTACCAGTTGCCGACTCGACCCGGCCAACTTCTACTACCGCAAGCAACTTCGCGAGACGCAAAAAGCCAAGTACGGGAACAACCTTCGCGGAAGCCGGTTCGCGTTCCTCACCACGCCGCGTTGGAAGGCCCGTTTGCGCGTCGCCAAGCGTAACCGCGAATACCTCAAGGCGCTCGAACACGGCGAGCAGGTGCTGTGCCGCAACCCGTGGGACCAGGGGGCGCAACTGGACATGGCCGAAGCATTCGATGCACTCGGGCTGTCGGACCTCGCCGTGTTCACGCTTGACCAGGCACGCCAGAAGTACCCCCGGGACGCGACCCTGAACCGCGCGCTGGCACGCCAGTTCGAGAAGCGTGGCGACTTCCAGAAGGCGATGATCCTCTGGCAACTCGTTCGCGAAACGAACCCGACCGACGTGGAGGCGCAACACAAGGCGAAGGATCTCGCCGCGAGTTCCGTGATTCAGAAGGGCGGGTACGAGGAAGCCGCGGCCGGCACGAAGGAGTCACCGGTCGTTGGACGCATCGAAGCGCGCGCGACCGAGAAAGCGGACAGGATGACACGTGAAGCCGAACCGCTACTGACGCGTATCACGGCCGATCCGACGGAGCCAAGTCTGTACCTGCAACTCGCCAGCGTGTACCGCAAGGGCGGCCAGAACGACCGCGCCCGCGCTGTACTCCAGCAAGGATTGGGGCCAACCGGCAACGCGTTCCAGATTCAACTCGAACTGATGGAACTCGACCTCGTCCCGGTCCGCAAGAACCTCGAACACGCCGAGGCAAGACTTCTCAAGTTGAAGCAGAAGACGCCCGACGACGACTCCTCCGCGATCGTGGAGGAGGTGACCGAGGCGGAACTCGTCGCGTTACGGGCAAATCTCATCAAGGAAGTGAACACCCGCGAGATCGAACTGTTCCGCGTGAAGACCGACCGGGCGCCCAACGAACTGAGCCACCGCGTCGAACTCGGGACGCGGCTCTTGAAGGGCGACCGCGTGGACGAGGCCATCGCCGAACTGCAACTCGCCCGCCGCGACGACCGCCTCAAGTGGCGCGCCGCGTTGCTATTGGGCATGTGCTTCAAGAAACGGAACAACTGGCGGCTCGCACAGCGTAACTTCGAGGAAGGGCTGGCCGGCGTGCCCGAAACCGAGGAACCGGTGAAGAAGGAGTTGCTGTTCCAGCTCGCGAGCGGTGCGGCCGAAAACGGCGACCTCCAGCGCGCGATCGACCTTGGCCACGAACTCGCGAACCTCGATTTCTCGTTCAAGAACATCGGCAAGTTGCTCGACGAGTGGCACGACCGGTTGCAGTCGGCGTGACACAGGGATGAGGGATGAAGGATGAAGGATGAAACTAAGACAGGAGACGGCGCGCCCGCCGGTTCTGATTCATCCTTCATCCCTCATCCTTCATCCTTTCATCGTATCCGTCTCGGACCGCCGTGGGACGTTGCCCCGCTCACGGGCGGCACGCGGCACACGCGGAAGTTCGGGCACCCGCGCACGCTCGACGCGACCGAGCGAGTCTGGCTCGTGTGCGAACACGTCCCCGCAAGCGGTGAAGTTCAGGTCAACGCCACGGTTGTCGGAAAGCCGGACACGCCCGGGCCGTTCGCGGCCGACATCACTTCTCTGCTCCGCCCACGCAACGAGGTCTTTTTTTTCGTTGAGTCAGAACTACCACTCGGCGCTGTCGCGCTGGAAATTCGACCCGCGTGACGATCTCCACGGTGCGTTCTTTCACCCTCAGGGCGCAGGTTTCGCGTAGGCCCGCAAATCACCCGTGCGGAATCTCGCCCGAAGGCGGTTGACTGCCCGACTTGTGAACTAGATTGGCGAGAGCGAGCACGTTGGCCGTGTCGCGAGTATCGGCCCGAATCGTGGGGCACAGCGATCCCATGCCGACTGCCCTCCCGATTCGCTCGCCGGCCCTACCCGGCCAGTTCACGCGTACTGCGGACCATCCAATGCACAAAGTCGATCTCCACCCGGTTCACGCCACGATCCCCGCGACAGACCGCGCCGACCACACGCCGACGGCACCCGTCGTCACGACTGTGAAGCCGAAGTTAGTCGTGCTGCGCGGAAGTAGGATTGGCGTTGAGTACCCGCTCTACGAGGGCAAGAACGTCGTCGGTCGCTTCGCGGATAAGCCGGTTGACATCGACCTCATGAGTCAGGAATCGGTCGAACAGATTTGGTGTTCGCGCCAGCACGCGACGCTCACGTTCGAGAAGGGGAATGTGGTGTTGGAAGACCTGAACAGCCTGAACGGGACGTGGCTCAACGGGATGCGCGTCCACGCTGGTCAGCCGCGCCCGGTGAAGCCCGGCGACGTGGTGCAGATCGGCACCATCCAGATGAAGCTCGTCATGGGATGACGGCAACAAAGGCAGATTTAAGCGCCTCGCTCACCCGCAAGTTTCATCGCGAGCCACACACCGAACAGCCCGGCCACGACCGAACCGAACACGTAGGCCACGGCGGTCCACGTTCGCCCCGTGCGCATCAGTTCAAGCGACTCCAAACTGAACGTCGAGAACGTGGTGAACCCGCCGCAGAACCCGGTGCCGAGCAGCAGATACCAGCTCTTCCGCGACTCGTCCGGGTGGTTCAGAAACGCGGACGCGACAAACCCCAGCACCACCGACCCGGACACGTTGATGGCGAACGTCGCCCACGGGAACACCGATTCGCCGTGCAGCGTGCGAACCAGAGCGCCAAGCCAGTAGCGAGCGTTCGCGCCGATCCCGCCGCCAACCGCGAGCAGCGTGACCGGGTGTAACACGAACGCGACAAACCACTCGGGCATCACTTCGACCCGCCGACGAGCGGCACATCTTTCAACGTGAACGGCACCCCGACCGGCTTCGCGTAGGTGCCCCAGAAGACGAGCTTCGCGGGCACGCTTGGCCCATCCTTCACTGCGGGCAGTTCGAGCTTCAGGTTGAGAACGATTCGCCGCTGCCGAGTGTTGTCGAAATCGTTGACGGCGCTCGCGAGTGCTGGGGAGAACGCCTTGCCGTCCGTGTCGGTGATTCGCAGTCCGTGCACGCTTTGGTTCCCGTCAGGCGTGAGTTTCGCCGACGGGAGTTCGTCGCCGGTGCGGACCGGGTGAACCTTCAGCGGGTCGTAGATCAGTTTCACGTGAACGAACTGCTTGCCCTCCGCGTTGATGCGGAGCGAAGCTGTCGCCTCACTGCCCGAGGGGTCGGTCGCGGAGACCTCGTTCTTGGCGTCGAGCGCGATCGCGAAGAGCGGTTCCGGCTGTGAACGCACCAACCCGTAGACGGAGCCGGTCAGTTCGGTCGCGATACTCTCACCAGTCTTCAGTTTCACGACTGCCTGGCGCACGTTGGGCGTGAAGTTCGCGCCGACCGCGAGCGGGTTTGCGGCGTCGGGATTTACAATGGTCACGGTGCCGTCCGGGTTCTTCACGACGATCACTTTCCCGCCTTTGAGGATCTCGACCTGCGGTCGCGCGACGGTGTGTGAGAAGTCGGGAAGGAGCCTGTCGCCTTTGGCGTCTGTCGCTTTCGTCACCTTCACGTCGGCGGCCGACTGCCACGCGAGTTTCGGCTCCGGCCACACCTGGAGTACAGCCATCGCCGCGCTGCGTGATGCCGCGGCTTTGGGCAACTCGAACGCTTCGATCAGCACCGCGCCGTGAACGGATGCGGGCCGCTTCTTGCCTTCGCGTGCTTCCAACACCACCGCAAAGTTCGGGTTCGCGGCGACTCGCACGAGTTCGCCATCGCTCGCCTTGATCGCTCGCGGGGTGTACGGGATGGCCGTTGCCGCGAAGAACCCGCTCGTGCCCGCGACCTGCAACCCGCCCGCGTCGCACACCTTCAGCACCGCGGCCCAGAACGGCACCTTGCCCGTCGTCGCGACCGTGACCTTCTTGCCCGCGAGTTCCTCCGGCTTCAGTCCACCAAGAACAACCTCGAACCCGGCCTGCTTGGAGAGTTCCGCGAGTACCGCGTCGAGTCGCGTGTCCTTCAGGTCGAGTTCGACGGTGGTCGGGGCAAGCGCACGATCATTCGACGCGCGGCGCTCGATCTTCTTCACAAGGTCTTTGGCACGGTCGGCGATTTCGGCGTTCTCGGACTTGGTCGCGGCTCGGAGTTCGGCGAGCGCAAGCAACCCCAACTCGTCAAGGCGTTTGGACGCGGCCTCGCGTTCGGCGAAGTCTTCGCTCCCGAGTTTCTCGATCAGAAGGGTTGCTTCGCGCGCGGTCGGTGGTGGTATTGGTGCCGCGACCGCGACTGTGGCGATCAAAGCGGAAACACTGAGAAGAATCGCGTACCGCATGGCGAACTCACCGGTAGGAGCGAAGCGCCGACGCCTTCAGCCTACCGGATGCGGAACGTGTGGGGCAAGAGTGGGAGCGGATTCAGTTAAACACCGGCGCGTTGGTCGGGGAGCTGTGTTCTCGCACCGGCGGTGCGAAACTCGACGGCAAGCGAACCGGTGATGCGGTGTAGCGGCACTCTTCCTGTTCGCGAAGACCATCGCAGCAGTGGAGTTCGCCGACGCCCGCGCATTCCGGGCACGGTACCCACGACCCGCCGACCAGAGCCACGTGTTTACCATAACAGTGAGGGCAGAGCATCAGACTCCACTCCTGAACAAATGAACCGGGTGGGAGGGAGAGTTGTACCGCGCCGCGAGGTGCGCTTGCAATGACCGTAGCCGCGGGTGGGTCCATGCGGACATACCACACACTGCGGCGGGGTCTCGACTCGCCCCTCCGGGGCGCTCGCGAAACTCAACACTCGGGAGGAACCACACGTGGTCGCAATCGACTTCTTGGGCGCGAACGAAATCCTCGGCGCGATGATTACGCCGGCGTTACTCATCAGCGCGGCGGGGACGCTGTCGCTGTCCACCGCGAATCGGCTCGGGCGCGTCGTGGACCGCGTCCGCGCGCTGACTGAGACGGCCGAATCGCTACCGGACGGCGTTGCCACTGACGAGGTCGTCGAGAAACGAGCACTCATCGCGGATCAGATCGTATGGCACACGCAGCGACTACAACTGCTCCAGCGCACCATTATCACGCTGTACACGGCTATCGGGTTGCTGGTCAGTTCGAGCCTGACGGTCGGGCTGTCGGCCTGGACGAAGTTGTCGCTGGGGTGGATCCCGGTCAGTTTCGGGCTGACCGGGGCGTTCGCGCTTCTGATCGCGGCCGGGACGCTCGTTCGGGAAGCGCGGCTCGCGGTCCGTGGCGCGCAGGTCGAGATCGATTACATCCGCAAGGTGGTGGCGCGGAAGACGACCGTGCCGCTGGTGCGGCACGAGAAGGCCGAAGGTGGACAGGGAGAAGGGTAGTTGTCGGCGTGCCACGGGTACGGAGTTACAATCGAGTCATCGCTGTGGAGGTCCAATCGATGTCTACGACCGCACCCCTCGAACCCGCGTGGCAAGCCGCTCTCACGTCGTCCGTCGCGGCGCTGCGCCGGATCGCTGGGTACGCGATCCCGCCGGAGTTGGACCGCCGGATACTCGAACTCTGTGAGAGGAAAGAAACGCTGACGCCCGACGAACGCGCCGAATTGCTCGCGTGGGTCGCCTTTACGCAGCAGAGATCCATCGAAAAGATCGAAACCGAGGTCGCGCTGCGCCGTCTGGCGGTCGTGTGTCCAGAACTGGCGACGTCGGCGTGAGAGCGTTTTCGGACGTCCGGCGGGCCGTGTGGGCCGTGCGGGCCGTGCCCGATGCACATGGCCGACGGTGTGATGAGCAAACACCGGCGAAGGAAGAGCCTCGCACACCCGCCGTACATTTCCAGCGCGCCGCGCTCGACGCGCACTCGCCCGCCGGTGAGCAGCGTGGGCGGAACGAGCGCCAGCCCCAAGAGCGTTACCGGGAACGCCCACAGATAGCGGAACGGGAGGGTGAGGCGCCGTCGCATGGGTTCCTTGTCTTTGGGGTGGTCCGCTCGCTCCGCGCGCGGTGTGACGCAGCGCGAAGGCCGTCAGCGCGGCCAGAGCAACCGCTCGCGGAGCGAGCGGACCACCCTGAAGTCACTTCCCGTCGTAGTTCCGCTCCACCAGACCGACGCCCTTCAGGATGTCGGCCGGCCGGCCGAGGTAGTTGTCCACGATCATGTTCGCCCGGCCGCCGCTCGTCTTCAACGAAACCGATTCCGTGTTCGGGCGGTCGTCGCGGATCAGACAGCCACTAATGCGAGAGTTCGTCACGTCCTTCAGCAGCAATCCGACAGCATCGCAGTCCAATATCGTCAGATTGCCGACATTAAACCGGTCGCACCTCTCCAGCGTGATGCCGGCCGGTGCCGCCCGCACGCGCGAGATCGCGAACCCGGTCAGCGTGCAGTCGGTACAGTCGCGGAACACGATGTCGTTGGCGGTTTCCGGCTTCTCCTCGCCAGCGTACCGCGGGTTGCGGTCGAAGTTGTTCGGCCCCACCGTCACCGCGGTGGAGTGTTCGACCAACAGGTTGTGTTCGTAAGCGGTCCAGCACGTGTTGCCGGTCATCACGACGCCGCGCGCGTGATCCAGGTGAACGTTCACCTTCACATCGCTCAGCACGTTCCCGGTAATCGTGACGTGCCCGTCGCGCAGTTCGTCGGTGTCCTTCGCTTTGGTCGCACTCGGGCCCTTGATGCGGATGTTCGCGGAGCCGGCTGCGACGTGATTATGCTGAATGGTGCAACCGGTGATCGCGACCTCGGCGTTCGAGCCACCAGTGCTGTCGATGAGCACGTTCGCGGTCGCGGGGCTGTTCGCGCCGTGGTTGCTCTCGATGTCGCACCCGGTGATCTGGAGGTTCCGCACCTGGCCCGCACGCGCGACGATCCCGCCCAGGTCGCAGTAACTGACGTGGCATCCGGTCACGTTGATCTGGTGCAGGTTCACCGCATCCAGAAAGATGCCGATGCCGCGGTTCTCGTAGATGTGGCAGTCCGCGATGAGCACGTTGCGGTTGCGGGTCGTGAGGTGGATGCCGTGGTGACACTTGCGGATGAGTACTCGCGTGATGGTGAGCTGCATCGTGCCGGTGGCTTCGATGCCGTTGGCCTTGTCGTGATCGCCGACGATCTCGATCCCTTCGACGATCGGCATCCGTTCCTTCCACACTTCCGGCTTCACGGTTTTCGGGTCCGCGGTTCCGGCGTGCGAACCCACGAATTTGAACGCCGGCCCTTCGCCGGCCATCACGATACGTGCACCGACTTCGCCGCGGATCGCGACGGCAGCATCGGCCGAATCTTTACCCGCGGGCAGAGGAGGAGGAAGCAGCGGACGTTTTGCGAGCTTCGCCAGGTCAATGACGACGGGTTTGGTGATGATGTAGGTTCCCGTCGGGAAGTGCAGCACGCCGACTTTGGCAGCGCTCTGGATGGCTTCCCAGTCGTCTGTGGCACCGTCGCCCCGCGCCCCGTACTCGCGGACGTTCGTCGGGGGCGTAGGCGGTTTTTGTGGCGGGGGTTGATCGACCCGCGCGTTGAGCGCGAACGCGCCGACAGTCCCAACAGCAACGAGCGCGAACAGGAGCAGGACGCGGCGCGACATGGTGACACTCCGGGAGGGATGCCGCGAGCTTACCAGACGCGAACGCGGAGGAAAAGCGAGCGCCCCGGCGCGCGGGGTCTTTCAAAGTAGTAGGCACACGCCATGTGCTACTCCTTTGCAATCGTCCTGGCGGTGAGCTACCGCTTCTTGACGGGCTTCTTCACGACCTTTGGCGTGGGCTTCGCCCGCTTCTTCGCGGGCACCTTCTTCGCAACTGGCTTCTTCGGCGTGGGCTTCGCGGGCACCTTCTTCGCAACTGGCTTCTTGGCCAGCTTCTTCGCCACTGGCTTCGTGGCGACCTTCTTCACGGGCTTGGCGAGTGTGGGCTTCTTCTCCGGCGGCGCGGCCACGTTCGTTCCGTCCAGCTTCTTCAACCGGTCGTGTTCGTCGAAGGTCGCGATTACTTCGCCCTTGCCGTCGCCGATCTTGAGCGTGCCAGGCTCCTCGGTAACGGTGAGTGCGTAGTCTTGTGCGTAGGCCGCGAGCGCGGCGCGGTGGTCGGACACCGGGAGCGCGCGGATCGCTTTCGGGAACAGCGTCAGAACGCGGTGCAGCGGGTAGCGCTCGGTGAACTTGAGCCGGTCGTCGCGAACGAGGATCGCGGAGCGGTGGCCGGGTTCCGTCGTGACGTAGTGCGCGTCGTACTCGAGTTCGCGCGCCAGGATGGTGCCAAGCACGTCGGCCGCGTGCTTCGTGAGTTCGGCGCCGAGCAACGGCTCGACCGAGAAGCCGGCGTGCGCGAACATCGGCACGGTGAGCCGGTGAGCGGTGACGCGAACGAGGTCGCCGAGCGCGCGGTTGGTGATTGTGAGCCTCAGGTTCCGGTTCGACCACGCCCAGAGCCACGAGTCGTTGCTGCTCGCGTGTGAGCCAATCACCGGCGCCTCGAACTTCAACTTGCCGAACGACAGCGCCGCGGCGCCCACGTCGTAAGCCCACTTCTCGCCGGCGGCCTTTTGTTCGACGAGCGCCGCGAGCCGCGTGCGCCGGTCGAACGCGGTTGCGACGTGCCGGTGGTACAGGGCGATCAGTTGCTCGTCCATCGTGTCACTTCTTCTCGAAGGGGGTCGCCTTCAGTTCCCAGCCGGTCGGACCAAAGTAGCCGTCGAAGGTGCCGTTTCCCTTTGACCAGTAGTGCGGGCCGAGCTGGAGCAGTTGAGTCTCGCGCACCCTGTCCGGGTACCGTAACTGCAAATCGACGTCGAGGTGCAACACCAACAGGTCGCCGGGGTCGTGGCCGACGAACGTCGCGACCGGCTTGCTCTTCCCGGACCGCGCGTAGGACGGATCGACCGGCACCCAGCCAACGCCCGCGACGTACAGTTCGGCGCGAACATGCGGCCGTTCGTGATCCTGTTGCGCGGCCGTGGTCCCCGGTTTACGCGTGATTGCCTGTCGGCCGACAAGTGCGCGGGCCGGGACACCGCTGGCCCGCATCGCCGCGACGAACAGGTACGTCATCCCGCCGCAGTCGGTCGCGTTCGCCTTACACGCGACCGACGCACGCTTATCCTCTTCGGGGTCGTAGTGGTAGGTGTAATCGGCGCGGATCACTTCCAGCACACGCGCGGCGAAGTCGGTCGGCGTCTCGGTCTTTCCCCGCCGCAACTCCTTCGCGTCCAGCCACGCCTGGAACGGTTTCGCGTCGTGATCTACGCAGGTGGTCGAGGAAAGGTAATACTTCTTCTCGGTGGCGGTGAGCGCGACGACCGCGGGCGGCGCTTCGCCGTCTTGCAGTTCCACCAGTGTTCGCGCGCGAAGGGTTGCTTCCACTTCGAGTTTCAGTGACAGCCCGCCGCCGGGTACGGGGTTCGCGACCGAGAGTTCGAAATATCGCACGGTGCGCGCGAGTGGGCTTCGCTCCGTCACCAACTTGCCGCCCGGTGTCGCGGTCGTTTTCACCTTCCCTTGCGACGGCAATTCGGGCGGTTCCGGCAGAAAGACCATCCACTTCGTCACCGCGAACTTCGTCGTCTTCATCTCGTAGGTGATGGTCGCGGTAACAGTCTGTCGATCGGTGGCGACGATCTTGTGCTTCGGCGCCGGCGGTTGCGCAAACGCCGTACCCGCGAACAGGAACACGACGACGAGGGCGCGGGCGAAGTGACGATGCACGCGGGCGCCCTCTGGGGTCAGGCGAGCAGGGGCGGAAGCCCCCTGCTGGTTACGATGAGGTGTGAGCGCAGATAGCCATCAGGGGCTTACGCCCCCCCGCTCGCCTGGGAGGTCACGCGTTGTAGGCGTTACTGGTGGTGTTGCCGCCGCGACCGGTCCAGTTGGTGTGGAAGAACTGGCCGCGGGGCTTGTCGAGCCGCTCGTAGGTGTGCGCGCCGAAGAAGTCGCGCTGCGCCTGGAGCAGGTTCGCCGGGAGCCGCGCCGTACGGTAGCCGTCGTAGTACGCCAGCGCGCTGGAGATCGCCGGCACCGGAATGCCGTTGGCGGCAGCGGCACCCACCACGCGACGCCACCCGCTCTGCGCCTTGCCCAGTTCGCCCGCGAAGAACGGGTCCACCAGCAGGTTCACCAACTTCGGGTTCTTGTCGAACGCTTCCTTGATCTTGCCGAGGAACGCACTCCGGATGATGCACCCGCCGCGCCACATCAGCGCGATGCCGCCGTTGTTCAGTTCCCACCCGCTCGCCTTCGCCTGGGCCGCCATCAGCGCGTAACCCTGCGCATAGCTCACGATCTTCGCGGCGTACAGCGCCATCTCCACGTCCGCGGTGAACTGATCCTTGTCGGCAGCCTTCTGCACTACCGGCCCGGCCAGCACCTTGCTCGCGGCAACGCGCTCGTCCTTCTGGGCCGATATGCAGCGGCTGAACACGGCTTCCGCAATCAGTGTCAGCGGCACGCCGTTGTCGGTGGCCGCGTCCGTGGTCCACTTGCCGGTGCCCTTCTGCCCGGCCGTGTCGAGGATGCTATCGACTAACGGCTTGCCGGTTTCAGGGTCGGTGTACGCGAGGATCTCGGTCGTGATCTCGATGAGGTAGCTGTCGAGCACGCCCTTGTTCCACTTGCTGAACACGCCGCTCAGTTCGGGCGGGGCCATCCCGCAGATGTCCTTGAGCAGGTGGTACGACTCGCAGATGAGCTGCATGTCGCCGTACTCGATGCCGTTGTGAACCATCTTCACGAAGTGACCGGAGCCTTCCGGCCCGACCCAGTCGCAGCATGGCGCTAAGGCCCCGCTCACGTCCTTCGCCTTTGCGGCGATGGCCTGGAAGATGGGCTTGATCTCGGGCCACGCGGTGGCATCCCCTCCGGGCATAATGCTTGGGCCCTTCAGCGCGCCCTCTTCACCGCCGCTGACACCTGAGCCGACGAAGCGAATGCCCTTCGGTGCGAGTTCCTTCATGCGGCGCGTCGTGTCGGGAAAGTGCGTGTTCCCGCCGTCGATGAGGATGTCGCCCGCTTCGAGGAAGGGCGCAACCATCGCGATGGAATCATCGACCGCCTTGCCGGCCTTCACGAGCATGATGATCTTGCGCGGGCGCTTGATGCTGGCGACGAACTCCTGAGGCGACTTGGCACCGACGAACTTCTTGCCCGCCCCGCGCCCGGTGACGAACTCGTCCACCTTCGCAGTGGTGCGGTTGTACACGGCGACGGTGTACCCGTGCGACTCCATGTTGAGGACGAGGTTCTCGCCCATGACAGCGAGTCCAATGAGTCCAATGTCGGCGGTTGGCGTGGGCATTGTGGGAGCCTCTAGGTTGGGTGATAGGTGCCTACGGCCGTGCCATTCTAGCGACAGCAGCGCCAAGCGAAAGGCTCTTATCGCGGAACACGATTGAAACTCGACCAACGAAAAAAGCCGCCCCCCGGAGGGGCGGCTCGTGTCCGCGAAGCGGCGAAGGCAGATCAATTACTTCTTCTCGACCTTGTTCTTCACGTCCACCACATCGACGCCGAGCAACTTGCCGGTCTTGTCGGACACGACGTTCGCGAGCAGCCCACTCGGGTCGCACCCAGCCGCGATGGAAACGATCTTCCCGCCCTTGGCGATCAGGAAGTTCGTCGGCATGCTCTTCGTCTGGAATGTGCCCCAGCTATCGCCCTTCGTGTCGACCGCGTACAGCACATCGATCTTCTTGTCGGAGGCGTACTTGGCCATCTTCGCGTCGGGTTCCTTGAACACGTACAGACTGATCAGCCCCTTGTCCTTGTACACTTCGTTGATCTTCTGGAAGTACGCGAGTTCCTTGTCGCAGCCAGAGCAACCGCAGGTGAGGCGGACGAGGACCGGCCCCTTGGCGGTCAGTTCGGCCAGATTGACGATCTTGCCGGTCGCATCCTTGATGGTGAACGCGGGTGCGGCTTCTCCAACGGCGACCTTCGACTTGGCGTGCGGGGCCGGGGCCGGTTCCGCGGCGGTAACGAACTGCGGCAAACATGCCACAAACAGAGCGGCGACGAGCGTGCGAATCATGCGAACACCATGACTAGTGAAGAGGGTGGGTTGCGAGGCAGGAAGTGGAGAGTACCACGGAAGCAAGGCGAGTTCCAGAACAATATTCGCATTCGCGGACATCTGGATTTCGGTTGACACTGGGGCGAGATTAACCGATCTTTTTGAATGACGGGATACCGCCCGCTTGCCCACCTGAACTGCCTTCCTCCTGCCAAGCCCACCAAAGGGTGTTACGCCAATGCTGGACCTCACCACTGGCACCGCGACCGACTGTTCCGGCGTCTCGCGCCGCACGTTCCTCCGCGTTGGCGGCCTCGCCGCGTTCGGCCTCGGGTTGCCGCACTACCTTCAGGCTCGCGCCGAAGCGCCGCTCGCAAAGGCGAAAGCCAAGCGGTGTATCCTCATGTGGATGCAGGGTGGTCCGAGCCACATCGACACGTTCGACCCGAAGCCCGACGCGCCGGCTGAAATCCGCGGCGAGTTCAGCACCATCCCGACCACGCTACCGGGCGTGCGCTTCACCGACGTGGTGCCGATGCTCGCGAAGCAGACCGATAAACTCGCGGTGATTCGCGGCCACGACCCGAAGAACGGGTCGCACGGCACCGCCGACCACCTGATGATGAGCGGGCACAAGTTCAACGCGTCGCTGCCGTTCCCGTGCTTCGGCTCGGTCGTTGCGAAGGAACGCGGTTACGAAAACGGCATGCTCCCGTTCGTGCAACTCGGCCGCAGCATCGACCGCCGCTTCAACGGCGGCATCGCGGGGTTCCTCGGCGATCAGTTCAACCCGTTTGAAGTGCCGGACGATCCTTCGTCGGCCACGTTCAAGGTGCGCGACCTCGCAGTGAGCAGCGATGCCGAGCGCATCCGACTCGACCGACGCTATGCAATGCTCGCCGACCTGGAGAACTACCAGAAGACCGTTGAAGCACCGGGCGTGGTGAAGGCCCGCGACGAATTCTACGAGAAGGCGCACGGCATCATCACCGGACCGGCCGCGAAAACGGCGTTCGATCTTGGTCGCGAATCGGAGAAGACCCGCGAGCGTTACGGCAAGAACTCACTCGGTCAGGGCTGCTTGCTCGCACGGCGGCTGGTGGAAGCCGGTGTGCAGTTCATCACGGTCACCGACGGCGGGTGGGATACGCACACGAACAACTTCAAGAGCCTGAAGGACCGGCTCATGCCGCGCGTGGATCGCGGGTTGAGCGCGCTGGTCGAAGACCTCGACGCTCGCGGGATGCTGGACGACACGCTGGTAGTCTGGTTCGGCGACTTCGGCCGCACGCCAAAGGTGAACCCGACCGCGGGCCGCGACCACTGGGCCACGGCCGGCGTCGCGATCATGGCCGGCGGCGGCTTGAAGGTTGGGCAAGTGGTCGGCAAGACGAACGCGCTGGCGGAAGTGGTGACCGACACACCGGTCAGCCCGCAGGACATCGCCGCGACGATCTACACGACGCTCGGTGTGAACCTGCACACGTGGTACAAGGCGCAGGACGGCCGCCCCATCGAACTGTGCCCCGAAGGCAAACCGGTGAAGGAACTGATCGGGTGACACGACGCCGCAAGCGGCGACCGGAAACAACAGTAGCCCGCCGAGGTAGCTCGGCGGGCTTCGTCGTTTTCGTCCCTGAATCACACCGCTTCGCTCACAATCGTCACTGTGCCTCTTCCGCCATCGACGCGGAGCGTTTGCCCAGTCTTCAGCCGCTGCGTCACACCGGGCAAACCGGCCACGGCAGGCAGGCCGAACTCGCGCGCCACGATCGCGCCGTGCGACAACACGCCGCCCGTTTCCATCACCAGCGCCTTCGCGTGAACGAATAGCGGCACCCACGCCGGGTCCGTGGACGGACACACCAGAATGTACCCGCCTTCCGGCGGGGCCGCAGTCGGTTCGGTCAGCACCAGCGCGAAGCCCTCTGCCACGCCCGCGGACAACGCGACGCCCTCCAGTGCGTCGCCGCCCGGCGGAACCGGCAGCGGTTGACCGATCACTTCCAGATTGTCGCTGAACAGCACCGGCGGCACTTCCAGCGATAGTTGTGTCTGGCGGAGTTTGCGCGCGTTAGCAATCTTCGCGGAGAGATCTTTGCCCGCGAGCAGGTCCGGCAAGTCGGCGGGCGTGAGGAAGAAGATGCCGCCGTTCAACCCGAACCGGCGGTCGAGTTCGAGCAGAATTGCGCGGATGACCTGATAGCCCATCAACAGGTAGTGCTTGCCGGCTTCGCGAAGTCCGAGATAGGTACGAAGGCGTTCCACCTTCACTTTGAGTTGGTCGCGGAACGGCCCGCTGAGCTGAGCTTCGGTCGCGATTTTCTCCACGTCTGCCACAGCGGAAATATACTCGCGGGCGTGCGCTCCGCGAACCAGTTTGTCCAACTCTCGCGGCGATTCCGTCCATCGCGGTTGCGCGAGTTCCATTTCGTTCGTGCCGCGGTGCCCGAACTGCTCCAGAAACGTGGCGCGATCCAGTTTTCCGGAAGCGAGGTCGCAGACGCCGCCGGGGAGATTCGCGTCGCCCGGCGGTGCGGCGCCCAAACTCAGTTCTCCCACCGCGACGCGAGCACGCTCCTCGCCCAGTTTCGGCTTGAGTGCCGCGACCAACTCGTTCCACGCGAGGTCGGCGAACACCGTCGGCTTCAGGCTGTCGCGGGCAAACTCCACGAGCGTCTTGTTCGTCCACGTCTCGAACTCGCGCACCAGCGTCGGCGGATCCATCTCCGACCACTTCTGCGTGAGGGCCTGTGATGACGCGAACGCGAACGCGGGGATCGTCTCGCGCTCGAACTTCTGCGCGAAGTTGGCCGACTGCTTCCTCGTGGTGCTCATCAGTCGCGTGATGCTCAGCATCATCCCCGGCAGCGCGAGCGCACCGAAGAAGCACCCCTGACCCGCGAGCGGGTTCAGTGCCGGCTTCGGATCAAGCGCCTTGTGCGGTTCCTTCTTGTAGATGCCGAGCGGGTACTCGAACGGCGGGCGCGCGAACTGCATCCGCGGGAGGCGAGAGAGGTTCGCCATCGGCCGCCCGGCGACGAGGTCGAAGCCGGACAGCGAACCCAGTGAAGGGTCCGGGCGGGCGCCGAGGTCGCGGTTCATCGCGCCGAAACCGCCGTCGGCAGCGAGCAGCCGCTGCACGACCGCCCACGTCATTGGCGTCGGTTCTGGCAACACTTCGCTTAGGTTGTACCGCACCCACACGGTTCCACGGGCGTCGGTCTTCGCCTTCAGTTCGGCGATGACCGTTTGCCGCACCTGTTCGCGCTCGACCGCGCCGGCGACGGTAATCGGCCGCGCTTGCAACAGGTGGAACGTGCCGCCCGCGAAGGCCCATTCGATATCTCTCGCGTCGCCGTAAAACGCTTCGACCTTGCGCCCCAACTCCGCGAGTTGTAACAATGCGGTGTCACTCACACAGAATTGCCGCTGAAGATCGGCGGGAACGTGTTCCTCGACACCCGCTGTCACCCGCACCGCTTTCGAGCCGAGCGTGCGCGTGAGCACGGCTCCGGTCGCGTGGTCGAGCGTGAACCAGTCCGGTTGCACCCGGCCCGATACCACCACTTCGCCCAGACCCCACGACGCCTCCGCGAGCATCCGCTTGCCGTTGGCGTCGAGCGGGTCGCGTGTGAACAGCACGCCAGCCGATTCCGCGGGGACGAGCTTCTGCACCACCACCGCCATCGCGAGGCCAACTGCGTCCACGTTTTGCTTCGCGCGGTACGCGACCGCGCGCTCGGTGAACAGCGACCGCCAACAGCGCTCGATCGCGTCAAGCAGCGGCTCGTCGCCTTGCACGCCAAGAATGGTTTCTTGTTGCCCGGCGAAACTGGTGTCGGCCGCGTCTTCGGCCGTCGCGCTCGAACGCACCGCGACCAACCCGCCGCCTAACGTCTGGTAAGCGTTTGCGATCGCGCGCGCGAAGCCGGCATCGGAGCGAATGCCGCGTTCGACCAATCGCTGGTACGCCTGCGTGGTGATGACGAACCCGTTCGGCACCGGCAGCCCGGCGCGCGCGGTCTTGCCGAGGCTTAGTCCTTTCCCGCCAACGAGAGTCGCTTCCGCGTCGGTGATCTCGTCGAAGAACAGAATGTCCGGCATGTCACTTCGCCTTCTTCTTTTTCAACACACCTGCTTCATCGAGCAGCGACCAGAGTTGTTCCCACACCGCTTCCGGCGGGAGCTTGGCCACACCGTTCGCGGCCCAGTGCTTCGCCGCGTCCGCGAGGCACTGGATCGCGTCGGCGCGAACGCCCGCGTCATCAACGTTGGTTTTGGTTTTCCCCTCTCCCGCAAGGGGAGAGGGCAAGAAAGCCGCGCCCCGCTTGCGCGGCTTGCCGTCGAGCGCGTCGTTGCCGATGGCGTCGGCGCGTTTGTTCTGCTCGCGGCGCACGTGCGCGATCGTCACCTGCTCGAACTGCTTTCGCAGCCGACACGCTTCTTCGTACAGCGGGCGCAAGTCTTCGTGCTTCACCTTGTACACGCCAGACATCTGCTTCACCATCAGTTCGCTGTCGCTGAACACCTGGACCTTCTTCACTCCGAGTTCGACCGCGAGCGCCAGTCCCTCCACGAGCGCGGTGTATTCGGCCACGTTGTTCGACGCGGTGCCTATCGTGTCTGCCTCTTCGACGACTGGCATTCCCGGGCGTGCAAGTACGACGGCGTACGCCGCGGCCCCTGGGTTGCCGCGTGACGCGCCGTCGATGTGCATGGTGGCCGTCTCGGACATCGTGTTCGCTCCGCGTTAGAATGCTTTACATTCTGCGAACGCTCTCGCGCCGCGGACAGCACCGTTGTGGGGAAGGCACATGAACGAGAACTGGCTGATCCTCGAAACGTCCGGCCGCATCGCCCGCGTCGGGCTGGCACGCGGAACCGCAATCGTCGCTGCGGTTGAACTCGATTCGTCGCGCCGGCACGCTCGCGAAATGACTTCCACCATCGGCTCGCTGCTGAAAGCCCAGTCGCTAAAGCCAACCGATTTGACCGGCGTGATGGTGAGTCGCGGACCGGGAAGTTACACAGGTCTACGCGTGGGCCTCATGACCGCAAAGGCGATCAGCTACGCGACCGACTGCGAACTGCGTGCGGTGGACACGTTCGCCGCCATCGCGCACCAGGCACCCACAGAATCGCATCACGTATGGGTGATCGCGGACGCGTTGCAAGGGCACGTCTACGCACAGCGGTTCGCATTGCGACACGACGGCTGGCTCCCCGCGAACCCGCTTCAGATTCTTGCTGCAGGGGCGTTCGCCACGAACATGGCGAGCGGCGATCTGGTGAGCGGGCCGGGCGTGAGCGTTTACAGCTCGCAGATACCGAGCGCGAACCCGTGTGTGCACGAAAGTGATCGCGAGGCACGCGTGGAGAGCGTGTTCGCGGTCGGGCGAAGACTTTCGCCGCTCACGCGGGGAGAACTGTTCGCACTGGAACCGCTGTACTTGCGTGGGAGTTCGGCGGAGGAAAAAGCGAAAGAGCCGCGCGTGAATGACCCGCGCGGCCCGGATCAATGACAATTGGTTGTCAGTTACCCGACTTCGGTAGCGGCATCGGCGAGGGCAGTTCGTGCGACGGGATCACCTTCGGGCCGGGCGTGATCGGGATCGGGTACCCGATGGCCGGGTTGCCGATCGGCGGATACCCGGTTGGCGTGACCGAGACGCCCTCGTGGGGCACACCGCCCTGTCCCACCGGCACGCCCTGCGTTCCGCACCCGTGGCACGGCGGAACGATCGGTCCGACGTGTTCGCCGAGAATCGCACGCCGCGTCTGGATCGGGTGGAGCACCGGGTGCGCGAGCGGACCGCACGCGTGGCACGGGTGGTTCGCCCGCCAGCGGGCAACAGGGTGAAAGATACACCCCGTCGCGAAGAGTTGAGAGACCGCGGCCAGTAAGCCGAGGCACAAGAGGCGCTTTTTCATCGTGGTGACTCCTTTAACGCGGCGAGCCGCGGCGTTCCCCTGCCGTCCGGAGAAATAATGCGCGGGGACGTGCGTCGTGCAACCACAGAGGGTACAAATTTTGTCGGAGATTGGGGGAGAGACGGAGTGCTGGCGCGACGGGGAAAACAGACACGATTGGCGAAAGGAGTGCGGTGGCGACAGATGTGCGGGCTAAACGAATCCCGCGCGGACCGGCGCTTCCTCCGGTCCGCACGGGGCGAACTTTCATTCAAGATTTCACACCGACTACGGGTGCAAGCCGGGGACGTAGCCCGGCGGCAGGCCACCCCTGTCGCAGCCTGGTGGCGGGGCGAAACTGCCGGAACGGTTACAGTGACGGCGGCACCCACACCCGGACAACGGCAGCATCAGAGTGAAGGCGATCAGCGCCAGGAAGAAACGCTTGGTGTTCATGGAAGTCGCTCCAGCGTCGGTTCGGCGGTCCGTGCTCGTGGATAAGGGACGCGGGGCATTCGTCCCGCGAGCCGCGTCTGTGGCACGGCAACGTACTTGACTTCCAAATGTAGCGCCGACTTGCGTGTCCACAACTCGCCGCTTGAGCAAATCACAGGCGAATTGCGTGGCAAACAGGCGATTGCGCAGGTCGCGCTGGGCTCGCAGGTTTGGGAAACGCGGCAAGAAGTTGCGGTTGTACCGGTTATACATTCTCGGAGTGAGTGAATGACCGATCCAGACAAGTCTCCGTTCTTCGACGTGCGGATGCGCGGCTTCCGCGAACGCGCCACCGTGGACGCCGTTCTCGCGCTCCTCGATGCGCGAACCGGTGCGATCTCGGCCGAAGCAGTTTCGTTGTTCGAAGCGGCCGGACGCGTACTCGCGGAACCGGTCGTCTCGGCGGTCGATGTGCCGGGATTCGCGCGGTCCGCGATGGACGGCTTCGCGGTGCGCGCCGAAGACACCGCCGCGGCGCGCTCACTCGCGGTGGTGGGTGAATCGCTCCCGGCGCGGCCCTTTGTCGGCGAGGTGTCTCCCGGGCACGCGGTTCGCATTACCACCGGCGCGCCGATACCGAACGGAGCCGACACGGTGCTGATGGCCGAGTTCGCGCAGCCCGAACCGGCTGGCTGCGTGTCGGCCCGCGTGCCGGTGACCGCCGGCCAGCACATCGCTCGCATCGGTGAAGACGTGACGAAGGGGCGTGAGGTGCTTCCCGCCGGGCGCCGGCTTCGACCGCAGGATGTGGGACTGCTCGCGTCGGTGGGCGTTGCGACGGTGCGGGTCGTGCGCCGGCCGCGGGTCGCGATCCTCGTGACCGGGAACGAACTGCTCCCACCCGGTGCGATGCCCGAAGGCTTCAAGATCGTGGACAGCAACTCGCCCATGCTCGCCACGCTCGCACACCGCGACGGTGCGGACGTGTTGTCCGTGCGATACGTTCGCGACGACTACGACGCCGTGCGCGACGCGATTCGCGATGCCGCGACCGATGCAGACGTGGTTCTCGTCTCTGGTGGCACGTCAGTCGGCACGGAGGATCACGCTCCGCGAGCTGTGGCCGAACTGGGCGAACTCGCGGTGCATGGCGTCGCGCTGCGCCCAGCTGCGCCACTCGGAATCGGCTTCCTTGTGTCTCGTTCTCCTGCTCTCCCCCTCTCCCCTTCACCCCTTCTCTTCCTCCTGCCGGGTAATCCCGCTTCGTGTCTGTGTGCCTACGACCTCTTCGCCGGGCGCGTGGTGCGGCGCCTCGGCGGGCGATTGTGGGAGTTGCCTTACCGCAAGGAGACGCTGACGCTCGCGGAGCGAATTGCGTCCGCAGTCGGGCGCGTCGATTACGTGCGTGTGAAGCGCGAAGGCAGCGGCGTTGTGCCGGTCGCGTCCGGCGGCGGGTCGAACCTCAGCAGCACCGTGACTGCCGACGGCTTCGTGCTGGTGCCAGCCGACCGCGACACGCTCGCGTCAGGCGAAATCGTGGACGTGTGGTTGTACGACGCGTAGTAGCGGACAGGAGATGGAAAAGACGGGGCAGGCACGGGCACGGACACGGGGCTTAGTTTTAGCCCTCGGAGAGGGCTAAAACCAAGACGCGAACTCCTCCCTGTCTTTTCACTTCACGGTCTGCAACCCGGCGATCACCACTTCGAGGAACTCTTTCGCGCGCTTCGCGAGCGCGTCCACGCCTTCGGGTTTCTCCGGGCGCGGCACCAGCGGCGCGAAGATGTTCTCGCACGCCAGCGGCATCGCGCGGCCCGTGAACGCGACTGGGTGCAGCAGTTTGTAATGGTCGATCTCTCCGAAGCCCGGGCCACAGTCCTCGTCCTTCGGCCAGTTGCGGTGATCCTTGATGCAGAAGCTCCACACCTCGGCCGCGCACGCCTTGATGTCGGGAATCGGATCCTTGTCGAGGTAGTCGAGCACGTTCCCCGCGTCGTAGTTCACCTTCACGTTCGGGTGGTTCACCTCCTTGGTGATCGCGGCACACGCCTCGCCGCTGCCGGTTTCGCCGCCGTGCTGCTTCACGACGAGCATCACGTTGTTATCCTTTGCGATCGGTCCGAGCTGTTTGAACCGCTCGACCCACAGTTTGTGGTTGCCGCCTTTCGTGTGACCAAACGTGAGCACCTGCGGCACACCGGCGGCACCAGCTTGCTTCAATCGCTGTGTGAGTACCTCCAGGCCATCTTTCGCTTCGGGATAGATGCCGCTGAACATCATCACCGGTTCGAGGCCCATGTCGCGGCACTTCTTCGCCAACTCCTTTGCTTTCTCCGGCGGCGCGTCTCGCGCAATCACCGGCACATCCTTGCCGTCTTCCTTGTGCGAGGTGCCCCACGCGACGAACGTGTAGCCAGCGCCCTTGAGACCTTCTAACGCGCGAGCCAGCGGGAATCGCGAGTATGGCAGCGTCATACACGCGATCTGGAACTTCGTGAGCGCCTTGTCGTCGGCTCTGGCGAACCCCGGCCGCAAGGTCGGGGGTATCAGCGCCGCGCTCGCGACGCCGAGGAACGTGCGTCGGTTCATATTGGCATCTCCAATGGGAAGAAGTTACGAACCCGATTGTACAGCCCTGTTAGCGCCGGGTGCGCTGCGCATTCGCGGGGTAACGTGTTCCCGCCACTTTACACAATGAGTGTCGGCACATGAAAACAGTGTCCATTCGGGGCGGGGGTTTTGATGCGCCCAGCATAACCGAGCGAAACCACGAAATCCTTGTAATCTCGCGCGTTGACGCGCTCCACAACGGTGTCCTAAAGACTCGTATCTGAAACGCACGCCGCGTTCCGATCGGCCCTCCCCGATCAACCGGCAAGCGGGTGCCAGCAAGACACCAGCCGAACCCGCGAGGCACCCGGTTCCCTTCCGTCCGGTCGCCTGGCTCATCTCGGCCCACTCTCGGATCGGTCCGGTTCCACCCGACTCGCACTTGGTGGCTCTGGCCGAACTCGTCCCGCGGTCGTGACGCCGCCAGGACCGCTTACCGCACCACCAACTGGACCCTCCGCTGCAGTCGGTTGTACCGGCGCGGGCGCTCATGCGCTCGCGCCGTGGGCCCCGCACGGACTTGAGGCAACACGCATGTTCAAGTGGCTGAACCGCACCTCCTCGGTGAAGACCCAACGCCCCGTTCTTCGGCTCGAAAGTCTCGAAGCCCGCGAAGTGCCCGCGGTTCTGATCCAACTGGACTACTCTCGCGATGTCGGTGGGTTTTTCAACAACGCCGAGGCCCGCGCAATCATGGAACGCGTGGCGAGCGAACTGGGCGGGAGCCTGCGTACGAACCTCGCAGCCATCTCTCCGGCTGGCGGGAACACCTGGACCGCGACGTTCTTCGACCCAGCCACTGGCGGTCCGGCCAGCGTGGCGAACCTGGCGGTCGGCGCGAACACGCTTCGCATCTACGTTGGTGCACGCGCCCTCCCCGGTTCAACGGCCGGGCTTGGCGGGTTCGGCGGATACAGCATCTCCGGCACGCAGGCGTGGCTCAACACGGTCCAGTCTCGCGGCCACACCGGGTTCGCGCCTTGGGGCGGGAGCATCACCTTCGATAACACACAGAACTGGCACTTTGGCCAGACGACAGACGGGCTGGACACGACCGAACTCGACTTCTACTCGGTCGCGACGCACGAACTCGGTCACGTGCTCGGAATCGGCACCGCGTCCCAGTGGACGAGCCAGGTCCAGGGCGGGCACTTCCGTGGGGCGAACGCTCAGGGGGTGTACGGCGGAGCGGTGCCGATCAACTCAGACGGGTCGCACTGGGCCGACGGGCTGACGATTGGTGGTCGTAGCGTGAGCCTCGACCCGTCGCTGAACTACGGGACGCGGGTGAACTGGTCGGCGCTGGATGTGGCCGCGTTGCGGGATTTCGGCTGGGCAGCGAGCGAACTCGTGAGCGCGACCGTGAACGATGGAACCCCGACCACAACTGCGACCCCAGACTTCACTCAGATTTCGGGACCGGGAACCCAACTTCTTGCGTTCACCGGGAATACGGACGGCACCGTATCGCTGTTCACCGTCTCCGACGGCGTGCTGACCGACACCGGGCGCCGGCTCATCCCGTTCGCCGGTTACCGCGGCGCTCTCCGGGTCGCGAGTGGTGACTTCAACGGGGACGGCGTTACCGATTACGCATTCACCACCGGTGCCGGCCCGCAAGCCGTGGTTCAACTGATGGACGGGCGCGACGGCTCGATCTTGGTGAACCAGACGGTGATCTTCCGGGGGTTCACCGGTGGGCTGTTCCTCGCGGCCGCGGACATCGACCACGACGGCCGTTCAGAACTGGTCGTCTCGGCCGACGCGGGCGCGGGTCCACACATCCAGACGTTCCACGTGGTCGGCGGCGGGTTGCAACTGCAGTCGAGTTTCTTCGCGTTCGACAACCCGGCATTCCGGGGCGGTGCCCGCGTCGCGGCCGGTGACCTCAACCGGGACGGGTTCGCGGATGTGGTCGTCACGACCGGCGGACAGGCCGAGGGACGGGTCGCGGTGTACAGCGGGGCCGACCTGCGCAACGGGATCGCCACACGGTTGACGCCCGACTTCATCGCGTTCGCGGGTCTGTGGTCGGGTTTGAATGCCGCCGTGGGCGACATGGACGGCGACGGGTTCGCGGAACTGGCGATCAGCCCAGACCGCGGCGGTCCGGCGCACGTGAAAGTGTGGTCCGGTGCGACCCTGAGCAACAACCCCGGCGCGCAGGCGAGCAACCTCGGGCTTGTCGGTAGTTTCTATGCGTTCACGCCGACCGACCCGAGCGGTGCGCGGCTGGCGCTCCGCGACACGAATGGCGACGGCCGCGCTGAACTCGTCGCGGCGAGTGCAAACCGGACCAACTCGTTCGCCCGCGTGTTCACGTTCGAGCAGGTGAGCACGGGTGGGGCGAACGCTCCTTCCACGCTGCCGTTCGGCACGCCGGTCACCTACGACGGTCTCTATGCCGGGCTGCACGCCGACGAACTGATCACGGTAATCCCGATCGGGTGATCGAGCGAAGGCGAGCGGGGGGCGTAAGCCCCCTGATGGTGTCGTGGTGTGTGTCGTTCGTCGAAGCATCAGGGGGCTTACGCCCCCCGCTCGCCTTCTGGGGACGCGCCTCCGGCGATGTGCTTGGGCACCTTCACGGGCGCCACGTCCCACGCAAGGCCCACCAGTTGCAGCGCGCGAACGAACGTGAACGTCAGGTCAATCTCCCACCACCGGTGACCCTGCGAACACGCACGCGGCGCCGCGTGGTGGTTGTTGTGCCACCCCTCGCCGTTGGTCAGTATCGCAACGACCACGTTGTTCCGGCTGCCATCATTGGTGCCGTAGTTGCGGTAGCCCCAGCGGTGCGCCGCGGAGTTCACCAGCCACGTGATGTGCCACACGTACACCGTTCGCACGATCACCGCCCACAGGAACCACTGCACCCCGAACTGCACCGCGGCGTCCGTCGTGTCGAAGAACAGGAAACCGGCACCGAAGCCCAACCCTGTTATCGCCACCACGTGAGCCAGCCACACCAGCAGCCACTTCTCGCCGCGATGCAGCCATCGCAGGAACTTGTCGCCCATCAGATCGGGGACGTACTTCGCGTAGGTGTCGAGCCGCTGACGCCGCTCGTCGGCGGTGTAGATCCACTCCATGTGACCCCAGTAGAAGTGATCCTTCGGGCTGTGTGGATCGCCTTCCTCGTCGCTGTGCTGATGGTGCATCCGGTGCGTGCAGACCCACCACAAGGGCGAACCTTCCATACTGCACACGCCGAACAGCACCCACAGACGTTCGAGGAGCCTCGGGAACTTCGCGGCCGTGTGCGTCAGCATCCGGTGATAGCCGAGGTTGATGCCGAGCGAGCCGAAGATGAAGTTCCCGACGATCAGCACCGCGATGCCCCACCACGCGAACGTGTACGGCAGGAACGCGAGCGGTACGAGCAGGTGAACGCTCACAATGGCCGCGAAGAACCAGAACACCCGCCGCTTGCGGGCCGCTTGCGGCTTCGCAGTTTCGACAGGGGTGGGTGCGGGAACTGAACTCACGTAAGTATTCCTCGAAGGCAAGAAACCGATGGTTGCGAATCGCGGTGTGTTGATAAAGAATAACACTCGCGCGGGATTCCGTCCGCGTGAATCCCCGGCCGGAACTGGAACACACCATGCCGTACAGCCCGATGGAACTGATGATTTGTTGCGCAGCGCGCGAACTCGACGACGGCAAAACCGTGGCGGTCGGGACCGGGCTCCCATGCGCCGCGGCCATGCTCGCACAGCGGACGCACGCCCCGAATCTGATCATCATGTTCGAGGCCGGCGGCATCGCTCCGCTCTTACCCACGATGCCGGTGAGCGTCGGCGACAGCACCACGTTCCACAAGGCCGTGCTCGCGACCTCGATGGCCGACGTGATGCAGTTCTGCCAGCGCGGAATGGTGGACTACACGTTCCTCAGCGGCGCGCAGATCGATCCTTACGGCAACTTGAACTCCACCGTGATCGGGCCGCACGACAAACCGAAAGTGCGGCTCCCCGGCAGCGGCGGCGCGAACGACCTCGCGTCGTTCTGCTGGAAAACGCTGATCGTGATGAAGCACGACGCGAAGAAGTTTGTGGAGAAGCTCGACTTCCTCACCACGCCGGGCTACCTGACCGGTCCCGGTGCGCGCGAAGCTGCGGGTTTGCCGGCGCACACCGGTCCGCACCGCGTCATCACCGACCTGTGCGTGTTCGACTTCGCTTCGGACACGAAGCGGATGCGTGTGAAAAGCATTCACCCCGGCAAGACGCTGGAACAGGTGCGAGCCGCGACCGGCTTCGCGCTGGAGGCAGGCGACCCGCTCGGCACCACCGTCGAACCGAACGACGAGCAGTTACGGATATTGCGAACAGAGGTCGATCCAGGGCGTTACATCCTGGGCCGTGCGGGATAAGTGCGGGTGGCCGTTTAGCCGCGACCCGGAGTCCGCGGAGGCGAGCGTGGCACCGTCGCGGTTGCCTCCCAGTTGGAGTTTGTGCAGACGTTCGAGATTTGGCAGCCTCATCGGCAGCGGGCGCACGGAAGCCGGATGAACTCCGCCCACTCGCCCTGTCCGTTCTTGTCGAGCCAGTTGGCGAACACGAGGCGAAATGTGTCCTCATCCGGGTTGGCGAGGATCGCCGCGAGTAGGGCGGCTTCCTCGTTCATACCCGCATTGGACCGCCGTGTCTCGCGACCTGGGTCACAGGTCGGTTGCGTTCAGCACTTCGTTGTCGTTGCGAACGCACGCGCGCATCCAGGTGACAGTCGAGACCGAGTAGCGAATGGCGCGCACGGATCCGTCGCAGAATGCGACGTGGAACCCGCCCGCGCGAGGCGACCCGAACACCTGCGACGCGTTCGCATCGCAGTCGTCCGCGAAGTCGTGCGCCGGGCGGCCCGCGCCCCGGTACACTTCCCAGTCGTCGTTCCAGCCGGGGATGCAGTACGACTCGTTGTCGTCGACAGTGCGGCCGAACGCGGCAATGTTCATCTGCTTCTCGCCGACCAAGACTGTGTTGCTGGTGCCGTCGGTGATTTCGACGAACCGGATCGCGCCCAGCGTGCTCTGCATCACCACGCCGTTGGAGCCGGTACTCGTGCTGCCCGCGTTCGCGGCGTAGTCGATCTTGGCATCACCATTGATCACTCGCGCCGTGCGGCCCCGCACTGGGCAGAAGTACGTCTTCACCGGAGTGCCTTTCACGAGGGCAGGGTCCGTGTTCTTGTGTAGGTTGTCCTGTTCGAGGTACGGCAGGATGTGGTACGCCCAACTCCAACTCGCCTCGCGCGCCTGCGGGGTGGTCGCATTCGGGTCGGCGCCGGAAGGCGACGACGGAGGATGCACGTGCGTACCCCCTTTCGGGAACCGGTTGAGCGAGTCGTGGTGGCTGTGAAAGGCAAGGCCGATCTGTTTGAGGTTGTTCTGGCACTTCATGCGGGCCGCGGCTTCGCGCACCTTCTGAACCGCGGGCAACAGCAACCCAATCAGGATGGCGATGATGGCGATTACCACCAGTAACTCAATTAGCGTGAAAGCGTGGCGCCGACTCCGCCGGGCGCAGATTGGGAAAAGTGGCATGGATGCGGTCCCGACAATCGCCAACGGAATAGGCCTCCGGGCGAGTGGCGATTCGCGACCCGGACGAACGAAGACGCGGTCCAACAACCGGGTGATTGAACCGTGCGGGTGGTGAGATATGGTTAGTGGTAACAGAGGATCTGCTAAGGCGTCAAGGAGAAAAATGAGCGAGACGTGAACCGCGGTGAGGCTCGCTCCGAATTGCGAGACGAACTTGACCTTGAATCGTGTCCGGTCGCGGGTCCATAATCCAGAGTGTGCCACGAACAAGGAGGTTCCAGGCCATGATCATTTCTAACCCATCCGTTCTGATCCCCGAAGCCGCGACCATCGATATCTCGGAAGCCCGGTGGGCGGTCGAGTACCTGTCACTGATGATCGAGAAACTCGGGCCGGAGTCGTCGGTGAGCCTGGTACTGATGCAAGCTCGTCGCGAACTCAACAGCCTGACGCGATCCCCAAGCGCAACTGTCGTCGGTCCGCTGCGCATTGTGGCGTGAGTCCCATGTTCCGCAAACAGGGCGTGCGCCTTGCGTTCGAGTTCGCCTCGCACGCTCGAGTCCGGGTGGTGACGCTCGGCTTCGACCTGAAGGCGGATGAACTCCGCACGCGCGGAGTTCCTGTGTTCCCGCAAGGAATCCGCGTACACGAGCCTCGCGGTGTCGTCAGGCGGGTCGCGGATGATCGCGACCAGAAGTGATTGCAGGTCGGAGGTCATCGCGGTTACTTCCCGCTCTTCACCTTCGCGAGGTTCTGTTCGGCCAGCGCCGCTTCCTTCGGCTTGTTGTTGTCCTTGAGGTACGCGATCGCCTGTTCGTGGAACTTCACGCAGTATTCGCTCACTGCATCGCCGCGCCGGGCTGGTACCTTCGGGAGAATTTCGAGCCAGAACTTCGCCATCTGCGCGTCGCCGCCCTTGATGTCCTTGGCCACTTCCTGCATCCGGGTGACCATCTTCGGTACGTAGCGGCCCTCGTCGGGGAACTTGCGAACTGTGAACGCCAGCCCGTTGAACGCCTTCTGGTGTTCCTTCGCCTCGGTCTGGTAATCAACCAGTTTCAACCGCGCCTCGCACGCCAGGTCCGGGCGGCCGAGCGTTTCGTAGGACGCGGCCAGTTTCTCAAACGTGCGGGTCCGGTACTGCTTGTCCTTCTGCGGCGTGAGAAGATCATCCACGACCTTCCACGAGAAGTCCGGGAACTTGACGAACACGTTTACGGCGCGGTCCACGAGTCGCGTCGCCTCCTGCGCGTCGGTAAGTTTGCCGTCCTTGTGAAGCGCGGCCAGTTCGACCCACGCTTCGCCGCACATCGGGTACACGGTCAGCACCCGGTTCAGATACCCGAGTTGTTGCTTGGTGGTGTATCCCTTCGCGTCGCGAGCGATGGGGTAAGCGCGCATCAACAGGTTCGCGTGCCGGCTGCTCATCGGGGCGTTACCGACGGCCGTGAGCCGGCGCTCGAGTTCGCGATCGGTCATCATCCTGCCGGACTGCGGATCCTGGAGCGTGCCGATGTAGTAGTGGTCCTCGCCATACCGCCCGAACGATTCGAGGCTGAACGTGACCGTCTCCTTGTTCACTGCTTTTACTTCCACCCACATCACCCAGGCGTGCAAGCCGCCGGAGTTGGCTTCACCGCCGACGTACTCGGCCGGAACCAGCAGCGACTTTCCAACGCGCGCCGCAAAGTCGGCCTGCATCGCGCACACGCCGCCGTGCTCGCGGATGCTTTGCAGCGTGTATGGCTTGTCGTTCAGTTTGCACACGCGGGACTGCGTCCGGAGCATCTCCTTGTCGTACTCGATTTCCTTGTAGGTGGTGCCGATCCCCGATCGCTGCTTGAGGTACCTGGTGACGGCCCAGTCGCGCTCCTCGTTCGGGGTGCGGTTGTTCACCACGTGAACGAGGAACTCCCACGGTAGTTGCAACTGCGGCCCCTTCAACTTCGCTTGTCGGTCGAGGACGTACTTGAAGTTGTCGAGCGCGCCGATCTTCATCACACCGTCCGGGAGGTGGCTCTTGGTGCGGACCTGGTGACCACGGTAGTCGTACGCGGCGCGCGGGTTGTCCCACACAACCGCGATCGCGGTGGCGAGTTCGTCGTTCTTTCGCACCGCCTCCGGGTCAGCTTTCCACAGGTCGCGGAACACGAGCATCACCTTCACCGGGTCTTCGACCGCGACATCGATCGCGGTGAATAGCGTCTCCTTCACTTCCAGGTTCTTGTCGAGCCACGCGAACAGCGGGTCGGCGTCCGCGCCGAGCGCAAGTTTGATCGCTGGCCCCTGGCTCGCCTCGAAGTACTTGGTGAACGCGGTGCGGACGTACTTGTACTCGCCCTTCGTGAACGTCTTGTCGCTGAAACCGGCTGGGCCGGTCACGAGGTCAATGAGGATCTGGTCCGCATCGCCCGCTTTCGGCGTGTCGGGCTTCGGCTGTGTGCCCTTCGGTGGTTCCGGTTGTTGCGGGCCGGCGAACGAGGCGAGCGTGGAGAGGGTGACCGCAACAACCGCGGACCACAGGCGGGCGTACATGGATCTCGGAGAGGCTGGAACTCGACGGAGTGCGGGATGGGAATTTATATCGAACAAATCAGTCGCACGCCACCACGACACGCACCGGGCGTTCGGCACGGGCAACTCCGAGAAGGAGAAAGATTCCCAGGTTGAGATGGGAACGGCGTGCCGAACGCGAATGAAATCCGCGTGAAGTCTCAAGCGTGGTGATTCCGTCCGATTTGCGGGATCGCACCGTTATAATAGGGCGCAAACGTGTTCGCCATTCAAGCCCGTCGCCAGGATGGCCCGGGCGTGCGATTGGCGCGTGGCCCAGTGTCGTACGAGGTGACCTTCGATGACCTCACACAGCCAAACGGGGAGCCTCGCGACCGACTCAAACCAGACGCTCGTGGCCACGTCGCGCACAACGATCGTCGCGTTCGGCGATTACGACGTGATCGCCGAACTCGGCGAGGGCGGGACGGGTCGGGTGTACAAGGCGGTGGACCGCAACCTCGGCCGGTTCGTCGCGGTCAAGGTGCTGCGATCTATCGACCCGTTCGAGTGCAGCCGGTTCCGTGGCGAGGCGGAACTAATCGCCACTCTCGAACACCCGAACATCATCCAGATTTTCGCGGTCGATACGACCCCGGACGGGCGCCCCTACCTGGTGCTGGAGTACGCCGACGGCGGGAGCCTGGACCGCGAACTGGGCGGCCAGCCGCAGGAACCGCGGCGCGCCGCCGAAATGATGGAGACGGTCGCCCGGGCCGTTCAGTACGCGCACGATAAGGGCGTGATCCACCGCGACCTGAAACCGGCGAACCTGCTCCGCTGCAAGGACCGGGTAATCAAACTCACCGACTTCGGGCTGGCGAAGGACATGGAAGTGTCCTCCGGGATGACACCGTCGAACGCGGTGATGGGGACGCCGAGTTACATGTCCCCCGAGCAGGCCGAGGGAAAGGCGAAGCAGATCGGTCCGGCGTCGGACGTGTACGGGTTGGGCGCGATCCTGTACGAGATGCTCACCGGCCGCCCCCCGTTCCGCGGCGTGAACATGGCGGACACGCTCGAACAGGTGCGCTGGGCCGAACCCGCGCCGCCCACGCGTCTGGCCCCGCGGCTCCCGCGCGACCTCTCGACCATCTGCCTGAAGTGCCTCCAGAAGTCGCCCGCGCGCCGCTACGCGACAGCCGGCGAACTGGCCGACGACCTGCGCCGGTGGATGAACGGCGAGACGATCTCGGCCCGCCCGGCCCCGGCGTGGGAACGCCTCCTGCGGCAGGTGAAGCGCCGCCCCTGGGAGGCGGTCGCGATCACCGCGTCCGTACTCTTGATTCTGCTGCTGATTTTCGCCTGGGTGTTCGTGGAGCGGAAGGCCGCTCAGGAGAAGGTGCGGCAGCAACAGGCCGAGGTCGAGAACAAGGTGCGCGACGAAAAGGAAGAAACAGACCGGAAACTCCGCGAGGAGCAGCATCGCGCTGAAAAGCAGAAACAGGACATGGAGCGGGTCAACGAAGAGCGATTGCGCAAGCAGGCCAACCGTTCCCTCGTGGCCCTCAACAAGATCCGCGAACTGATTCTCGAAGGCGATCTCAGCCGCAAGCCCGGGCTGGAGTCACTCTACTTCGCGTTAAGCGCCTATTACGACGACCTGATCGCCCAGGACGACGTGGGCTTCGACAAGGTCGAACTGGCCGACGGGTTAGTGAAAGTTGGCGACCTGTTCGGCCGGACCGGGCAGAAGGTTCAGGCGCGCGGCGCTTACACCAACGCGGCAACCCAGTGCCGGCCGCTCGTGGCGACCCACCCGAAGGCCCGCGAGACGCTCGCGAGCGCCCTCCTCAAGGGCGGTAAAGTGGCCCTCGAACTGGGCGAAGACAAGGCAGTCGAGAGCGCGTGCGCCGAAGTCGAGACGATCCTCGCGGCCTTCAAACCGGCCCCGACCGGGTCGGTCGCGCACCCGCTGGCCGTAAGTCAGATCGCCGAAGCCTTCCACCTGCGCGGACAACTCCAGGCCAGGCGCGGCGAACTCGATAAGTCCGAAGCCTCGTACCAGCAGTCTATCGCGTTCCGCGAACGGCTGACCGAGGCGGTGCCGGCGGACCTGACCACGCTCGCCCCCGACGCGCGAAAGCGGGCACTCGCCGCGCTTACCGCTCTGGGTCGCGGGTTCGGATACCTGGGCGACGCGCTTCTGGACGCGAACAAGACCGCCGAGGCCGAAGCCGCGTACTGGAAGTCGCACGCGATCCGGCAGCGGGTGC
The DNA here is from genome assembly GCA_005772955.1 of Planctomycetia bacterium. Classification (GTDB taxonomy): domain Bacteria; phylum Planctomycetota; class Planctomycetia; order Gemmatales; family Gemmataceae; genus Gemmata. The sequence goes on from SXID01000159.1 coordinate 40,379, forward strand.
TCAAGGCGTTCGCGCTCAACGATCACTCCGACGAGGCACTCGACGCGCGGTGCCAGTTCGCCCGCAGTTGGGGCAACTTCGCCGCCCTGCACACTCGGGCGCGGGCACTCGGCACGGCCCGGTACTTCGCACAGCAGTCGCTCGACGCGCACACCAAACTCGTCGAACTCGACCCGATCAACGTGGTGTACCGGTTCGACCTGGCCACCCGACTGGTGCAGGTGGCCGAACTCGACATCATGCTCTGGCTGCGCCTGGGCGTGAAGATCGACGCGCCCCTCCGGGCGGTCATCGTCGGAAACCTGGACAAGGCGCAGGAGGTGCTCGACGACCCGTCGTCCGTGAAGGACCGGCAGAGCCGCCGTGCCAAGGGCACGTTCGCGACAGTCCAGGTACTGCGAGCGGTTCTGGAGGTGGACACCAACAAGCAGAAGGCGCGGGACGAACTCATCAAGGTTTTCGGCCTGCTAAGCGAACTGTGCAAGCCACCGGAGGGGGTCAAGAAGGAAGCGTCCCACCTATACTACCGCGCGGTGGCGAGCGCCCTGCTGTTTGAACTGAGCGACACCCCGCCGACCCCCGAGCGGCTCAAACAACGCCTCGCCTACATACAGGAAGCGGTCGAGCACCGGGACTTCAACCGGATGCACGCCGACGACGTCGAACAGTTCCGAGCGTTCCGCTCACTCGCGGGCGAATCGGAGTTCAAGAAAATCATCGACGCGCTCCGCACGAAGGCCGCGACGAAGGCTCCCGCCGTGGCCCCGTGAGCCGCCGTTCGCTCAGAACTTCAGGTTCATCCCTTTGAGGCGCGCCACGGTTTCGGCCGTCAGTGCGTCTTCTTCGGCTTCGTCCTTCGCGATGTACGTCACCGAGAAGCGGAGAAACGCGCCGGCGTCGTCCCACGGCACGCAGCACACGCTCTGCTCGTGAATCAGGTACTGCGACGCGGATTCGGCGTTCGCGAACGTGAGATCGCCGGCGGCCTTGGGAGCGCTCGCGTAGAGGAAGTACGTGCCGCCCGGCATCGTGCACTTGAAGCCCACTTGCTTCAGTCCCGCGACCAGCTTTTCGAGCCGGCGCTTGTACTTCGCGCGAATCTGCACGGGGATCTCGGCTGTGCGGAGCGCCTGCGCGGCGGCGTGCTGCACCGCCATGAACTGCCCGCTATCGCTGTTGTCCTTCACGTCGGCGTAGGCTTGCACGATCTTCGGGTGCCCGCACACGAACCCGAGCCGCCAGCCGATCATGTTGAAGCCTTTCGACATCGAGTGAACCTCGACGCCGACTTCCTTTGCGCCGTCCACCTGAAGGAAACTCAGCGGGTCGCTCGTGTAACTCAGGAGGATGTGAGCCGCGTCCTGTACGATCACGATCTGGTTCTTGTGCGCGAACTCGATGACGCGCTTGTAGAAGTCTTTCGTCGCAACCGCTCCCGTGGGCGAGTTCGGGTAGTTGATGACCATCAGCTTCGCGCGCCTCTTCACGTCGTCGGAAATGCCGTCGAGGTCGGGGAAGAAACCGTTCTTCTCCAGCAGCGGAAGCCGAACCACTTCGCCGCCGAGGTAGCGCGTCCACGTCCCCGCGACCGGGTAGCCGGGCACGGTCATGAGCGTGATGTCGCCGGGGTTGATGAACACCGCCGGGAGCATCGCGTAGGCGGGCTTGCTGCCGATGCAGTGACACACTTCGGTCGCGGGGTCGAGCTTCACGCCGAACTGCCGCTGCATGAATTCCGCGGCGGCATCCTTGTAGTTGGCGATGCCGTTGTCCGCGTAGCCGCGGTTCTCGACCTTGTTCGCTTCGCGTGTGAGCGCGTCACGCACGGTGGCGTCGGCCATGTCGTCGTTCTCGCCGATGCCGAAGTCGAGGAGCTTGCGCTCCGGGTGTTCGGCGAGTGCCTTCCGCTTGGCGCGCTTGATCTTCTCGAACTTGTAGATGTCGGTGCCCTTGCCGTAGTTGGCCCCGCCGATGCGGTCGGCGAACAGTGTCTGGAACCACGGGTCGGAAGCTGGAGATGCGGACATGGCGTAAACGGCCCTTGCGCGGAAGAGTGAGGAGTACTCCCGCTGTTGTATTTGGCGGCGCTGAAGTGGGAAACGGAAGCGCCCGCGGCATTCACCGCGGGCGCTGTGATTCTCGTAGTAGTCGTGTTCGCGTCACTCGGCAACAACCGGGGCGACAACGGTCGGGTCGGGACTGATGCCACCGAGACCGACAAGCAGGTGACCGCGGCGCCCGCTCCGGTGGAACGTGTAATCGGTGCCGTACACGGATTTGTCGGCGCTGTGAAGGAAGACGCCCAGCGCGCCCCACTTGCCTTCGACCAGCACCGGTTGGCCCTCAGTCACATACAGGACGATCGCGCTGTGCGCGATGCGCTCGCCCTGGCGGTAGATCACCACATCACCCGCTTGCGGCTCCTGGATTTCCGCGTACCCGTTGTCCCTGAGGATGACTTCCACATCGTCGGGGGAGAGCAGGAACTTGCCGCCGGTGAAGATCCACCCGTGGCAGTTTGAGGCGTCGGTCGCCTTGCCATGTCGGATCAACTGGTCGGCCATCTTGGAGTCGCGGAGAATCTTCTCCTCGGCGTTCTTCAGCGAGCCGCTTTCGGTCTGGGCCATCGGCTCATTCAGGATGATGGGTTCGCCGCGATCCGTCACCGCACGGGCGCGGCCGGTCGGCTGGTGGGGTTGCCGCCCGAGTTTGTACTCGAGGTTCAGGGTGTTGGCTTCAACGATCGCGCGCTCGCTGCGATCGAACCTGATTACCGACCCGAGGGCGAGGGCCAAGCCGCTTACGGTGAGAAGACCCCAAAGAACCACGACCACGGTCGCGGCCTGGCGGTGGAACCAGGGGAAGCGGAAAAGAACCGTCACAAGCGTGACGCTCACGACCACACCGCCCATCAGGGCACCGGCGCGAACGCCCAGTTCGCCCCGCGTGAGCGAGGACAGGACCGCAGCGATCGCGCCACACGCGGTCAGACTCCCGATCAAACTGAGTGTGGTGCGGCGCCCGGTTCGGGTGCCCACGACGAGGTTCACGCTACCAGCCAGAACCAACCCCAATCCCACGGTGGCGAGGACAATGAACTGGTCGAAGTGTTCCATAGTGGACAATGTTGTTTTGCTGTGACCAGACTCTCCTACTCCCTCACACACACAAACATCTAACACGATCGTGGTGAGCAGGTAGTGAGGAGCACGCTGAGAACTGTGTGGGAACCGGGTGGTGAGAAATGAGAGTGCGAGCAGCGAAACAAGCAGTCACGCGAACAACTGCCGGTTTTCCTGGGCTACTCGGAGCGGGACGAAAGCGGAACATGTGAGAACGACCACGCCGCAGCGCAGACGAACTGCGAGAGTTCGGAGAATGAGAGACGGGATGAAGGGAAGAAACACGCAAGCCCCGCGATTGTGGTCGCGGGGCTTGCCCAACTCACGCCCAGTTTCCTGTCCTCACAGTTTCCACTTTGCGCGCGGCTCGCGCGACAGTTCTTTGTTCGCCTTCTCGTCGTCCGCGAACAGTTCCTTCGCCGCGTCCCACTTCAGCTTTCGGCCCAGACGGTAGCCGATGTTACCCAGGTGGCAGATGCTCGCGGAGCGGTGTCCGGTTTCGGCTGGGCAGATTGTTTCCTTCCCGCTCTTGATGCACTCCAGCCAGTTCTTCTTGTGGTCGGTGCTGGCGTAAACGCGTTTCTCCTTCTCGCCGATTGGCTCCTTCAGAATCGTGTCCGGCAAACTGCTGATGCCCCCGCGGCTCACCAGGATGCTGCCCTCGGTGCCCTCGAACACGCAGTCGGCTTTGATCTCTTTCCCGTTCTTGTCCTTCGCGAACTCGTTGTGGATCATCGCGACGCCGCTCGCGTAAACGAACCGCAGTCCGCGATCACTCTTGGGGTCCGGCGGGATCACTTCGACCGGGCCGCTCGTGTCCATGCTCATCGCCCACTGCGCGATGTCGAAGTGGTGCGCGCCCATGTCGGCCAACTGCCCGCCGCCGTATTCCTGGTAGTTGCGCCACGCGGGGAAGTGGCCGTGAACCCCCTTCGGGCACAGGATGGAACTGTACTCGCGCGCCGGCGCCGGCCCGAGCCACGTGTCCCAGTCAGTGCCGTCGGGTTGCTGCTCGCCCTTGAGGTCGCAGGGGATCGCCGCGGCGCCCACACCGATGCGAACCGTCTTGAGTTTGCCGATGCGGCCGTTCCACACGTACTCGACCGCCTTGCGGAAGTGCCCGCCGAACTCGCTCCGTTGCTGGCTCCCGGTCTGGAAGATGATCTTCGCCTTCGCGACCTCGTTCACGATCCAGCGGCCATCGGTGAGGTTCTGCGTGAGCGGTTTCTCGCAGTAGATGTGCTTCCCAGCGCGGGCCGCGAGCACGGCCGGGATCGCGTGCCAGTGGTCCGGTGTGGCGATTACGACCGCGTCGAGTCCCTTGAGCGCGAGCAGTTCGCGGAAGTCGCCGTAGGTCTTCACGCCCTTGTAGTCACCGGACTTGACGCGGTCCGCGTACCGCTTCTCGACGGTAGTTTTCGCGCTGTCGAGGCGTTCCTTGACCACGTCGCACACCGCGACGACTTCGACTTCCGCGCGACCGAGGAAGCCGCCGAGGTGGCCGCGGCCCATCGTGCCGACGCCGATGAACCCGAGGTTGAGTTTCTCGTTAGCCGCGAACGCGCGGGCGGAACTGGAAAGTACGAGTGGGGCCGTGGCGCTCGCGGCCAGAAACTTGCGACGAGAGAGCATGAGAGGTTCCTTGTGTTGAGAGGGTAAAGGCGCGATGATACCCCAGGTGAGGGTGGTGTGGAAGAACCCGACAGAGTCGCATGCGGCTTCGCGCGCGTCAGAACTCGCGAAGCCGCATGCGGCTTCAAATACTCACTTCGCCAGCAGGTGTTTATCGAACCAGTCGGCCAGCGTCTTCGCATCGTTGGCGAACGCCGGCCCGCCGTGCCCGGCGCCCTTGCGCACCGCGAGTTCGCATGGCACCTTGTTCTCCTTCATCTTCGCGATGACGAGTTCCGCTTGTTGGATGGGCACGAGGAAGTCGGCGTCACCGTGGATGATCAGCGCCGGCGCGGAGTCCTTCGAGACGTGGTACACCGGCGAGATCGTTTTGCCGATCGCCTTCCGCCGCTCCTCGTCCGCGATCACCACGAGTTTGTTCGTGTCCTTCTCGCGCTCCCAGAAGTCGAACGGCGGGCGGAAGTTCTTCAGCGTACCACCGCCGAGCGCGATTTCGCCTTCCTTGCCGTAGTTGAGGAAGTCCGTGGGCGGGTAGAAGCACGCGACCGCCGCGACCTTCGACGACAGCCGGTTGATCGGATCGACCGCCTTCGGGTCGCCTTCCTTGGGTGCGCACCCTTGCATGAGCGAGAGGTGCCCGCCCGCGGACCCGCCGGAGATGCCGAGTTTGTCCGGGTCCACGTTGTACTTCTTGGCGTTCGCCTTGACGAACCGCACGGCGCGGTGCATGTCTTCGAGCACTTCGGGGATGGTGAACTTCGGCTGGCTCCCGTGAACCACCGCGAACACCGTGTATCCGCGGTTCACGAACTCCAGACCTGCCCCGATGCCGCCGGGCTTGGATGAATTCCAGCCGCCGCTCACGCACCAGATGATGCCCTTGCCGTTGGCCTTCGTCGCGTCCTTCGGTGCGAACACTTCCATCGTCATCGCGAGGCCGAACTTGCGGCCGTAGATCACGTCTTCGGTGCGTGTGTACGTGTCCTGCGCGAACGCGACTGGCGCGAGCGCGAGTGCCGCGAACGCGGAGAGCAAGAAGCGGGAGAGCATGAACAAACCTCCAAAAGAGTCAGGCGGGCCGGGAGTGGACGCGACTAGCGTGCTTACTTCTTCTTCAAAAACGGGTTCGGCGGCAGGTCGATCTTCTTCACCGATTGCAGGTACGCGACCATCTTGTCGGCGTCCTTGCCCGCGAGTTGCGCGTGGAAATGCAGACTAAAGCCGTGCGGACCCTTCGCATCAATCAACTTCGGCTGGAGTGTGAGAAACGCTTTCACCGCTTCGAGTTGTCCCATCATCGTCGCGGCGAAGATGTCGATGCGCGCGCCGCGTTCAAGAAGCAACGCGGCCATGTCGCGGTTGCCCATGTGCGACGCGGCGCCCAGCGCGCTCTCCCAGTCGCCACCGCCCCAATCCATGAAGGAGTTCACGAGCGCCGGCTCGCGGTCGAGCAACTTCTTCACCATCTCTATGTCGGTGTGCGCGAAGACGACGAAGTCCTGGATCATCAGCTTGTTGATCTGCGGGCGCCGCCAACTCGGGTTGAAGGCCGGCTTGGGATAGTCACGCTCGAACGGCGTTTCGGTGGCCTTGGCGTGCGGCATCGGCGCGACGGTCGCAGGGGTGTCGGCACTGAGTGCTTCGCTTCCCAGCACAACACTCGCGGCGAACGCGGTCGCGAATGTGCGGCGGTCGATAGGGTCGGACATGGTGCGGCTCCGCGGGTGAGAGTCGATGTGACGAACAGCATACCGCAACGGGCCGGAAGTGGGAGCAAGAAGCCGCGAATCAGTCCAGCTTCACGCGGTCGCCGAACTTGTCGCGGAGCAGTTGTTTGCCGCGGTCGGTGATGCGCGAGCACTCTCGCAGGTTGAGTTCGCGGAGGTGTGGGAACGCCGTCGATGCCGCGAGCGATTCCGCGCCCGCGTCGCCGATGTTGTTGTCGGACAGGTCGAGGACTTCCAATGCTGACAGGTGCTTCCCCGCAGCGAGCGCGGCGAGCGCTTTATCGACGAGTTTGTTGTGCGCGAGATTGAGCTTGCGCAGACGGGCGAGCGCCGGGTTCGCGGCCAGCGCCTGTACCCCGACCGCGCCCGGCTGAACGCTGCGGAACGCGATCTGGCGCAGTCCGGTAAGGTTCGGTGAGCCGAAGAACTTCGCGGCGGAGCCGGTGCCGAGCGGGTTGAACGGGTACACGCCCAACCCGGCGACGTGTCGAAACTCCGGAAGCGCGGCCATCGCTTCCATCCGCGGACCGCCGGCGTTGTTCAGTTGCACGAATTGAACGAATGCGAATTCTTCGCTCGCGAACAACGGCCGGAACGCCGGTTGGAGAAGTGCCGGTCCGTCGATGGTGACGTGCGGCAGCCCACGCGCGAATTCGCCGCTTATGGGGAACGCGGCAAGCAGACCGAGACAGCGCTGGAACAGGGTTGCTTGAACTCGCAGTTCCATGTTCGCGGCGGGCGGTAAGGCGCCACGCTCACGGGCGATGTCCTTGCGGATGTTTTTCGCACGCGCCGCGTCAAGTTCGTTGTCCTGCTCGTCGAGCCAGTCGGCGAGGACGAGTCGCGGCGTGTCGTCGTCCGGGTGATCCTTCACCGCGTCGAGCAGCGCGATCAACACCGATCGCGGCGGGGGAAGGGACATCGCAAAGTTCTCGTGGGTCATCCGACGAGCCGGAACCGTAAGCGATGGACAAGCAATCCGTCGCTTACGTTCTTTGAAGTCGTGCTCAACAAATGCTCACGAGGAGTTGGTTGGTTTCAGCCCCGGAGGGGTTAAAAAACAAAGGTCAATTCTTCTTGGACACGCGCCGAGCGCACCTTCAAAACTTACGCTTTCGGCTCGTCAAAACGTCGCAACCCAGACCGTTTGGAGTCTACTCGCCAGAACCACCCACGGAATCCCTCACGGCGTTGCCCGCAAGGGCGGAGACAAAATCGCCTTTCCGATTACCCTTCAACCACTTCTTCCTCGGCGCCCTCTTCCTTCTTCTCCGCGACGTCTTCCGCCGCAGTGTTCTCGTTGTGGCCCTCGCCGAAGATCAGCAGCAGCGGAGCGGCGACGAACACCGAACTGTACGTCCCGACCAGCACGCCCATCACCATCACGAACGCGAACAGGTGGACGCCTTCGCCGCCGAACCCGTAGAGCACGATCGACACCAGGAACACCGTGGTCGCGGTGAGGATGGTGCGACTCAGAGTCTGGTTCACGCTGGTGTCGATCATGTCCGCGTTGAGCTTCGGGTTCTTGCCGCGAACCTCGCGGATTCGGTCGAACACCACGATCGTGTCACTCACTGAGTAGCCGACGAGCGTGAGCAGCGCCGCGACCGCCGCGAGGTCGATCTTGAAGTCCTGGATGCCCAGGAAGCTGAGGCCAGGGACAAAACTCAGGTAGTGGCACACGGCGATCGCGCCAAGCGTGAAGCACAGGTCGTGAACCAGACAGATAACGGCAGCGGCGCCGAACGTCCAGTTGCCGAACCGGAACCACAGGTACAGGAGAATGGCGGCCCAACTGAGCATGATGGCGATGAACGCCTTCGTGCGGGTCTCGGACGCGAGCGTGCTGTCGAACACCTCCAGGCGTTCCGGTTCGGGCGTGCTGTCGAATGCTCGTTTCGTCCCGGCGACCACCTCGTGAAGCGACTTGAGTTGGCCCTCGCGCACCTTCGGGTCGTCACCGGGCGCGGCCGGCGCGCCGATCTTGTCAAGCGTCGGGTTGCGCGACACGTCCAGTTTCATCTTCCCAAACCGCCCGTCCTTCGCGGTCGTCTCGTCGCCGGTCAACTCGAACATACCGGCCGCGTTCTCCACGGCGAACTGGTTACGGAACTCGCGCTCGAACAATTCCTGCATGAAGTTTCGCGACGTCGGCTTGTCGAACGTCAACTCCACAACCGCCTTATCGAGCGGACCGGGGGTCACGATCGCGCTGCCCATCAGGGACTTCCCGTCCTCACGCAGCAGTCGGTCGAGTGCCACCTGCACCATCCCGCGTTGCTTCTCCGTGGTGCGGAGGGTGAACAACTTGCTCTTGCCCATCGGGTAGTTGTCGGTCGCGAGGAACGTTTGTTCGACGGACACGTCGGCCAGGTGCGAGGCCCGCTTCTTCACGTCGTTGGCCATCTTCTCTTTGGTGTCCCCATCTGGCTTCTCGGTGAGGGTGACGACGGCCTTCGTGCCGTCCTTGTAGGTGATCGTGTAGTCCCACACGTTCACCGACCCGCCGCTGCTGGGTTCGTTCTCCCAGACAGCCCCGGTCGCCTCCAGTTTGGCCTTTTGCGCCTCCTCGCCGAACAACTCGCGGAACCCGGCCTTGTTGTCGGCCGTGCGGGTCAGTCCGCGTTCCTCGCCGTCGCGGAGTGTGGCCGAGAACACGGTGCCGCCGCGGAAGTCCACGTTCAGCAGGCTCTCGCCGCGCCACAGGAACAGCGCCAGACCCAACACCGAACTGATCGCGGTGATCGTGAACAGCGCGTTCTTGTATCGCATCGGGCGGAAGTTGGTCCGGTCGAACAACTTCATCATCTTCAATTCGGACAGCCACCGCTTGTGCATCCAGAAGTCGAACATCAACCGCGTCATGTACAGCGAGGTAAAGAGGCTGATGACCAGCCCGACCGTGAGGCTAATCGCGAACCCCTTGAGCTGGTCATTGCCCGCGGAGTACAGCACGATCGCGGTGAAGATGCTCGTCAGGTGGGTGTCGATGATCGTTGGGAATGCGCGCTCGTAGCCGTTGCGTATGGCCGTGGCTATGTTCGCGCCTTTGTTTCTTTCTTCGCGGAGTCGCTCGTAGATCAACACGTTCGCGTCAACGGCCATGCCGAGCGTGAGCACCAGCCCGGCGAGACCCGGGAGCGTGAACGCGGAGTTGACCGCGACCATGAACCCAACGGTGAGGAGCAAGTTCGCGAACAGCGCGAGACACGCGACCGCCCCAGCGAACCGGTAGTACACCAACATGAACACGAGTACCGCGGCAAACGCCAGGCCGACGGCCAGCGTCCCGCGTCGGATCGTGTCGGCACCGAGCGTCGGCCCGATTGTGTTCTCGCTCACGGGCTTCTCGCGGAGTTCGGCCGAGAGCGCCCCGCTCCGGAGAATGTGGACGAGTCGGTCAACCGACTTGCGGTCGAATCTGCCAGTAATTTGCCCGCTGTTCGTGATTTCCGCATCGAGAGTTGGGGCCGAAACTACCCGGTCGTCCAGGAGAATCGCGAGGTTTCGCTTGTGGCTACCCGACGGCTTGTTTCGCCGGGTGATCTTGCCGAACTGTTGCCCACCGGCCGAATTGAAGCGAAACTCGACCGACGGGGTCAGGTTTTTCTGGTCGGTCCCGGCGCTGGCGGTGATGGTGATCGCACCACCGACGCGGAGCGAGTCTTCGGACGAGACGCGGGTGAGGACGAAGTATTCGTACTTCTTCCGGTTCACCAGTACTTCGATTTCTTCTGGCTTCTTGTCCTTGTGTTCGGCCGTGAGCCGCACCTTGTCCGCGTTCTCCTTGTCGTCCTGTTCGCGGCTGAGCATCTTGCGGCTGAAGAGCATCATGGTGCAGTTGACGAGGTCGGCGGGGCCATCGCGAACCGGCACTGGTTTGTCGCGCTGGGCCGCGAGCGTCACCCACAACTTGCTGCCCTCGTTTGCGTTACTCAGGCCCAGGCTCTCGCGCTGTTCCGGCCCCAGTTCCGACCACACGTAGCGGACCCTCGCCTTGCTGTCGCCGATGTCCACGTTGTACTCGCCTTCCGGCGCCTCGGGTGGCAGACCTTGGCGGGCGCGGGCCTCGAGTTCGGCGGGCGTCTTTTTTTCCAGTAGATCCCGTGCGGCGAGCAGACCGGTCTGGTCGTCGGCCCCGTTCGCGAGAATGCGGAACTCCAGCACGCCCATCTGGGAGATGAGGCGTTTCACTTCTTCGATGTCTTCGGACGAGAGGTTCGTCTTGCCGCCGGACGCGCCGCCGGTCGGGAGGATGATTTCGACCCGACTATCGCCGAGCGGGCGTACCGTAACGTTCTTGATGTCGGTGGGGTCGATCCGGCGTTTGATCTGCGCGGCGAGGTCGGCCATCTCCTGGGTCGAAAGCCCTTCGGTTCGACCGGTATTCGTTGAAGCACGCGGCCCGTCACCGTCACCGAGCGCCGCTTTGCGCGCCTTGGTGCGCTCGATGTTGATCTCGTACACCAGAATGGTGCCGCCGGCGAGGTCGATGCCCAACCGGTACTTCTCGGGCCGGACCGCGAACAGCGCGGCCACGAGGCAGGGGATCAGGCAGATCAGAAGTCCGCGGAGGAAATTCCGTTGCATGGCATTCCGTTCCAGAGATCGGAGGTCAAGGGGATAGAAGCCAGACGACAGCAAGAAGACGGGGACTGACGCGACTGGCCCTGTCTGATTCCTGGCTTCTGTCCTCTAACCTCTGTCCTCTCTTATTGCTTGGCCGCTTCCGCTTCGTCGGAACCGAGTATCTGAACGACCACATTCCGCTTGATCCGCAGTTTCGTGTCCTCGGAGCGGATCACAATCTCGTCCTCGCCGTCCTTCGCCGAAACGACGGTGGCGACGATACCCGCGTTGGTCAGAATCTTCGTGCCGCGTTTGATCGACGCGACCACCAGTTCCTGTTCCTTCTTTTGCCGGCGCTGGGCCGGGAAGACCACCACCATAAGGAACAGCACCACCAACCCGATGATGAACAACGGCATCATCGGCCCACCGGGCAACCCGCCCTGCGGCGGTTGCTGCCCTTCTTGCGCGAACAGGAGGAGAAAGCTCATAGGGTGGTATCTCGGTGGGCGCACAAAGGCCCTTTACCCGGTCGCTACAATCGGAACGCTCAGTCTAGGGAGCCGCGTTCCAGCGGGCAAGGCAACCGGCGTGGAAGGTCGCGAACCGCCCTTCCACGATCGCTTTTCGCGCGTCCGCCATCAACTGTAGGTAGAACGCGATGTTGTGCAGGCTCAGCAGCGTCGGCCCAAGCATCTCGTCGGTCGCGAACAGGTGGTGCAGGTAGCCGCGTGAGTAGTTCACACAGCAGTAACAGGCGCAATCGGACATCACGGGCGCCGCGTCTCGCCGGTGTTTCGCGTTCCGCAGCCTGATCGGGCCATCGCTCGTGAATGCCAGAGCGTTCCGCCCGTTGCGGGTCGGCATCACGCAGTCGAACATATCGACTCCAGCCGCGATCCCCGCGAGCAAGTCCTGCGGGCGCCCCACTCCCATCAAATAACGCGGCTTGTGCGTGGGAAGGCAAGCGGCGCACTGCGGAAGCGCCGCATGCATCGCTTCCGGGGCTTCGCCGACGCTGAATCCGCCGAGCGCGTAACCGGGGAAGTCCATCGCGACCAACTCGCTCGCGCACTCGGCACGCAGTTCCAGATTCAACCCGCCTTGAACGATCGCGAACTGCGCCTGATCGGGTCGCGTGTGGTGCCGTTTGCAGCGATCCGCCCACATAATGGTGCGTCGAACCGCGGCGCGCATCTTCGCGGGGTCGGAGTCCGCTGGCGGGCACTCGTCGAGTACCATCGCAATATCGGAGCCGAGGTTCTGCTGAATCTCGACCGCGCGTTCGGGTGTGAGTTCGAGCGGTGAACCGTCGATGTGGCTTTTGAACTTCGCCCCGTGGTCGGTGATCTTCATCGTCGTAAATTCGCCGAGCGGATCGTAAGTGCAAATGTCGCCCTCAAATTTTCGGCGGTCGTAAATCAAATCCAACGCGACTTCAATTTCGTGTTCGTTAAAACGATTTAACGGCAGA
>SXID01000160.1 GCA_005772955.1 Planctomycetia bacterium
GCACTGAGCAACGGCAACTACGTCGTCCTGAGCAAGGACTGGGATAACGGCGCGGGCGCCGTGACCTGGGGCAGCGGCGCAACCGGCGTCAGCGGCGTGGTCAGTGCCACCAACAGCCTGGTCGGCTCCACCGCTGGCGACTGGGTCGGCTTCGGCGGCGTGACCGCACTGAGCAACGGCAACTACGTGGTCCGGAGCCACCTCTGGGATAATGGCGCGGTCGCGATTGCGGGCGCCGTGACCTGGGGCAACGGTGCCACCGGCGTCAGCGGCGTGGTCAGTGCCACCAACAGCCTGGTCGGGTCCAGCGCTGGCGACTATGTCGGCTTCGGCGGCGTGACCGCACTGAGCAACGGCAACTATGTCGTCCAGAGCCACCTCTGGGATAACGGCGCGACCGCGAATGCGGGCGCCGTGACCTGGGGCAGCGGCGACTATGGCGTCAAGGGCGTGGTCAGCGCCACCAACAGCCTGGTCGGGTCCACCACCAACGACCTTCTCGGCACTGACGGCGTGACCGCACTGAGCAACGGCAACTACGTCGTCCTGAGCGACGACTGGAATAACGGCGCGGCCGCGGATGCGGGCGCCGTGACCTGGGGCAGCGGAGCCCAGGGCGTGAGTGGGGTCGTTACCGCTGCCAACAGCGCGGTAGGGCTGACCGCCAACACTGGCCTCCAATCCCCAGTCTTGGACAACGTCAACGGCAACTTCTTCGCCCGCTTCCCTCGCGAAGGGGGCGGCGTGGTCCGGGTCGGCTCTCAGATCACCGGGTTCGCCAGCAGCGCCGCCGCCGACAACTTTCTCGTGGCAAACCCCAACACCATCCAGACCTTGAACGTCCTGGCCAACGACGCGCCGGCGGGGGGCGTCGTTGTCCTGTCCGCCACCGCGATCGCTCCCAGTGGGGCGACTTTGACCCAAAACACCGACGGCACGTTCACGTTCAACAGCAGCCTGGGCGGCACGACTTATACATTCGACTACACGGCCACCGGGAAGCAGGTGGAGGTCACCGCTGGCGATGGCGCGACCGAGGACTATTTCGGCGCCAGTGTGTCCGTGTCCGGGGACACGGTGGTGGTCGGGGCCAACGGTAATGACTCCAGTCAAGGTTCGGCGTACGTGTTCGTGCGCGTCGGCTCCACCTGGGCACAGCAGGCGCAACTGTCCGCCGGCGACGGCGCGGCCTTCGACCAATTCGGCTCTAGTGTGTCCGTGTCTGGGGACACAGTGGTGGTCGGGGCCAACGGTGACAACGACTGTCAAGGTTCGGCGTACGTGTTCGCGCGCACCGGCTCCACCTGGGCACAGCAGGCGAAACTAACTGCCAGCGACGGCGTGGCCCTCGACCAATTCGGCTCTAGCGTCGCTATGGCCGGGGACACGGTGGTGGTCGGGGCCGTCTTTGACGACGCCTCTCAAGGTTCGGCGTATGTGTTCGCGCGCACCGGCTCCACCTGGGCACAGCAGGCGAAACTAACTGCCAGCGACGGCGCGGCCGAGGACTATTTCGGCGCCAGCGTGTCCGTGTCCGGGGACACGGTGGTGGTCGGGGCCTACTTTGACGACGTTGACAACCCTGGTTACAGCATCGATCGAGGTTCGGCGTATGTGTTCGCGCGCACCGGCTCCACCTGGGCACAGCAGGCGAAACTAACCGCCAGCGACGGCGCGGCCGAGGACCAATTTGGCTTCAGCGTGTCCGTGTCCGGGGACACGGTGGTGGTCGGGGCCATCTTTGACGACAGTAATAATATCGCTTATACCCACGGCACAGGTTCGGCGTATGTGTTCGTGCGCACCAACGCCATCTGGGCGCAGCAGGCGAAACTGGTCGCCAGCGACGGCGTAGTCGGCGACTATTTCGGCTGGAGCGTGTCCGTGTCCGGGGACACGGTAGTGGTCGGGGCCGTCTATGACGACATTGCCACCAACTTCGATCAAGGTTCGGCGTACGTGTTCGTGCGCACCAACGCCATCTGGGCGCAGCAGGAGCAACTGCTCGCCGGCGACGGCGCAGGCGGTGACAATTTCGGTTGGAGCGTGGCGGTGTCCGGGGAGATGGTGGTGGTCGGGGCCTACTCTACCGACATTGACAACCCTTACAGCATCGATCGAGGTTCGGCGTACATCCAGGACATCGCTCGGTCCACGGCGACCGTAACCGTGACCGTGATCAACAGTACCCCTACCGACCTGGCCCTGTCGGCCAGCGCGGTGAACGAGAACCTGGACTCCGGCGCCACGGTCGGGACGTTCACCACCACCGACCCGGACAGCGGCAACACCTTCACCTACGCCCTGGTGGCTGGCGCGGGCGACGCCGACAATGCTTCCTTCACGATCAGCAACAACACCCTGAAGACCGACGCTGTCTTCAACTTCGAGAACAAGAGCACCTATTCCATCCGCGTTCGCACCACCGACCAGGGAGGCCAGACTTACGAGGAAGCCTTCACCATCACGGTGACGGACGTCGTCCCCAAGATCAACGTCCAGGGCAACGGCGTCTCGATCACCGACGGCGACACTACGCCCGATGCGGCCGACCGCACCGACTTCGGCAGCACGACCGTGACCGGCGGTACCATCGTCCGCATGTTCACCATCCAGAACACCGGCACCAACGCGTTGAACCTGACCGGGACGCCGATTGTGTCGGTGAGCGGTACCAACATGACCGATTTCACGGTCGCGTCGGTGCCGACCTCGCCGGTGGCCGCCGCGGGCAGCACGACGTTCCAGGTGACGTTCAACCCCAGCGCCATCGGCGTGCGAACGGCAACGCTCACCATCGCCAGCAACGACGCCGAATTGGGCACCTATGACTTCGTCATCCAGGGCAGCGGTGTGGCGACGCCTTCCGAACCGCCCACGGTGGCGACTGGGGCGGGCACCCCGGCGCAGGTAAACGTGCTCAACCCGGATGGCTCGATCCGCTTAACGATCCAGCCGTTCGGTGATTACCTCGGTGGCACGACCACGTCGAGCGGCGACGTGAACGACGATGGCCTCGCGGACATCGTGGTCGGGGCCGGAGCAGGCGCCACCGGTGGACACGTGAAGGTGTTCGACGGCACCACCGGCGAGGAGATTTATAGCTTCTTCGCGTTCGACGGATTCGCGGGTGGTGTCACGGTCGGGGCCGGCGACGTGACCGGCGACGGCGTCGTGGACATAGTCGTTGGGGCCGGGCCAGGTGCCACCGGCGGACACGTGAAGGTGTTCGACGGCGTGACCGGTGCCGAGATTCGGAGCTTCTTCGCGTTCGAAGGATTCTCGGGCGGGTTCACGGTCGGATCCGGCGACGTGACCGGCGATGGCATCGCAGACATCGTGGTCGGGGCCAGGGCAGGCACCGGGGGACCGCACGTGAAGGTGTTCGATGGTGTGACCGGAGCCGAGATTCGCAGCTTCTTCGCGTTCGACGTCGGGTTCGTAGGTGGGGTCACGGTCGGGGTCGGCGACGTGAACGACGACGGCATCGCGGACATAGTCGTTGGGGCCGGGCCGGGTGCGGGATCGCACGTGAAGGTGTTCGACGGCGACACTGGCGAGGAACTCCGAAGCTTCTTCGCGTTCGACTCCGGGTTCACGGGCGGTGTCACAGTCGGGGTGATCGACGTGAACGGCGACGGCGTCGCGGACATCATGGTCGGTGCCGGGCCGGGTGCGGGACCGCATGTGAAAGCGTTCGACGGTGTGACCGGCGAGGAACTCCAGAGTTTCTTCGCGTTCGACGAGTTCTCGGGTGGCGTATTCGTCGGCTGATTACCATCCTCGGCGCCGCCGTCGAACCAGAGACAGATCGTGTTCTTCGCCAGCTTCGCCACCTTATTCCTCTGGAGCTGGGGTCACTTCTTCTCGGGCAGATTCGGGACGAGTTTCGGGTCGTACTTGGCTCCCTTTGCGACCTGGATCATGGTGATCCGCACCTTGGTCGGGAAGAACTTCTCCGGGTCGGCCCGCTTGTGGGCGTGGACGTTGCTGTCGTCCTTAATCACCAAGTGCATCTCCTTGATCCCCTCCGCCCACACGATGCAGTCGTTCTGCCAGAACTCGGTCATCTTCACGTCCTTTTCGTAGACGCCCTTCTCCTTGAAGACCTGCGTCCCCGCGCAACCGTAACCAGCCTTCTGCCCCTTGTTCGGGATGTAGCACAGGGTCCAGGTGGTCGGCGCGCCGCCCTCCGGCTTCTCGATCACCTCCAACCGAATGTGGACGGTACCGTTGCGGAAATCGACGGGCACCGTCCAGTCCTTAGGGCGCTCGGCGTTGAGCATCTTGCCGGTGACGTAGTAGTGCGACTTGCTCGGCTTGGAGTTGTCCGCGTCCTCCTTGGTGAACGTGAACGTGGCGTCGAACAGCACGAACTGCTGCGCCTGGGCCACCGGGCCAGACAGGAAGAGCGCCACGCCCGCCAGAACGAACGCCAAACGGGTGCCGCGGAACGAGCGAATAACAATCATGGTTTCCTCCGAATGATCTCCGACGGATCGCGGCACGACGCCAATTGATCTGCTCAACACCGGATACACCGAGGCCCGGTCAGAGCAGTTCGTCCGCTACTTGTCGTTCTTCTTTGGGGCGTACCCCTTCCACACCCACTCGATCGCGTGCGGGAGGAACTGCTGCTGGGCGTTGCCGATGCCGTGCCCTTGTCCCTGGCAGAACAGGTACTGGTACTCGTACCCCTTGTCCTTCAGCACTTTGGCCATCCGGTGGTTGGCTTCCACCCAGTCGTGCATGTTATCCCGCATCACGTTCGGGTTGAGCGAGTCCTTGTCCCCAACGGCCAGGAAGATGCGAATCGGCTTCTTGGGGCTCTTGGGGATGAGCGTCTCGTGGAAGCCCCATGCGCCGTCGGGGTACTTCTCGTCGAACGGCCACGCCTGGTTCACGAACGTGCCCGAGGTGGTCAGGACGCGGTGGTACAGGTCGTTGCGGAACCACGCCATGATCAGCGCGCACGAGCCGCCCGAACTGCTACCCATCGCCGCGCGCCCGTCGGGGTCTTTGGTCAGCTTCACCTTGTAGTTCTTCTCCACCCGCGGCAGCACCTCGTCTTCGATGTAAGTCGCATAGTCGCCATTCATGTTGTCGTACTCTTTGCCGCGCTCGTGGCCCTGCGCATCGCCGCCGCCGTTGGCAACCGAAATGAGGATGATCGGCGGGATCCGCTTCTGGTGAATCAGGTTGTCGAGGATCGTCTTGTAGCCGCCGGCCTGACCGGGGCCGTCGTGAACCACCATGAACGGCGCTTCGGTCCCTTCCTTGTATTGAGCCGGAATGTAAACCCCGACTGCGCGCTTATAGTCGAAGGTCTTGGTCTCGACGATGAGTGTCTTCGGGTTCTTCGGATCGACCATGCCGAACTTGTCTCGCTTGATGCCGGGATTAAAGAGTTTAGTGTCCTTCGAGTCGATCACGAACTGCTGCACCTTCCCCTCGGGAACGCCATCGACCTTCTTGCGCTCCGGCGCGGGATCGTACTTCGGCCCGATGACGAAGTTGTCGTAGGCGTCGAGCGGCGGTTTCTCCCCCTCCTTGAGCACCTTGAAGGGCGGCGTGCCCTTGTCGTCGTACTTACGCACAGGCTGCGCGGTCGCCAGGCCGGAGCAGGCGAAAGCGGTAATCAGAACAACTATTCGCAGATTGAACATGAAACCCCTCGTCGTTTCTTTTTGGGCGAGTGCCCGGGCGGGAAGTAGGAGCCTAAACAGCGCCTCCACCACTGCGTCCCGCACGCCGCGTTCACCGGCTAGCCAGATGAGCCGGTGGGCGTCGAACGTGTTCGGAGTCTGGTCATCCTATCGAAGTTGAACGCGAGCCCCTCGCATCGACCGGCGCGGGCGGCGCGATTCGCATTGGTGCTCGGATTCATTCGCCGATGCACCACAAACCCTTCGTCGTCCGCAAGTACATCCGCTTGCCCTCGAATACCAGCGAACTCCGGAAGGGCTCGAGCTTATTGCGCGCCAGCTCCGTGAACTCGCGGCCGGGCTTCAGGACGACCGTCGTGCCGTTGTCGCTGCTGACGTAGAGGCGATCGCCCGCCAGCGAGATGCTGGGGTAGCAGTCGCCTCCACCGAGTTCCAGATCCTCCTGATAAACCAGTTCGCCCGTCTTGGCATCGACCACCGAAAGAATGGGCTTGGAGCTCATCGCGTAAAGCAGACCGTCGTGCAAGACCGGTGAGGGAAACCAGTAGCCTTGCCCCTTGATGCTCCGTGGCTTCCAGAGTGGCTCCCACTTCTCAGGAATCTTCTCCGAACTCGGCAACGCGTAGCCGCGCACCTGGCCTTGAACGAAGAACACCTTCCCGTCCTGCACCAGTGGCGAGTTGGGCCCGGTCGAGCCGAGGTTCTTCGCCAGGACGGTGCCGTCGCTGACGCGGACCACCTGCCCCTGCGGGTGGATGACGACGTCCGCCCCGCCGAGGCGCGTATGCATGGCGGTGCCATGGCTGGGTGGAATCTTCACCCGCCACTCCTCGCGACCGTCCTTCGTATTCAGAGCCACCAGATCCGAGAAATGCACGAGCAGCTTGTCGCCCACGAGGACCGGAGATGCCCCGTGACCGTAGGCCGCGGTCGGGTGTTCGACGAGCTTCAGCCACTGCCGCTTGCCTTCAAGGTCGTAGCAAGCGGCCAGACCGTTGCCGAAGATCACGTAGATGTGCTTGCCGTCCGTGACGGGCGTCGCCGAGGAGTAGCCGCCGGTGGGGTGGAAGCCGCCGGCGTCCTTGCCCGGCTCACGGTAGCGATTCAAGGTGGTCAGCGATTGGCGTCGTGCCCGTGTCTTGTTGAGTTGAGCCTCGAGCGGTTCGAGCTTCGCCTCGTTCTTCGCTTTCGTGGTGGAGTCGTCCCGGATCGCTTTGCGGAGGGCGGAAATCTCCTTCTCCAGGCTCGACTGCTCCTTCTTCAACTCATCGTCCTGTTTGCGCTCCTCCTCGATCAGGCCCTTCTCCTTCTCGGTCGGGGTGATCTCCTTCCAACTCGATTCATGCTGCCAGAGGATCTTACCGTTTTCTTTATTCACGCAGAGCAGCACGCATGGCTCGGCGCATGTGAAGATGCGGTTCCCCAGAATCACGGGGATGGCGTTGCTCTGCTTCAACTCGATGTGCCAGACGACGTTCTTATCTTTCGCCCATTCCAGAGGCGGCGTGGCGCCGGCGTAACGACCGGTGCCGTCCGTGCGGAAGCCGAGGGGCGGTTCACCCATCGCGGAGTCGCTGACGATGAACCCGAGAACGAGAAGCAGCAAGATCACGAGTCGGTTCATGACTGTCGTTCCATTCGGAGGGCCGGGAGCGCCAGGGGTTGGTCGCCGGCTTGAGTATGCGGGGAGTCACTTCGAATCAGGCGGGAAGTCTCACTCGATGATGTCTTTGATCAGCGGTGCAGTGTCCGCGATGACCTGGATCGGGCGATTCGGCGTCGCGTCCAGTTCTATTGCGGGTAGGCGAACACAAGCACTTGTGCTCCTGCACGGCGTGCGAATCCAGTAGCGCGTACGGTAATCGATCCAGACGCGCGGGGAAATGCTCCAGATTCCAATGGAAGCCGGGGCCACATCTACTTCCCTACCTGAAGCGGTGAAGTACCTGCACGATAGCGAGGCGGCTCCCGTCGATGTCGTTCCGCGCGACGCGGTACCGGCCGAGCCGATGCTTGGCGGATTCATTTCGGGATCTGACCGACGGAGAAACTGCGCTCGATGCGCGTGACGTTTCCCTGCCTGTCCTTCACCGAGACCACAAGCGTGCCGCGGTCCAGCCGGTCAATCACTTTCGTCAGTTTCAACTCCCAGATGCCTTGTCCGACTGACTTGAACCTCGAAGCCAGATTCTCACCCGCGGGGACGCCATCGATTGCGAAGCCAGCCACGACGCGGAAGCTGTCCGCGTCCAGCCCCGAATCGTAGTCGTGCATGCCGATCAGTATGCGCGTCAGCTCCGCACTGGTGCCGGCTCGTGGGTAGGTGAGCGCCAGTGACGGGCGATTGTCGTCTTGCATCCAACCGCTCCCAACTGCTTGCGGCTTCGCGGGGTCGTGATCGAGGTCGATCGGGCACCCGAGGTCGATCCAGCGCACCAACGTGCGGCGATCCTCGTCGGAGAGCGGCGGCACCTTGATCTTCTTTCCGTCGGCGCCCTCGTAGGTTCCGGCGACGGCCTCCGCCGGCGGCATGATACTGCCGGTGTACGCGAGGTTGACGAGCCGGCGATTCTCCGGCTTGTTGGCGAACGGCTCGCCTTTGTATCGCATCGAACTGGGGTCGCCCGGAACCGTCTCGTGCGCGAAGTCGTCATTGCTCCAGCCGTCAAGGCGCTGACCGTAAATCTTCCACGCGAGTAGACTGCGGCGCGCCTGGAACAGCCGGACGTAACGCGACGCCTGCGGGTGCGCCCAGTTGCCAACCGGCGACTTGTGACCGAACTTTCCCCCGTGATCGAGCGCCAGCCGGAAGAACGTCCCCGGCACCTTGCCCGGAGGACCAGAGACCAGACCGCCAATGCTGTCCGGCCCCTGCATGAGCGCATCGTCGTCCAGAACGAAATTGCCCGCGGGCTTCGCGCCGGTCTTCGTGTGGCAGGCGATACAACTCCGGTCGAGAATCGGCTTGATGTCGCGGAAGTACTCGACGTTCTTGACGCCGCTCTCGAATCGCACACCGGTTGAGTCGGTCGCGTCCCACATCTTGCCGGATTGATCGGCCTTCTTGCTTGTGAGCAAGGGTGCCTGTTTGGTCAGATCGAACGGCTGATACTCTGGTCCGGCAGCGGCGGTGAACGTGAAGTCGGTGGGTTTCTGGCTGTGTGAATGACAGCCGCCGCAGTCGTTGCGGACCTCGCCGGGGCGCACCTGGTGCCAAGTCTGCGCCATGTTCAACACTAATCCGTTCTTGTCCAGCGTTTGGAATGTGAACGGCACGTCCGCGGGGATCTTGGCGAGGAAGCTCGTGTCCGGATTGCCGTCGGGATCGAGTGGTTGCTTGCCGTCCTTGTCGAACTTGCGCAGCGGGAATTCGCCGAGGATGCGAAGGCGTTCGTTGGCGACGTTCCACCAGAGCCGCTTCCCCTTGCCGGTGTAACGCGGGTCGGTGGTCGGCTCCGTCACCAGAATGCGGACGGCGTGGATTTCGCTGCTGTCGTATCGGCAAGTGTCCGCCCCTTGCACGAACCAGTTGCCCGCGATGTTGGTGTACGAGAGTGTGCCCAGCCCCTGAAACGGGTCGTTGCCGCCGGCGAATGACGCGGCCACCTGCCCTGGCCGCACGCTGCCGTTGGGGTAACTCTCGCGCTTGTAAAAACTGCTTGTCCCGACGAGGCCGAACGGCGTCCCTTCCGGTACGTGTTTCGAGAGCTTGCCGTCGTTACGCAAAGCCACGAGTGTCATGGGCCGATCCACACCATAAATGCGCTTGTACGGCACCAAAGCCCGCGGCCACTGCTCGTTGAATTTCGGGTCGTTCTTGACGAGCAGCATTTGACCGGGTTCGTCGATCGCCTTCCCAGACTTGATCAAGTAGATGCCGCTGTCGATGGCCGGCTTCTTGATGCCGTTGTTGCTGTTGACCGGCCCCGGCGACCAGACCGCGAGCAGGTGATTGTCGGGTGCGCCCGAGGGGTGCGTCACCTTCCCGACGCGTGGCGAATTCGGATCGCCGCGATCCGAGAGGGGTGCCGGGGAGTCGAATGAGGTGACGAAGGTGGTGAGCCGTTCCAGGCCGCGCGGCGTGAAGGGAATGCGGTTGAAGTCGGCTCCGTTGTACGGAAGGTTTCGCGCATCCTTGACCGAGGCGGGACCGAAGAACGGCTCACCGGCGGGCGCGCGCGCCGCCATCTTGTAGAAGGTGCCGAATCCGAGGTTGTTCAGGTTGTAATACTCCTCGACCACGATCTGTTCGTCGGAGAGTTGCGTCATGAAGTGAAAGGCCGTGTCGCCTGACGGCCCGAACGCGCTGACCAGCGGTGCCCAGTTGGTACCGTCCGGGTGGATGGTCCAGACGGCCCACAGCCGCAGGTCGCGCAGCCCCTGCGACTCATAGCTCGTGAACATCACCCGTCCGTCCTTGAGAATCGTCGGGTGGAGCGCGGAGTTGACGTTCATCGGGGCGATCAGTTCGACGTTGCCGCCGTGGTCGTCCATCACGAAAAGTTGCAACGTGGTCGGTGTGTAGCCCTTGGTCGGCTGGAAGCCGTTGCGGTTGCTGGTGAACATCACCCGCCCGTCCGGGAGTGGGCACGGGCCGAGGTTGTACACCCCCGGAGACTTCAATCCCTTCGCGGTCACGCCGGTGTTCGGGGTAAATACTTGATGCGTCAACTGCACGACCCGCTTCGTCCTGACGTGGACCTTGAAGATGTCCGCGCTCTCGGAGGTCAACTTGTCGCTACCCGGTTTTGTGACGTTGCGGAAACGGGCGTAGTAAACCGATTCACCATCGAAGGAGACGAACGGATCGGCGATCGCGTCGTCGCCGGCGGCAACGAGTACCTCCTCCGTGCCGTCGGGGTGGAGGAGCATGAGGTCGGAACCGGGTTCGCCGCGCAGAGGTGAGAAAACTTCAGCCCAGGCGATCTGCTTGTCGTCGCCCTTGCGCGGGGCGCGGACGTACACGATGTCGTAGTCGTATTTGACTGCCGCATCTTTCGAGATCTGCAGTGGCGTGACGCCAAGCGGGCGCGCTTTCTTCTCCTGCCCGACCAGTTCGGGCACCGACGCAACGAGAAGAGCCGACAGAAATAGCCCGCCGAAACCGAGCAATCCGATGCGGAGACACTCGCGGCGCAAACGCCCAGGACGCTGGTCGAAGAGAGAAAGCATGGCGGGGTACTCGCTCGATGGGTCGCGGCGAGTGGTTCGGCGCGAAGGCCATCCCGAAACGGGAGAGTGTTGTTGGATCCTTGTGTGCCGTTGCGGATTCGCAACAACTCCTGCTCGCTTTTGTGTGGTGGGTTGGGATCGGCAGGAACTTCTCTTGGAGGCTACCGCTTCCAGAGACCGGCTGCAACACTTTCCCAAATCAAAGGGGCGGCGAACGGTTGGTGACTTGCGGAGAACCGCTACTCTGTCCTCGGCACCGACGGCAAGGGCAACGAGACGACTCCCGGTAAAATGGGGTGACACCGAGAGGATTCGAGATGGTGGCGATCGATATTTACTCCGACGTGATCTGCCCGTGGTGCTTCATCGGCAAGCGGCGGATGGAAAAGGGATTGGCCGGGCGCCCTGTCGCGGTTCGCTGGCACCCCTTTGAATTGAATCCGGACCTGCCGTGCGAGGGCGTCGAGCGCCGAGCCTACCGGATCAAGAAGTTCGGGAGCTGGGAGCGGTCGCTCGAACTGGACGCCCAGATCGGCCGGGCGTTCGCGGGCGAGGGCCTCGCGTTCAATCCCGAGAAGATGGCCCGCACCCCGAACACGTTCGACGCCCACCGGATCATCTGGCTGGCCGGTGAGAAGGGCGCGCAGGACGCCGTAGTGGAGGTGCTGTTCCGGGCGTACTTCACCGACGGGCGCGACCTGTCCGACCAGGCAACGCTCGCGGCCATCGCCGTCGAGGGCGGGCTTGATGCGAAGGAAGTAAACGAACTGCTCGCGGGCGAACGCGGGGCGGCCGAGGTGCGCCAGTGGGAGCAGAAGGGGCAGCGCCTCGGCATCACCGGCGTGCCGTTCTTCGTCATCAACGGCAAGGTCGCGGTGTCCGGTGCCCAGCCCCCGGAGATGTTCCGCGCGGCCATCGAGCAGGCGACGGAAGCCGGGGCGGGCGAGGCATGTGAACTCGATCCGGCGACCGGCGAGCGCAAGTGCTGAAGACACTCGATCGCCCGCCGCGTCCTGCGTGCCTCCGGCCTTGAGTGCGCGTATTGGCACTTTGTGGATCCTGCTATCGGCCGACCTCAATCGAGAACCGCCGCGTGGCGCTGCCCACACGCTCCGTCGAGGTGGAGACCACCTTCTCGATTCCCCAACCCAGTGTGCCGTCGTCCAGTTTTCGCACTTCCTGGTCGATCGTCACGGTGACCGCCACATCGACCTTCCCGGCCGCATCGGGCGTGCCGGAAAGCAAGCCGGTAGCCGGATCGATCTTCAGCCAGGCTGGCCCCTGCGCGATGGCGAACTTGGGTTTTTCGATGTCCCAGTAATTGGCCGTCTCCTTGCCACCGACGATCCGCAGTCGCAGGTCGCCCAGTGAGTGGTTGGCCCGCAGTTGGCAACGGTACTCCGTGCCGACTTTGGCTTGAGTGACCGGCTTTCCGTAAATCGTCGGCCGCGGGGCCGTGGCGTAGTCGGAAGGCCCGCTCCGCTTGCCCTGCGCGTCCACGGCCACCACGCGATAGTACGTCCGGTTGGCGCTCTGCGACTCGACACCGTCGCCCATCACCGCAAGTTCGGTGGCCGTGGTCTCGGCGATGAAGTTCCCCGGGAAGTCGGGCTTCAACTCTTTCGACGTCCCGATGGTGACTTGGTAGGGCACGTCGCTCACCGAAAAACCCTTCTCGTTGCTGCCGTACACGCGATACTTCACCGGCTTCTGGCCGACCGGGTTGGCCTTCCACGTCAGGGTGCCGATTCCCTTGTCCTTGTCGTATCCGAGCGCAACCTCCAACGGGTAATTCGGCACCCGCGGAGTGAAGCTGAAGGTCTTGCTCCACGGGCCCCAAACGCCCTTCGCGTTCTTGGCCCGCACGCGCCAGTAGTACGTCTTGCCACCGGTCAGCAGGCCGGCGCCGGGCAAGGTGTATTGCGCTTTGCCCTTGTCCGCCGTCCGCGAGATCAGCTTGTCGAAGTTCGTCGACAGCGGCCACCGCATGTCTGGCCGGTTGGCGAGCATGAAGTGGTAGTCAGTGATCGTGTCGCCGTCGGGGTCCTTCGGCGCGCTCCAACGGAACGCGAAGTCGGTGCCCTCGGCCTGGCCGCCATCGGGCGGATAGACCGCCCCCGGGGCCTCCGGCGGCTTGCTGGTGGATCGCTCGACCCACTCGTGCGTGATCCGCACATTCCGCTCCCCGGCTGACGCGTCGGAGTAGGTGAAGCTGTTCTCTCCGACCGTCATCTCGGGGAGTGCGAGCAGGGCCATCTGCAGGTCGTTGATGACCGCCAGTCGCTTCAACTTGGCTCCGGCGGGCAGTTCGCAACGCAGTTGGTACTGGTAGTACGGATTGCCTTCCAGCGGAAAGAACTTGTCGAAGTTGCTGCCCGCGATGTCCGTCCATTGTTTGCCATCGGACGACACGGCGAACTTCGCCCCGCTGGCGTCCGTTTCGAGATGCCCGCCGACGAAGGGATAGGGACTGGCGATCTTCCACACGACCGTGCCCGTCTTGCCGTTTTCCGCCGCAAGGCCCTCGGGGCCGGACGCGACGTTCTCAACCTTCATCGCGCCCTTCTTCCACACCTCGCCGCTGAAATCCGGCCGGTATTCCCACAGGCCGTTGCAGATGTTGTCCGGGTAGAGGAACTCGCCGGGCCGCATGTGTTTGGCCGGCTTCAAGTGTCCCCAGCGCCAGACGATCGCCTCGCCCGGGCGAAGGGTCATCGTCATGGTCGTGTCCTCCTTGCACGCCCGGCTCCCCTTGATCGGCTCTTCGCTCACGAACATCGCTGCCGCGCGCTCGTCGCGCATACGGTTGTCGTCGACCAGGATGCCCATCGTGTGCGTCCGCTTCACCAGATCGTGGTCGCGGGCCAACTGCCGGTCGCTCGCCAGCGTTTCGTTGTCCCGCAGGAGGTAGATCATGCCCAAGTCACCGTCCATCACGTGCCAGTCGCCCGCGTAATGGACCTGTGCGATGGCGTGGCCCACAAGCCGGACGGGGGCTCCCTTCAGTCCCACCTGCTTCCACAGGCCGCCCATCATCATGGCATCCTTCCCGCACGGGTTGAGGCCGTAGATGTTGAACACCTTCACCGGATCGCCGAGATCCTCGCCGCCGGCCGAGGAGTGGTACCGGTGCTGGATCTGCTGGCGCCAGAGGGCCATCGCTTTCTCGCCGTCACTCATTCCGGGGGTGACCGCCGAGGCCACGATCTCCTTGATGTTGCGGAAGTTGCTCCGCCCGTTGGAGAGCCAGGGATCGACGATGTTGGTCTGGCCCACATTCTCCATCCGCACGGCGCGGTTCGACTGCCAGGTCTGCTCGATGGCCCCTTCTCGGTTCATGCCGCAGCCCATCGGCGACCGGCAGTTCGTGCCGTCCATCGTGCCGCCGTGTACCACGGTGTACTTGTGCTCCGCGGTGCCGATCTTCTCGACATGCCTCTTGGTCACATCGCTCGGGTGGGCCTTCGAGGCCCAAGGCTCCAGCGCGGGGTCCGCGCAGGGAGCCGTCAAAAGAACCACCGGTACGAGCGCTGTGAACATGGTTGTTTCTCCTCGGTATGAGGGAGGACGTCTGCGGTCATCGTAATTCTGGCACGGGATGATCCGGTGGACCGAGACGAACCATCTCAGCCTCTTGCACCCGGCTGAACCGTGGCGAGTCGGTGACGGTGCGCATGATCGGGTTCCACGGCCGTGTTTGCAACCATCAAAGCGAAGGCGGTGGTTTCACCCGCGTCCGCCGATTAGACTGCGCGTGAGATAACCAACCACTGTTGTGGAGCCTGCCATGCGGAACTGGCTCGGCCTGCTGCTCCTCTTGGTCATTACTTGCGCCGTGGCCCTCACGGCGCGCACCCAGCCGACACCCGCACCACAGGCTCGATCCACGGCTCCTGAGTACGACGAGAAGGGCGACTTGAAGCGCCCGACGGACTTCCGGACGTGGGTGTTCGTCGGCGCCAACATCGGCGTGCGGTATCACAAGGAACTGCCGGACACCAAACCGCGGGAACAAGATCGCCCCAGGAACGACAAGCCCGGGGAGTTCCACAACGTGTACATCCGACCGGAGGCCTACGAGCACTACCTCAAGACCGGCAAGTTCCCGGACCTGACCGTGTTGGTAATGGAAGTCTTCGAGGCCAAGGAGCGAGACGCGAAGGGCATCGTCTCCGGCGGCTTCTTTCCCGGAGCGCAGCGTCGGGTCGAGGTGGCGGTGAAGCACGGCAAGCGCCCCGACGGCTCGAAGACGGACTGGGCGTACTACGACTTCGACAAGCCGACGAAGGCGACGGTCTCGGCGTTCCGTGACGCAGCCTGTTACGACTGTCACCTCAAACACGCCGACGTGGATAACGTCTGGGTCCAGTTCTACCCGACACTCCGCGACCGAGCGAATAAACCCTGACGCCCGAATGCGTCTTCAGACTGCTCAGACTGGCATGAGCCTCGCTGTGGCGACGGCATCTCAGTTGATCACGCGGAGGAAGCATGAACCGTGCATTGCTGGCGATGGTTGCCGTGATCCTCGCTGTGGGATCGGCACCGGGCGCGGAACTGGAAGCGGGAGCGGCGAAGGCCGACATCACGCCGCCGATCGGCTTCCCCATGTGGGGTTACGCCGCACGCCACGACAAACCGAGCGTTGGCGTTCTCGACTCCCTGTTCGCTCGCGCACTCGTGCTCCAAGCGGGCGAAGCGAAGATCGCGCTCGTCGGCCTCGATCTCGGGCGCGCGCCGACCCGCGATTCCATGCAGCGAATCCGGGACGCACTCAAGAAGGACGGTTTCACGGAACTGTTCCTCGTCGCGTCGC
Organism: Planctomycetia bacterium; assembly: GCA_005772955.1. GTDB lineage: Bacteria > Planctomycetota > Planctomycetia > Gemmatales > Gemmataceae > Gemmata. Next base: position 15,655 of record SXID01000160.1, read on the forward strand.
ATACACATCACGGCCCGATTCTCGAACTCGACACCTGGCCCAAGCCCGAGAAGCCCTACACCCGCGAACTGGAAGAGAAGCTCATCGCCGTCATCAAGAAAGCCGACGCGGCCCGCGTGCCCGCGCGCTTCGGCGTGGGCTCGGCTGAAACCAAGCTCAACCGCAATCGTCAATCGAAGAGAGCCGACAAGCCGACCGATGCAGAACTGCTCGTCTTGCGTGTCGAGGACATGAAGGGCAAGCCGATCGCTCACGCGGTGAACTTCGCCGCACACCCCACGATGCACCCGACGGAACTGATGAAGTTCTCGGCGGATTATCCCGGCGCGATGGCCAAGCACGTCGAAACCGAAACCGGCGTGCCGTGCCTGTTCTTGCAGGGCGCTTCCGGCGATCTCTCGGCGAACCCGCCCGAGGGCATCAAGGGGCCCGACGAATTCGGCAAGCGACTCGGCGAGGACGTATTGAAACTCGCCGCGACCATCAAAATGACGAACCGCAAGGACAAGGAACCGTCGCTGCTCGCGGCCCGCGAGGAACTGAAGTTCTCCTGCGTCGTGGACGTCTCGAATGACGCGATCAAGTTCGTGTTGGGGAAGGCGTTCTTCCCGGAACTGATCGGCTTCTTCGAAAAGGAGTACAAGGACGGGGTGCGGCCGACGGTCACGGTGGGGTTGCTCGACACCACGCTCGGTTTCGTCGGTATTTCGGGGGAACCGTTCTGCGAACACGCGATGACGCTGCGCCGCCGTGCACGGTTGCCCTACTTGTTCGTGATGGGTTATTGCAACGACTACCACCAGTATTTTCCGACGATCCAGGCCGCGGCCGAGGGCGGCTACGGCACAGCTCCGCCAATCGCCGTCGCCGAACTCGGAACCGGCGAGCGCCTCACCGACAAGGCGCTCATCAAGCTGTATCAGCTCCGCGGCAAGTTGCCGGATGGGAAGTGAGTCATCTGAGAATCCTGAACCGGTGTCCACGCCGGTCGATGTCGGGGCGAACGTCTCTCGGCAGGTGCTTCTTTGCCCCGTGTGGGTTCACTTGGATCCCTCAAACGCCACCGCGCCCAACCGTCAGCACACTCACTGGCTTGATGCCGCGGGCATTGACGTGTGCAGTCCCTGTGCGCAGGTAGCAATCTTTTTTCCGTCTCGCCCAGAACCTCCCGCGCGAGCGGCAACACCAGGCTACGCCCACGGGCGGCCGTTGGGTCTGAGGGGATGCAGCGTTCCGCTGGAGACGTACTTCCTCGGCACCCATCAGCCGCACTGGCGCGGACGGAATTCCCGCGCTTCCTCTCACGGCGCATGGAACATCGCGTGACGCTGCCGCGGACCATCGGCCCGTGGACGCTTGGTTTCCGGCGGATTCACAGAGCTTTCGCTTCACGGCCGGTGGACGGTCACGGCGGGTGCGTACATCGCTGGGTGCGCCGGTACGCGGTGAGATCGGGAAGCAGGTCTGGGCCGCTCCGATGGACTCCATGTGCGAACCGCAGATCCGGTCGAGGCCAACGTCAGACCTAGCTGAACAACTCGTGGATCGGCTCGCCCGTGGTGATCGGACGCGCCCCCACTTTGGAATCGAGCGGCACCCCCAGCGCATGATAGAGGGTAGCGCCGAGGACCTGCGGTGGGACCGGCTGGTCCTTCACGTAAGCGCCGATCTTGTCGGACGCACCATAGACGCCCCCGCCGATGCCGGCACCCGCCAGCACTGCGGAGAAGCAGGCCGGCCAGTGGCTCCGGCCGGATATGCCGTTATTGGTTTCGATCTTGGGAGTCCGCCCGAACTCGCCGACCACGACCACCAGCGTGTTCTTCAGCAGACCGCGCACGTGCAGATCTTCCAGAAGGGCGGACAGCGCTTCATCGAGTCGCGGCAGCGCCCAGCCCAGTCCGTAGGATCCGTTGCCGAAGATATTCCCCTGGCCCATCCCGCCACCGTGCATGTCCCAGGTAAAACTCGCGGCCCCACCCTGGGAACCCTCGCCCGGAGCGAAACCGCACCAGCCATTGACGCTCACAAAGCCCACCCCGGACTCCACCAACCGGCGGGCCATGAGCAGATATTGCCCGAGGGGATGGCGACCATAACGGTCACGCACCTTCGCGGGCTCCTGCTGTAGGTCAAAGGGTAGCCGGCCGTTCGGCCCGGTCGCCAGGTCCACGGCACGTTGCCGTACCTCGTCCCAGCCGGTTGCCGCACGGTAGCCTGTTGTGCTGTTCAGCGACGGCTCGAGTCGACCAAGCAACTCTTCACGCTCGAGAGTCCTCCGCGGCGACGTGCTTGCAACCGAATCCAACTCGGACAGTTGGAAATTCGGCATCGCCGGGTGATTCGTGGAGTTGCCGACGAAGAAAGGAGCGTAGGGCCGTCCCAGGAAGCCGCCCTGTGAGATGAAAGGCGAGCAGAAAACCGTCGTATTGCCGTCGCAGCGATGCAGCCAGACATTCGGAGTCATGACGCGCTTGGATGGCCGCAGTTTGGCCATCACCGAGCCGTAACAAGGCGCGTCGTCCGGGGCTTTTGCCTGTCCGGTCAGGCAGTTGTGCATCGCGTCCGGGTGGTTGCGGATCGACGCGGTGTGCGTCATCGAACGAATGATGCTGTAGTGCTGGCTCATCTTGGACAGGCGCGGCATCAACTCGTTGATGTGCACACCGGGCACCGAGGTGGCAATCGGCTTGTATGGACCGCGGACTTCCACCGGTGCCTGCGGTTTCATGTCCCAGATATCGACGTGTGAGGGGCCACCCCCCATCACGATGAAGATGCAGGACTTCTCGGATGCGGATGCCTGCGCTCTGGGTTCGCGAGCACGTGCGGGTAATCCCGGATCACTCGCGCGCAGCGCACTCGGGAGGCCCAACCCGAGCGTGCTGAGTCCGCCCACGTGAAGCAACTGCCGGCGGGTGAGTTTACTGGACGCCGAATGCCCTTCGAAACCCAGAGGCATGTGTAACATGAGACTCTCCCAGGTAGGCGGAAAGGCAGCGCAGGCAGATACGTGGCGCGTCCGTGGAATACGAACAAATATCTTGTACCACCTCGAACCCCGATTGTCATGCAGTATCCGACTGACCCGTGAAGCCACCTCAGAGCTTAGCTGCCGTTCTCAGTTGATCTCGACGACCCTCACGTCGTCGCGGTGGGCCTTGAGAACCTCCGGTTCCGTCTCGTTTCCGTCCCCGACCGGCCAGTCGGCCAGGCACACGCGGGCCTCGTGAGCGAACACGTTGAGGACGTGGATCGCGTCGCCGTCGGCGCGGGCATGTCATCTGCGTACCTTCGGAACTCACGGATCGCGTACTTGAAGTCGGACAACTCCGAAGCCGGCTTGCCGTCCGCGTCGTTCGGGTAGTACTCCTGCGCGTGTTTCCAGAACCGCAATCACAACTCGTTGACGGTGAGATCGACCGGCGCCTCGGTGCTGGAGCGCCCGGCCGCGAGGTTCGTGAGCACGCGCTGGTACTCTTCCTTGCTCTCAGGGGAATCGTACTTTCCCAACGTCATTTCCTTGCGGACGCCATTCTGGGAAACCGTGACGATCGCTTGACCGGATTGTTTGTGAAGACGGTAGGCGGGGATGAGCTTCTTCGGGCGGGGCATGCAACACGCTCCTGGGTTTTTGCGGAATCTTCCGCAGAACTCAAGGGTTCGCGCCACACGCCAGACCACCAGGCGGTAAGCTTTAACAGCTTGGCAGAAAGGCTTTGAGCAGAGTGGGCGATAC
>SXID01000161.1 GCA_005772955.1 Planctomycetia bacterium
ACCAAGCGGGAGCGCTCGCTGTGTGAGCGGGTGATCGACTTCTGGGCGCCGTGGTGTGGGCCGTGCCGGGCACTTGCGCCACTGTTGGAGAAGTTCGCCGTCGAGAAGGACGGCGGGTTCCTCCTGGTGAAGGTCAACACCGACGAGCAACAAGAACTCGCGCAGTCGTTCCAGATCGAGGGAATCCCGGCCGTGTTCGCGGTCCGCGACGGGAAGATGGTCAACAGCTTCACCGGCGTGATGCCAGAAGAAGAACTGCGATCCTTCCTCGATAGCCTCGGGCCGGTTGGTACCGCGCCACCTCCCGAGCCAACCCCACTCGAAGTGGCCGCCAAACTCGAAGCCACCGATCCCGGCGCGGCTGGCACCGCGTACCGCGCCATGCTCGCGACCGAGCCTAACGACCCCGCCGCGCGTGTGGGTCTGGCACGTGTGGTGCTCGCGCAACCCGGGCGCGAAGCCGAAGTTCGCGGGCTGCTCACCGGCGTCGATTTCGGTGACTTCACACCCGAATTGCATCGCATGAACGCGGTGCTACAACTCCGCGACGTCGCACACACAGACGCCGATCTCGCTGCGGCTCGGCCCGCGACCACCGCCGAAGGAAACCTCTCGCTCGCGCGTATCCTCGCGGCACGCGGAGATTACACCGGTGCGATGGACGCACTACTTGTAGCCGCGGATGACGACCGACAACTCGGCCGCACCACAGTCCGCGAACTGATGCTGAAGGTGTTCGACGTGATCGGCCCGCGCAGCCCGCAGGCCGACGAGTACCGCAAGCGATTGCAGAACATGCTCTATTAATGTGGCCCGGTCACTCTGTGACCGGGCCACATTGTCCCGTAACGCAAACCCGGTCGCGGAGTGACCGGACCACATCAGCGGCGGTTCACTAACCCGACAAGGAACCGGCTCAAGGAGAGGCAAATGGCCACGGCCGCGATCATCGCGAACGCGGGTAACGGGCCGGTGTCGGTGCGTGACGCGTAGATGATTCTGTTGGGCCGCTGCACTGGGGTCTGGTCTGCGGCTGGCGCGAACGTCAGATCGGTGTCACCCTTGCGCGGCGAAGACCCATCCTCGAACTCGGTGAGCCACGTCTCCTCACCCGGCGCGAAGCCGGGGATCTTCAGGTATGGGAGCGTATCCTTCCACACCTCGGCACCGGGCTTTCCGGCCCACGCGGTCTTCCCCTCCCACGCCCCCGCCCCCGCACCGAGCGTACCGTTCAACTTCTGGTCCGCGATCATGAAAACGCGTAACAACCGCGGCGACTTCGCGTCGCGCACGTCGTCCGGTTCACGATAAGGGAAGAACGGCGCATCGATGTTGAAACTCATGCGCACGGCCGCGGACCCGACAGCCGCGGTCGCGGTCGCCGATGGGTCGTTCGCGATCTTGAACGCGGTCACCACCCAGCCCTTATCGACGTAGGGCTTCAGCCAGCGAGAGAGCGCTGGACGCACCTCGTAGCCGCGCTCGTTCAGCCACTTCGTGAGTGCGTCCGCGTCATTGGCCTTAAGCACCTTCGCGTCGTACCCACCCACGCGTTTCTCGGCCAGCACTTCCACGGTTGACATGTCCGCCTTGACCGCTGGCGCCATCGCGGCGCCGCACCCGGGAGCGCACCCGCCACCGGTCGGGCGCGGGCGCGTCTCGGTCTTGGGAGCAGTGATCGTCGCGAGTTCATCGAAGGCCTTGTCATCAACCTCTTCGAGAATGGGCAGCGCCGGCGTAGGCACAAGGAATCCGAAGTCCTTCACTGGAGTGCTGCCGGGCGCCGACGCGGTGAACGTCGCCCTGCGGATGAAGTGCTGTGTCTTGGCCTTCTCATCCCAGAAGATAATCGCGCTCTCGGACGCGACCTCAACGACCACATCCCGCGGCAGAGCGACCGCGCACGCATCGACCGAAGACGGTACCGCTAGAACGCCGACCAGTAGCGCGAGTGCGACAAACCGAACGCAGGTATTCATTGGTGTCCCCTTCAGAGAGATGCGGCGACGGGCTTGAGATCTGATCCCGCTCGCTGGGTAATTATTCCATGCCGCACGCGCATTCGCGTTCGGCGAATGTGCGCGAAGCGATTTGACATCAGGAGAATAATGGACAGATTTACATTACTGGCGCGCGAAGCGAAGTGACCTACTCCCAACCCCTCCCTGAAGGGAGGGGGTTGGTCTCTTTCCTCATCACATCAAGGTGCCCCATGTCTGGTTGCGACACCGGAATGACCGAAGACACTCTCGCCGAGATCGCGGACCTGCGTGCTCGCGGGAGTTCCTGGAATGCGACCGCCGACGCAATCGGCTGGGGCGTCGCCGAACTGCGCCGCACTCTTCGCCACGCGGCCGATGCGTTCGAGCGCTACTACGAAGAAGCCGAACGTGAAGTGCGACGCGAAACCGAGGCCGAGATGCTGCTCGTCTACCGCACACAGTTGCGCGACGAGGACGCGGCTACCGCACGCAAGGCCGCCGACGCGATCGCCAAGCACTCCGCGGCCGAGCGCCGAGACCACACCCGCGTCGAGGTCGAGAACATTCGCGCCGAAGTAGTGCGTGCGAAACTTCAAGAAAGGCGCGCGAGCGACGTACCGGAAGTGGAACCGCCAATCGACGCGACGGTGCTGCCTCCGGAGGAAGTTCACCGACCGGACCTGGAAGTGGTCTTCGCGCGGCGCGCGGCGAATGAGCAGGCAGTGGTGTGGTTGTGGGGTGGTCAACACAAGGTTGGCGGCACGGAACCGGATCCGCGGACCGATGTGCCGCTGGTGCTGTTCGGTGACGATACGGTGCCGGGTCATCGGAAAGTGTTCTGGGCCACGCGATTTCCGATGCCGGGCAACCCGTTCGCCGGGCCGTTCCCCGCGGCACCGCAGGAACCGGTTCCCGACATCATCCCGGAACAAGCAAGCCAACTCGCCAAACTCGCGAACGCGCCGCCGTGAGCGCCCGCCGCATGAACGTGTGCCTCCGCTAAGGGACGCACCTGCGGGTCGCATTCACGCCAGGACGGCAGGGGAGGTTCCCGTGCGCGATCCTACGTGATGTGAGAGCGAGGCTTCGACGGCCTGGATCAATTCATTCGGGCGGTAAGGCTTCTTGATGAAACCTGCCATGAGTTCGTTCTCCACGTCGGAGAGTTGTTCCGCCGAGTAGCCACTGACGAACAGCACCTTCACACGCGGGTTCATGCTCAAGAGGTGCCGGAATGCCTCGTGCCCGGACAGTACCGGCATGGTGAGGTCGAGAATCACAAGGTCGATGCGGTCCTTCTCCTGCGCGTAGAGATCGATCGCCTGCTGACCATCCGCGGCCTGGAGTACCGCGTAACCACGCGTCTGGAGCACGGTCGTTGCGAGAGAGCGGATCAGTTCTTCGTCGTCCACGACCAGGATCGTTTCCTGCCCGGTCCGGCACGCGAGCGGAGTGTGGTGAGCAGTGTCATGCAACTTCGGGATCTCGCTACGTGGCAGGAAAATGTCGAACCGGGTTCCCACGCCCACCTCGGAAGCACAGTCAATCCAGCCCTTGTGTTGCCGGACAATCGCGAACACCATCGCGAGTCCCAGGCCGGTCCCCTTCCCCACGTCCTTGGTGGTAAAGAACGGCTCGTAGATGCGGGCCATCACCTCGGGTGTCATCCCGGCCCCGGTGTCGGTCACACGCAGCTGGACGAAATCGTCGCGCCGCGAGTCCGGCCCGTTCGCGATCCGCGACACGAAGCCCGTCACGCATGCGGTCTCAATCGTGATCTGGCCCGGGCCGCCGATCGCGTCACGAGCGTTGAGGCAAATGTTCATCAGCACCTGGTTGAGCTGCGTCGGGTCGGACTGCACCGTACACAGGTCGGTCGCGAGGCTTGTTCTGATGCGGGTGCGTGGGTCGATGGTCCGTTCGAGTAGCGAGACCACCTCGGTGACGACGGCGTTGACGTTCGTCGGTCGCCAGTCCAACTGGTGCCGGCGCGAGAACCCGAGGAGACGCTGCGTAAGTGACGCGGCCCGCACCGCGGCGCTCTGAGCGGACACAGCCAAGTCGTGGTCTGGGTGGTTAGGAGCGAGGTCCGCGAGCATCACCTCTAGATTGCCAAGAATGACTGTGAGTAGGTTGTTGAAGTCGTGCGCGATACCGCCAGCCAACTGGCCGATCGCGTCCATCTTGCTGGCCTGGTGAACGTGAGCTTCGAGTTGCCGCTGTTCGGTTACGTCCCAGCAGATGCCAAGTACGCCAGTGACGCGGCCGATCTCATTGCGAACCGGTGTGAGGACTCGTCGGATCTGGGTACGGCGATTGCCCAACAATACCTCGGTTTCGCTCTCGACACTACGACCATTGGCCAAGACCGCGCTCACTTCCTCGGAATGCTTGACCGCACGTTCGCGGTCAAACAGGTCCGATTCCGTGGCGCCGATGATCTCGCCTTCGGTGCGTCCAATGCTCCAGCAGAACTGGGCATTGGCGGCAACGTAGCGGTGCTCTTCGTCCTGGAGGAAGATACCCTGCCCGAGGTTCTCGATGAGCGTTCGGTACTTCTCCTCGCTCTGGCGCATCGCCTGTTCTGCGATTTTCCGCTCGCGCATCTCGTTCTCCAGCGCGAACGTACGCCGTCGCGCAGTTTGGGCGTGGTAAACGGCCAGAGCCAAAAGTGCGGTGGTGAGTAGCCCAAACAGGAGAGCGAGTTTGGGGAGTGAGAGACTTTCGCGGGCGAGTGTGTCCTGCGTGGGCCAGACCGAGAGGCGCCACTCGTGCCCGCGGAAACTGAGCGGAAGGCTCTGGTTCCAGTGGTTCTGGGCCTCGCTCCGCGTGCCGGAGCGGACGAACACCGTATCGTCGCTCTCGCTCACGGTGACCGCATACCCGGCCGCGACGTTGGCGTTGATGATGTTGCCATAGAATTGCTGAACCGCAATCACACTGACGAGCCCACCGGGAACCTTCGCGTTGTGCGGCGCGAAGATGAGTAGCACACGTGTCCCGCGCCAGTACGAACGCAGCGGGCGAACCAATGCCACCTGACCCGTGCGAACCGCTTCGGCCAGCGCATCACCCCCGCCAAGGTCCGTGAACTCCACCGAGGGTTGCCCGTTCGATTCGACCCAGGCGACTCGCTGGTGCTTATCTATGAGAGCCACCCCGAGGCACCCGGGCATCTGGCCAACGTAACCACCCACGTCGATTTTCATCCTCACCGGGATCGGCTCCACAGCCTTCGCGTCGGGCCACCTTTCAGCGACCTCGGACAGGCGCCGAGCCTCTTCCGGAAGTCTTTCGAGTACTATCCTCTGCACGTGTGCGGTCTCGAACTGCACCTGGCGCCGGATCCGCTCTTCCTGCTCTGCTTTCAGTGCCACCCATAGTGTGAAGGTCAGTGCAATCCCAAAAGCGCCGACCGCGAGCGAGACCGTGTTGGTTTGGAAGAACGATGTAACACCCCGCCGGGACCCGGACAGGAGGAGCGGCAGTCCAGCGAACATGGCTCCCAGAACGCCAAGAATCGCAATCGACCTGCGCGACAGCAGATTGGGATAATATCCCGACCATAAGTTGATTGGCGCCCCGATCACCAACACTAACCCGACCAGGGTACCGACAATCGCCGACGCCGGGCCGGACGACTTGCGGAGTGCCAGCGTGAGTGCGAACCCACCGAGGAACCACCCAAAGCCCATGCCAGAACTAACCCCGGCGGGGGGGTGCGGAGGAGCGAACGGCGACGGAGTGAACGCCCAGCGGTCGAGGCGGATGCCCGAATTCAGGATCGCGAGGAGTACAACGACCGCTCCGAGGAGCATCAAGAGAGCCGCGCACGAACGGGCCAACTTGTTCCAGTTCCGGAACATCGCGAAGTAGGCTACTCCCCACACAAGAAAGCCAATTGCCGTGTTGTAGTGCAGCGGTACACGGCCAGAGTCGAGTTGTAGGTAGTCTTGCTCTCCACATGCCCATGCGAGGATGGCCACCGAGCCAAGCAGGACGAGCGCCAACCCGCCGGCGGTCAGCGCACAGCGCCAAATGCGCGAGTCAAGGGACAGGGCGTCCGTGTTCCCGGCGTGTGGTGTGAGCGTGCTAGTCATGGTTTCAGGTCGAGGTCGTAGGTCATGAGACTGCGATCAACGATCACGTCGAGACCGGACTCTTCTGGCAAAGCGTACCGCGGCGGCAGTGTGACCACAACAACATCGTTGGGGTCAGCGGTAGGTGGAATCGGTCCGTTGGTCGCGAGCGGAAGTCGCTGTTTGAACCGGAATCCATCGGGCACCTTCGCGTGTGACTGGACAGTGACGACTGCGGCCCCCAACGGCACGTTCGGGATCGAATACCGCCCTTCGTTTGTAATCAGCCCGCGAACAATCTGCTCGCCCTGGCAATAGAAGACCACCGACCCACCGGAAACCGGCTTGCCTTTGTACGTCACCTGCCCAGTGATTGTCGCAGTCTTGGCCTCGCACCCAGCGAGCAGAAGGCACCCGAGCGCCAGCAGACCCCACGGCGCGACGATCCAACGAAACGGGTTACGCATCGCAGTTACCCCTGGTCAGAACGAATCGGACGAGATCACTTCACCGCCCGCCGGGGTACACAGGTACCACCAGGTGTAGAGGGTGATGCTGGACGAGAGAAACCGCACGCTCCCGTCAGCGAGTCCGGCCTGGATGCCGCCGGGGTGTGGGGACGAGGTCATCGTCGGGTCGCACCCGCCATTGTACGGCTTCGGTTGTATCAGGAACTTCGACGCCGGGCCGAAACTGCACCCATTCCAGGAGATCGCGAACCCCGGGTGATACGGCTGCAGACCAGAACCTGTGAAGTAGTAAGCCCAGAAGTTCCCGCCCGCTGGATAGCTGCCGTTGAGGCACTGGGCGTACTTCTCAGTGAAGAGAATCGTGTTCGACGCGCCGTCCGGGAACGTGGCGAGGAGGAGCGCCTTGTGGTCGGGATCGGTAATCGCACCCGTGGGACTGACACGCGTCACCACCTGGGCGTTGACCGCATAACTGGTCACTCCCCAGGTGTTCCAGACCGAATCGTGCGCTTGGCCGCTCGCGGGCGCGCTCGGGTCCGACGGGCACACGTAGGTACTGACCGGTTGTGAGTACACCTGGTTGTTCGCAGCGAAGTAGATACCGAACGCCTGGGATCGTTGGTACAGAGCGTCCTGTTCGATGAACGGAAGCAAATGGAAGTGGTAGGTGCCGAAGGCAGTCGCCCCAGGCCAGTACCCCAGACCCGGAGGCATCGCCCGATGCGTGTCATGTGCCTGTTGTGACGCAAGCCCCATCTGCTTGAGGTGGTTCCCGCACTTGATCCGCGCAGCGGCTTCCCGCACCTTCTGGACCGCGGGCAGCAGTAGCCCTATGAGGATCGCGACAATTGCGATCGCGACCAGAAGTTCGATGAGCGTGAAGCCAGCTACCGACCGGCGGTGAAGCCTCTGCACGGTGGTGCTCCGAAGTTGGGCGGGGCCGGGGCCGATTTCCCGTCGGGAAGGCGAACCACTAGGGTGGCACAGCAACACGGAGAGCGGGAAAGCCCCCAGAATGGTTCGCGGAGGGTCAGGTGAGCGGGAACTGGCAGGAACCTACGTCGTGAAATGATGGTACACAAGTCTTCCCGGCTCGCAATTATCGGGAATTCTTCCAGCACTGCGCGAATTATCTTCTCAGACACGACACGCGTGGGATTCTTCGGAGGAAACACAGGACCAGTTCAGATGCGATGCGAATAGTGTGAGTCGCACCACAACTGGATGGGTCAGGCAAGGCGTGGACCTCCGGTTCCGACGCGGAACGGGGTTGGTGTCAGTAGCTGTCGCCAATATCGACCCCCTTCCCGAATCGTCGCATGAGGGCTTCGCGCCCCTTGCTTTCCGAGCCTGTTCTTGTCCAGATCGAGGGATTGAAGCAGTCCAGGTGTGGCGATTCGGCCAGAGCCTTCGCGCCGCGCGAAGCCGTTCATCCAGAGGTGCAGTTCGCTCAACCACGGCCACTCGGCGCCGAGTAGAACGGCAACCGCCTTGTCGTCCGTGTCGCGGTACGCGACCGACAGTTCGCGTACCGCGCGGCGAACGGTGCCTTCGCCAGGTTCATTGCACCGGTGCGGCAGAGGTGGTTGCTCAGCAAGGAATGGTGCGGTGTCTGGAGCGACACCGTTCCGGCCCCGCTCAAGTAGTTGCTCATCAAGTTAAGCGCGGTCAACTTCAGGTGATCGTCCCACGACTGCGCTGCTGTGGTCGTGTCGATAAGCCCGTTGTGGTCGAAGTGAACGTCGGTCAGTGTGGCGAGGCGTTCCGAATGGCCATTCGATTGTAGCCAGTCGGCGTACACCGGGCGCAGCGCGTCGACCACAGGGGCTTCGCGGGTCGCCTTCAGGAACGCCGGGTCGGCGTGCATTTTCGCCTTAGCAATACACCTGGCCCCGTTGGGGCCAACGCTAAACGGCGCCTGGGCTGCTGCTGGGTCAGCAGTCGCGCCTACTTCTTCTGGTAAACGACCTTGCCCCCAACGATGGTCGTCATCACCTTCATGTCTTTCACCTCGTCCACGGGGCAGGTCATCAGGTCGCGGTCGAGCACGATCAGGTCGCCGAGTTTGCCCACTTCCAGCGAGCCTTTCTCCTTCTCCTCGTTGTGCAGGAAAGCGTTATTGATCGTGTAAAGGCGGATTGCCTGTTCGCGCGTGAGGATCTCGCCCGGTTGATGCACACCGCCACGTTCGAGTTTCCGTGTCAGCGTGATCCAGATCCCCAACCACGGACTCCAGGGATTCGTGCTGTCGAGCGGGTCAAACCGCAACATGTGGTCGCTGCCGCCGCCGACCGTGGTGTATTCGAGCCACGACTTGTACGGCTGGAACCAGCGCATGCGTTCGTCGCCCAGTACCTTCATTAGCGTACCGCCGTCCTTGTAGAGCCACGCTGGTTGTACGTCCGCACACACGCCGAGCTTCCTACATCGCTCCAGGTTCAACTGACTGGGGAAGTTCGCGTGCGTGATGCAAAACCGCCGGTCTTTGATTGGGGCGATCTTGTCCGCGAACTCGTAGGCGTCCAGGAGGTTGTCCATCGCGCCCTCGCCAGCGCAGTGCGCGGTCACCTGCCACTTGCGCTTCGCGGCCTCTTCGACCACCATTTTCAACTGGTCCGGCTGAATGAACAACAGCCCGCGATAGTCGTCCTGGGTGATCTGGTAGGTTTCTCCGCGCGGCCACGGCTTGCGCATGAACGCGGAGCCGTTGAGCATGCCGCCGTCGAGGAACATCTTGAT
>SXID01000162.1 GCA_005772955.1 Planctomycetia bacterium
ATCCTCGCCGACGACCTCGGGTACTCCGACCTCGGCTGCTACGGCGGCGAGATCGCCACACCGAATCTCGATGCTCTTGCGAAGAACGGGCTCCGGTTCACGCAGTTCTACAACTCGACCCGGTGCTGGCCCTCGCGGGGCGCGCTGCTGAGCGGCTACTACCCGCAGCACATCCACCGCGACAAGTTGCCCGGCGTGGCCGGCGGCGGGGTCGGGGGCGTGCGGCAACCGTGGGCGCGGTTGTTACCCGACTACCTGAAGTCGGCCGGCTACCGCAGCTACCACAGCGGCAAGTGGCACATCGACGGCAAGGTGCTCGCCGGCGGGTTCGACCGCTCGCTGAACGTCGTCAGCCCGGGCAACTTTTTCACCGCCCGGGGCAGTTCGCTCGACGATGTGCCCGTGAAGCCGCCCGCGGACGAGAAGGGCTACTACCTCACCGTCGCGACCGCGGACCACGCGGTCACGTGCCTGAAGGACCACGCGGCGAACCACGCGAAGGCGCCGTTCTTCCACTACATCGCCTTTCACGCGCCGCACTTCCCGCTGCACGCGCTCCCGGAGGACATCGCGAAGTACCGGGACAAGTACCTCGACGGCTGGGACAAGATGCGCGAGGCCCGGTTCGACCGGCAGAAGAAACTGGGCGTCACCAACACGACCCTCTCGGCCGTCGAGCGGGATCTGGGGCCGCCCTATCGCTACCCCGATGATCTCAAAAAGCTCGGTGCCGGGGAAGTGGACCGCGCGCCGCCGTGGAGCGACCTCACCAAGGAGCAGCGCCGGTTCCAGGCGACCAAGATGGCGATCCACGCCGCGATGGTGGACCGCATGGACCGCGAGATCGGCCGGGTGGTCGCGCAACTCAAGGCGATGGGCGCGCTCGACAACACCATCATCCTGTTCGCCTCGGACAACGGCGCGAGCGCCGAGATCATGGTGCGCGACGGCGGGCACGACCCCGCGGCGGAACCGGGTAGCGCGGCCTCGTACCTCTGCCTCGGGCCGGGATTCGCGAGCGTGTGCAACGCGCCCTTCCGGCGACACAAGACGTGGGTCCACGAAGGCGGAATCAGCACGCCGTTCATCGCCCACTGGCCCGCCGGCATCGCCGCCAGGGGCGAGTTGCGCCACACGCCCGCCCACTTCATCGACTTCGTTCCCACGGTGCTCGACCTCGCCGGCATCGAAAAGCCGAAGGACTGGAAGGGCGAGCCAATCCCCGCCGCACCCGGCAAGAGCCTCGCGCCGGCACTGGCGAAAGACGTTACGATCCCGCGCGACTTCCTGTGGTGGCTGCACGACGACCACCGCGCGATCCGCGTCGGGGACCGGAAGCTCGTTGCCGCCGCAGGAGGTCCGTGGGAGCTTTACGACCTGAAGTCCGACCGCGCGGAACAACACAACCTAGCCGCGAAAATGCCCGAGAAAGTCAAGGAGTTGAGCGAGCTCTGGCAGAAGCAGACGGACGCTTTTATCGCGCTCGTCAAGAAACCGGTCACGAAAGGTAAGGACAAGTAGGACATACAGCCGTTCGCGGATCGACTTCGTCGGGTCGGCTGTCGCTTCCGTTCGGAGATGTCGTCGCTCACCGGCACTTGTGAAATGCCGGCGGAGAAATGAGCCGAACCGATTTCGAGCGTGGCGTTGTAAGAGCCGTCGAAGATCGTTGTGGATCACAGGAGTTGTTACACGATGCGGATTGCCAGAATCTTCGCGCACCGGGTCGAGTTGCCGCTGCGGGAGGGAAGCTACAAATGGTCCGGCGGGAAATCCGTCACCGTCTTCGACAGCACCATCGTCGGCGTGGAAACGGACACGGGACTCGTGGGTTACGGCGAGGTCTGTCCGTTGGGGCCGTTCTACCTGCCCGCCTATGCCGAGGGGGTACGGGCCGGCGTCCGTGAACTGGCACCCCATTTGATCGGCCTCGACCCCCGGGAACTGCTCAAGCTCAATCACCGCATGGACGCGGCGCTGAAGGGCCACCCCTACGCCAAGAGCGGGATCGACATCGCCTGCTGGGATATTCTCGGTCAGGCGACCGGCCTGCCCGTGTGTGTGCTGATGGGCGGGCGGTTCGGTGAGAGCATCCGGCTGTACCGAGCCATCTCGCAGGAGTCGCCGGAGCAGATGGCTTCCAAGGTCGCCGGCTATCGTGCGGAGGGCTACACGCGCTTCCAACTGAAGGTCGGTGGCGATCCCGACCAAGACATCGAACGCATCCGCAAGGTCCGGGAGATTCTTCAACCCACCGACCGCCTCGTTGCCGACGCTAACACCGGATGGACTCAGCACGAGGCAATGCGCGTCGTGCGTGCCGTGCGCGACCTCGACGTCTACATCGAACAGCCCTGCCTGACCTACGAGGAATGCCTTTCCGTGCGCAGGCACACGGACCACCCGTTCGTGCTCGATGAGAACGTCGACGGGATCGACATGCTGCTGCGGGCAAAGGCCGATCTGGCCATGGACGTCGTCAACTTGAAGATCAGTAAACTCGGCGGCCTCACCAGAACGAAACAGGTGCGCGATCTGTGCGTTTCGATGGGGATCGCCATGACGCTCGAGGACAGTTGGGGCGGCGACATCACGACGGCGGCGATCGCGCATCTGGCGCACAGCACGCCGGAGGAGTTCCGGTTCACCAGTACCGACTTCAACAGTTACGTCACCGTAAGCACGGCCGACGGCGCCCCGCAGCGCCGGAACGGCTACATGCAAGCTTCGACCGCACCGGGCTTGGGGATCAGCGCCCGTCTCGATGCGATCGGTCCACGCGTGCTGGAAATCGTCTGAACGACGCGGAACTTTTCGAGAGAACAGAGACGCCATGATGCAATCCAAGAACGGGAACGTTGGGCCTCTCGGCGCGCTGTTGGTGTTGGCCTGCACCAGCGGCCCGGTGTTCGCCGACGGTCCGCCCGCGACCGAATCGCTCCTCACCATCGACCGGCTGTTTGGTGCAAGAGAGTTTGAAACCGAAGCGATCCCGCAGTCGCACTGGAGCAAGCGGTCCTCGGCGTACTTCACACTCGACAAGGCCCAGGACGGAAAAGGGCGAGACCTCGTCCGAAACGATCCCGCGACGGGTAAGAAGGAAACCCTCGTCCCGGCTTCGGCGTTCGTGCCGAAGGGTGCGAAGGAGCCACTCGCGATCGAGGCGTTTGAGTTCTCAGCCGACGAGTCGCGGGTGCTGATTTACACCAACAGCAAGAGGGTCTGGCGTCGCAACACCCGCGGTGATTACTGGGTGCTCGAGGTGGCCTCACGCGAACTCAAGAAACTCGGCGGGAACGCGGCCGAGTCCACGCTGATGTTCGCCAAACTGTCGCCGGACGGGTCGCGAGTTGCCTTCGTGCGCGAAAACAATCTCTACGCTCAAGACGTGCGCACCCTCGAAATCACGCGACTGACGGCCGACGGCTCGAAGACGCTCATCAACGGCACGGGCGATTGGGTCAACGAGGAGGAACTGGATCTGCGGGATTGTTTCCGCTGGAGTCCCGACGGGCGCCACGTCCTGTTCTGGCAGTTCGACGCGAGCGGCGTCGCGGAGTTCCATCTGGTCAACAACGTCGAAAGCAACTCGCCGCGCATCACGTCGTTCGCCTACCCGAAAGTCGGCGACAAGAACTCGGCCACCCGGCTGGGCGTGATTCCCGCCGGTGGCGGAGACGTGCGCTGGCTCAAACTTCCCGGCGACCCGCGCGAACATTACCTGCCGCACGCGGAGTGGACCCCGGACGGCGCGCGGGTTCTCGTGCAGCAGTTCAACCGGTTGCAGACGGAACTCCGGGTCTACTTGGCCGATCCGAAAAGCGGCGAGACTCGCGAGGTGATGACCGAGAAGGATGCCGCGTGGCTGGAGAACGATAACCCCGTGCGTTGGCTGGACGGCGGGAAGAGTTTTCTCTGGCTCAGCGAACGGTCGGGTTGGCGTCACGCGTACCGTGCCAACCTCGACGGCTCGCCGTTGGTGCCCATCACGAAGGGCGAGTTCGACGTTATCGAAGTCGAGGCCGTCGATCCTTCGGGTGGCTGGCTGTATTACTCGGCTTCACCGAAGAACGCCACGCAGCGCTACCTGTTCCGCGTAAAGCTGGACGGCACCGGAACCGAACAACTTTCGCCCGCGAAGCAGACCGGTTGGCACAAGTACGACATCTCACCCGATGCGAAGTGGGCGGTCCACACCTATTCAAACTTCACCACGCCGCCGGTCGTCGAGTTGGTCCGGTTGGGCGACCACTCGGTTGCTCGCACGCTGACCGACAACCCGAAACTGCGCGAGAAGGTCGCGGCTCTGAAACGACCGGACATCGAGTTCTTTCAGGTACCCATCGAAAAAGGCGTGTCGCTCGACGGGTGGCGCATGAAGCCCGCAGGGGCCAACGCCGCCGCAAAGTTGCCGCTGGTCATGCACGTCTACGGCGAGCCGCACGGCCAGACCGTTCGAGACGCCTGGCCCGGGGCGCGCGGGTTGTGGCACTGGATGCTGGCGCAACAGGGGTACGTCGTGGCGAGCGTGGACAATCGCGGGACGAACGTGCCGCGCGGCCGCGAATGGCGGAAGTGCGTTCACCGGCAAATCGGCACTCTCGCTTCGCACGAGCAAGCCAGTGCGGTGCGTGAGCTTCTCAAGCGCTGGCCGTTCGTCGATCCGACGCGCGTCGGCAGTTGGGGCTGGAGCGGCGGCGGCAGCATGAGCCTCAATGCCATTTTCCGTTACCCGGACCTGTACCGCACGGCGATTGCCATCGCACCGGTGGCGGACCAGCGACTCTACGACACGATCTATCAAGAGCGCTACATGGGGCTACCGACCGACAACGCGAAGGGCTATCGCGACGGCTCGCCGCTCACGCACGCGCGCAAACTCCGCGGCAACCTGTTGCTCATTCACGGCACGGGTGACGACAACTGCCACTACCAGGCGACCGAGCGGCTCGTCGATGAACTCATCGCGAAGGGGAAGCATTTCACGGTGCTCCCGTATCCCAATCGGTCGCACGCCGTGCGGGAAGGAGCGAACACCGAGCGACACTTGTGGGAAACCATCACGCGCTACTTGCGGGACAACCTTCAAGCTGCGCACGCACCGGCCCCGGAAACTGTTCACGAGACGCGAGCGCTCCGCGGTTGGACCCTGCACGTCAGCCGCGAACTTCTCGTCACCGAGCCGCAACTTACGGCAAAGGCGATCGAACTTTTGGACAAGCAACTGGAAGAAATCACGCGCGTCGTGCCGAAAGCGGCCGTCGCGGAGCTTCAGAAAGTGCCGCTGTTCTTCAACCCCGAGTACCCCGGCATCCGCCCGGTGGCCGAGTACCATTCGGGTGCCGGCTGGCTCCGCGCCAACGGCCGCGACCCGGCGATGGCCCGGAGCGTCGAGTTCACGAACATCCGTATTTTCCAGGCCGAAACCAATCGTATGCCGAATTTCGCGTTGCACGAGTTGGCACACGCCTACCACGACCGCGTGCTGCCCAAAGGCTTCGACAACGAGGCGATTCTCGCCGCCTACACACGGGCGAAAGAGTCGGGAAAGTACGACAAGGTCGAGCGCCACTTCGGCAACGGCAAGGCGAACACCGTTGAAAAAGCCTACGCCATGACGAGCCGAATGGAGTACTTCGCCGAGACGACGGAGGCGTACTTCACCCGGAACGACTTTTTTCCCTTCACCCGCGAGGAACTGAAGAAGCACGACCCGGACATGTTCGAGCTACTGGGCAAGCTCTGGAAGACGAACGCAGAGGCCGCACCCCCGGCCAAACCACCACGCCCGACACAGCAGTTGCTGAAGGAGCCGGCGGCGGAACTCGCCTGGGCCGCGGGCGAGCGGGGCGACGCCGGCTGCGGCGCGGTGCTGTTCTTCCAGCCGTTCCTCACCTGCGCCAAGCGCCACGATGCCGAAACCGGCAGCGTGGTGTCGGTGCTGAAGGGTGGCGTGGCACCGGAACGCGACGCGCTGTACTGGCACTACCCGCACTACCACTCGGGCGGGGCGACGCCGTACTCCGCGGCCCGGTTCGGCGACCGGCGGATCGTCGAGTTCTTCGAGACGGGTAAGATCGAACTGTACAACTTGAAGGACGACAGCGGAGAGAAGACGGACCGTTCCGCCAAGGACGCGGAACGGACGGTCAAGTTGCACGCCAGACTGAAGGCGTGGCGGGAATCCGTCGGCGCCCAACTGCCCACGCCGAACCCGGACCATAACTCGGAAAAGGACAAGCTCGCGCCGAAGAAGAAGTGACCCGCGCCCCCAAACTCTCCCGACCCACGAACCGGTACCGCCATGCCCGTCCCTCTCTCGCGCCTGCTCGCGGTCGCCCTCGCGGGCGTGTCGTTCGTCGCCGCCGCAGCACTGCGTCCGCTCGAACCGATACTCGGCCAGGACAAGGTCACGAAGGGGAAGAAGACCCCGGTGGACCCTGCCCCGGCAGACGGGGAGTTCTCGAAGTTCGGCATTTACGAGAAGACCGCCCCGCGGCCGAAGTCCACCTCGCCGGTCAACACCGCGCTGCCGCTGAAGCTCGAGCCGGGCGCCCGCATCGCGCTCGTCGGGAACACGCTGTTCGAGCGGGCGCAGGAGCACGGCCACTTCGAGGCGATGGTCCAGAAGACGTACCCGGCTCTCGGCCTCACCGTGCGGACGCTGGCGTGGTCGGCGGACGAGATCGACCTTCAGCCCCGGCCCGCGAACTTCGCCGACACCGACCAGCACCTGACCCACGAAAAGGCGGACGTGATCTTCGCCGCCTACGGGTTCAACGAGTCGTTTGCGGGCGAAGCCGGGTTGCCGGCGTTCAAGAAGAAACTCGCCGCGCACCTCGCTGACCTGAAAGCGAAAGCGTTCAACGGTAAGACCGGCCCGCGGATCGTGCTGGTGTCGCCGATCGCGAACGAGAACGTCACGGGCGTGCGTGCCGCAGACCTGAGCAACGCCCGCATCAAGCTCTACGCGGACGCGATGCGCGAGGTCGCGAAGGAACAGGGCATCGGGTTCGTGGACGTGTTCACGCCGACGCTGGAGGCGATGCGAGACCCGGCCATCGACCTCACGAGCAACGGCTGTCACCTCAACGAGAAAGGGTATGCTCTCTTCGCGGAGTTACTCTTCAAGGGAACCTTCGGCGCGGCGCCCCCCGCGACCGACGCGGCCCTTCGGCAAGCCGTGATCGACAAGGACAGCCAGTTTTTCCGTCGGTTCCGGCCGCTGAACACCTTCTACTACACCGGCGGGCGGAATAAGGACTACGGTTATCTCGACTTCCTCCCCGCGATGCGGAACTTCGACCTGATGGTCGCCAACCGCGACGCCCGCATTCACGCGCTCGCCAACGGCAAACCGGTGCCCGCGAAGGTCGATGATTCGAACGTCCCGGCGCTGCCGAAGACGGTCCAGGGCCGCGGGGTTAACGAGTGGATGACGGCCGAGAAGGAACGGCAGGCGTTCAAGGTCGATCCGCGGTTCGAGGTGAACCTGTTCGCGGGCGAGGAGCAGTTCCCCGACCTCGCCAACCCGATCCAGATGCGCTGGGACGCAAAGGGCCGGCTGTGGGTGAGTTGCTCGAACACCTACCCGCACGTCTACCCCGGCAACGAGCCGAACGACAAGATCGTCATCCTCGAAGACACCGACGGCGACGGCAAGGCCGACAAGTGTGCGGTGTTCGCGGACAAGTTGCACATCCCGCTGTCGTTCGAGTTCGGCGACGGCGGGGTGTACGTTTCCGAACAGCCGAACCTGACCTTCCTGAAGGACACCGACGGAGACGGCAAGGCCGACGTGCGGCGGACGGTGCTGAGCGGGTTCGGCACCGAGGACTCGCACCACGCGCTGCACGACCTCACCTGGACGCCCGACGGCGAGCTCATCTTCCGCGAGTCGGTTTTCCACCACGCACAGGTGGAAACGCCTTACGGCCCAGTGCGGCAGCAGAACAGCGGCTGGTTCCGGTTCGATCCGCGGACACACCGGTTGACCAGCTTCGGCAGCTACCCCAGCACTAACCCGTGGGGCGTGACGTTCGACGACTGGGGTCAGCACGTCGCGAGTCACCCGGTGTACGCTGCGGCGTTCCACGCGCTCGACCCGACGTACCCGCAGCAACACCCCGCACCGAAGGGACTGCAAGCCTACTCCGGCGTGTGCGGGCACCAGTTCGTCGATTCGCCGAGCTTCCCGAAGGAACTCCAGGGCGGGTTCATCAAGGTTCGCTACAAGCCGACCAACCGCGTGGAGATCCACAAGTGGAAGGAGGGGCCGTTCGGGTTCGAGGAGGAGTACGCCGGGGACCTGCTGTTCTCGACCAACCTGAGCTTCATCCCGGTCGATTTACAGTGGGGTCCGCGTGGCGACATGTTCGTGTGCGACTGGTACAACCCGGTGAAGGGGCACATGCAGTACTCGCTCCGCGATGAGCGCCGCGACCGGCACTCCGGGCGCATCTGGCGGATCACCGCGAAGAACCACAAGCTCCAGGAGTCGCCCAAGGTCGCGGGCGCGTCGATCCCCGAACTCCTTGACTTGCTGAAGCGGCCTGAGTCGCGGTACCGCCTGTGGGCGAAGCGCGAACTCCGCGACCGCGACTCCGTCGCCGTGCGGGCGGCGCTCGACAAGTGGGTGACGGAACTGAAACCGACAGACCCGCGCTACCGGCACCACCAGACCGAAGCCGTGTGGGCGTATCGCTGGATCGGCGGGGTGAATACTGCGCTGCTCAAGGAACTCTTGAAGTGTGAGGACCACCACGCCCGCGCCGCGGCGACGCAGCAGTTGCGGTACTGGCACCCGCACCTGACCGACGCGGCGGTGCTACTCCGCAAGGCGGCGAACGACCCTAACGGGATCGTGCGGATGGAGGCGGCCATCGCCGCGAGTTACCTCGGCACGCAAGACGCGCTCGAAGCGCTGTTGGACGTGTTCAAGCACCCGCGCGGCGGGCCCCTCGACTACGCCATCCGGTCCGCGCTCGGGTCGCGCACGCTGAAGCCGCTGTGGGAGGCGAACCCGAAGTACGGGGTCGCGGCGCGGCTCAAGGACCTCACACCCCGCGACGACTTCAAGGAGCCGGCCCCGACCGTGGCGCAAGCGCAATTCGATGCGCAGAAGGGCGTCGCGGTGGTGCGGGTGTCGTGCCTCCCCGAGCGGATGCTGTTCACCGTGGATCAGTTCGCGGTCACGACCGGGCAACCGGTGAAGATCGTGTTCACCAACCCGGACGCGACCGACCACAACCTCGTGATCGTGAAGCCGGACGCGCTCGCGGAAGTCGGGATGGCGGCGAATGAGATGGCAAAAGACCCACGGAACGCGAACTCCGACTTCATCCCGCCGGAGAAGAAGAACCTGATCCTGCACGCGACCCCGATGATCGGCGCGACGCGGCAGTCGCAGGTGGCGGTGCTGCGGTTCACCGCCCCCGCGGAGCCGGGCATCTACCCGTTCGTCTGTACGTTCCCGGGGCACTGGGTGGTGATGAAGGGCGAGATGGTAGTCGCCAAGAACCTCGCGGACGTGCCCGCGATGCTCGCGGCCCGCAAGCCGGCGGCGGTCGCCGAGTGGACGATGAAGGACTTCGCCGGCATCACCGTGAAGCAGGACAAGGAGACCGCCGCGCGCGGGCTGAAGGCGTTCATGAAGGCCCAATGTACCCAGTGCCACCAGGTGTTCGGGCACGGCGTGAACCTCGGGCCGGACCTGTGCGACGTGGGCGACCGGTACAAGGGCGAAAAGTTGCTCCGGCAGATCATCGAGCCGTCGAGCGAGATCCCCGAGAAGTATCTCAATCAGCGGCTCGAGCTGGCCGACGACCGAGTCGTCACCGGGGTGGTGAAGGAAGTGGGTGGTGAGTACCACGTCCTCACGAACCTGCTGACCCCGAACTCGGTCACGCGGATTCCGGTGAAGGACGTGGTGCGGAAGGTGCCCTCGAAGGTGTCGCCGATGCCGACCGGGCTCCTCAACGTGCTGACCCGCGAGGAGGTTCTCGATCTGCTCGGGTTCCTGGAGGTCGGGTACAAGATGCCAGCGCACCCGAAGGACAAGCACCCGGACGCGAAGCCATGACGGGGCGCCACGCGGGGGCAACTTCTTCCCCTTCTTGGGCGGTGTCCAGCCCGCCGGCAGCGGCTTCTCGACCGTCGGCCGGCGGGAAGAAGGATAATGCCGAGCTGAAGCGGAACATCGACCTCAACAAGACGTGGGCGAAGGAGGGCAAGTGATGCGTGGGTTCGTGACCGCCGTGGCCGTTGTGTTCGCCGCGACCGGCGCTGCGACCGCCGCCGATCCGGCGCAGAAGCCGAACGTCATCTTCGTGCTCTCGGACGACCTCGCGCAGGGCGACGTGGGGTGCTACGGGCAGAAGCTCATCAAGACCCCGCACCTCGACGCGATGGCCAAGGAGGGGACGCGGTTCACCCAGGCGTACTGCGGGACCAGCGTGTGCGCGCCGTCGCGCACGTCGCTCATGATCGGCAAGCACATGGGCCACAGCCCGATCCGGGCGAACCGCGAGATCCAGCCCGAGGGCCAGAAGCCGCTCCCGACCGGGACGTACACCGTCGCGAAACTGTTCAAGGACAACGGGTACGCGACCGCGTGCGTGGGCAAGTGGGGCATGGGGATGTTCGACACCCCCGGCAGCCCGCTCAAGGTCGGGTTCGATCACTTCTTCGGGTACAACTGCCAGCGGCACGCGCACAGCTACTTCCCGACGTACCTGTACCGCGACGACAAGCGGTTCGACCTTGAGGGAAACGACGGCAAAGGTGTCGGCAAGACCTACGCGCAGAACCTGATCGCCGACGAGACGCTCGCGTGGGTCACCGCGAACAAGGACAAGCCGTTCTTCCTGTTCTACTCGATCACGCTCCCGCACGGGCGGCACGAGATCGACGCGCAGGGCATCTACAAGGACGAGAAGTGGACCGAGCAGCAGAAGAACTACGCGGCCCAGGTGACGCGGCTCGACAGCGACGTCGGTCGATTGCTCGCGAAACTCAAGGAACTTAAGCTGGACGAGAAGACGCTGGTACTCGTCGCCGGCGACAACGGCTCGTCGTTCGCCCCGAACTCGGAGATCGGCAAGCTGTTCGACCAGACGATGGGCGGGAAGCTCCGCGGGTTCAAGCGGTCGCTGTACGAGGGCGGGCTGCGGCAGGCGTGCGTCGCCCGGTGGCCCGGCGTCGTGCCCGCGGGGAAGGTGAGTGACGAGCCGTGGGCGTTCTGGGACGTACTCCCGACGTGCGCCGAGATGATCGGCGCGAAGTTGCCGGCCGCGGCGAAGCCGGACGGCGTTTCGGTCCTCCCGCTTTTGAAGGGCGGTGCGGCCCCGAAGCGCGATTACTTTTACTGGGAGTTGCACGAGGCCGGACCGAGCCTGCAAGCGGTGCGGTTCGGCGACTGGAAGGCGGTCCGGAACGGCCCCTTGGCGGCCGTCGAGCTGTACGACCTGAAGGCCGACCCGGGCGAGAAGACCGACCGCGCCGCGAAGAACCCGGACGTGGTCGCCCGCGCAACCAAACTCATGACCGACGCCCGCGAAGACCACCCGGACTGGCCGCTCCGCGACGCCAAGAAGAACTGACCGCCCCACAACGGAGCCTCTCCATGTCCCGATTCGTACTCGGTCTCGCCACACTCTTGGGCGCGAGCTTCGCGTCCTCGTCGGCGGCGGACAAGCCGAACATCGTTCTCATCTACGCTGACGACATTGGCTACGGCGACCTGAGTTGTTACGGGGCGACGAAGGTCAAAACTCCGAGCTGCGACAAACTCGCGGCCGGCGGCATCCGGTTCACCGACGGACACAGCGTCGCGTCGGTGTGTACCCCGTCGCGGTACTCGCTGATGACCGGCGAGTACGCGTTCCGCAAGAAGGGCACCGGGATCGCGTCCGGCCTGCAAGGGTTGCTCCTCGACCCGGACCGAACGACTCTGCCGTCAATGCTCCAGAAGGCCGGGTACCGCACTGGGGTCGTGGGGAAGTGGCACCTGGGTCTCGGCACCACGCCGACCGACTACAACGAGGCGATCAAGCCGGGGCCGCGGGAGGTCGGGTTCGACTACGCCTGGATCCTGCCCGCCACCGGGGACCGCGTGCCGTGCGTGTGGGTCGAGAACGACCGCGTGGTGAACCTCGACCCGAAAGACCCGATCAAGCTCGACTACACCGTGAAGCGCGGCGACAAGGAGTCGTTCGTCAACGGCGTCCCGCGGATCGGCGGGCAGACCGGCGGCAAGGCGGCTCTGTGGAAGGACGACGAGATGTCGTTCGTGATCGCTGAGAAGAGTTGCGCGTTCATCGAGAAGAGCAAGGACAGACCGTTCTTCCTGTTCATGGCCACCCACAACATCCACGTGCCCCGGGTGCCGAACGCGAAGTTCAAGGGCAAGAGCGACTGCGGGGTCCGCGGGGACGCCATCGTCGAGTTTGACTGGATGGTATGGCAGGCGTTGGACAAACTCGACAAGCTCGGGCTGGCGGAGAACACGCTGGTCGTACTCACCAGCGACAACGGCGGGGTGAACGACGACAACGGGCCGGACAAGGTCCACGGGATCGGCGACCCGGACGCCACCAACGGCCACAAACCGAACGGCGTGTTGCGCGGGACGAAGGGAACGGTGTTCGAGGGCGGCACGCGGGTGCCGTTCGTGGTCCGCTGGCCGGCGAAGGTGAAGCCCGGCACCTCGGACGCGCTAATGAGCCAGATGGATCTCCTCGCGAGCTTCGCCGCGCTCACCGGGCAGACCGTTCCGAAGGGGCAGGCGCCGGACAGCGAGAACCACCTAGACGCGCTCCTCGGCACCAAGAAGACCGGGCGCGAGTTCCTGGCCGAGCAGTCCAACGGCGGCGCGCCGTTCGGGTTCCGGCACGGCACCTGGAAGCTGATCCCCGTCGGCCCGAAAGCGAAAGAGGCCGGGCCGGCGCTGTTCGACCTCGCGACCGATCTGAGCGAAACGAAGAACGTCGCCGCGGCCCACCCCGACAAGGTGACCGCGATGGCAGCGAAGTTGGCCGAGATCACCGGGCAACCGGTGCCCAAGAAGGACAAGAACCCGCAGTAACCGCAGGCACTCACGGAGCCATCCCACCATGTACTCGCGACTGATCTCCCTCGGCCTCGCACTGGTCGTTGCGGCGCCCGCGCACGGCCAGCAGCCGAAGGGCACCGTCAAACTCACCGACGCCAAGGTGCTCACCGCCGACCACGTGTACAAGAAAACGGCGGAGGGCGAACTCACCCTCCACTGCTTCCTGCCCGCCGACTGGAAGGCGACCGACAAGCGCCCCGTGATCGTGTTTTTCTTCGGCGGCGGGTGGAAGAACGGGGCGTTCACGCAGTTCGTGCCCCAAGCCGAGTACTTCGCCAGCCGCGGCATCGTCGCCATCTCCGCGGACTACCGCATCGAGTCGAAGCACAAGACGAAGCCCGACGACGCCGTCGAGGACGCGAAGACCGCGATCCGCTGGGTGCGGGCGAACGCCGCCAAACTCGGCACCGACCCGGACAAGGTGATCGCGTCGGGCGGGTCCGCGGGGGCTCACCTCGCGGCCGCGACCGCGCTCGTCGAGAAGTTCGAGGCGAAGGACGACCCGAAGGCGTCGTGCAAGCCGAACGCGCTGGTGCTGTTCAACCCGTTCCTCAACGGCAAGGGGCGCGCGATCGCCGGCAGCGACGGCTCGAACATAGCGGAGGCGATCTCGCCCACGCTGTTCCTCAAGAAGGGCGCGCCGCCGTGCGTCATCTTCTTCGGCACGAGTGACGCGATGCTCGACACGGGCAAGGAGTACGTCGCGAAGTGCAAGGAACTGGGCGTGAAGGCCGAACTGTACACCGCCGCGGAGCAGCCGCACGGGTTCTTCAACCGGGAACCGTGGCTGGGCGTCACGACCCGCAAGGCCGACGAGTTCCTGGCGGGGCTGGGGTATCTGAAGGGCGAGCCGACACTCAAACTGCCCGCGAAGGCACCGGAACTCAAGAACGAGTCGGGCGCGAACAAGCCCTGAACCGCTCGGCCGGCCGCCACTCACCGGAGCGGCGGCCCGATGGACGTCGGCATCACTTCTTCTTGACCGGTCCGCCGCCGTTGGGGCTGAGCCGCTTCCACCAGTCCGGCCCCTCCTTCTCGACCTCCGCGGTCAGCTCCTTCAGGCGCTTGGTCATCGCGGCGAGGCGCTCCGGTTCCTTTGCGGTCAGTTCCGTCGCCTCCTTCGGGTCGGCCTTCAGGTTGTACAGTTCCACCTTCGAGAAGTCCTGAGCCGCGAGGATCTTCCAGTCGCCGTCGCGGAGCGCCATGTGGAGGTTGTTCGGGGCCATGTTCAGCCGCCAGTAGAGCGGCACCTTGCGGTCCGCGCTCGCGACCTTGCCGGTCAGCAGCGGGAGCACGTCGGCGCCGTCGAGCACCCGGTCCGCGGGCGGCTTCACCCCACAGACGCCGAGCACCGTCGGGAACAGGTCGGTGCCGATCACCGGTCCGTCGGCGGTGGTGTTCGGCTTGATGTGTCCCGGCCA
>SXID01000163.1 GCA_005772955.1 Planctomycetia bacterium
CGAAGGCTCAACGCCAGGAGGGTTCCTTCGGAACAATGAAGCTCTCACCCATCGCCAAAAAGTTACAGAAACTCATCGACGGGGAAGACGCGAACTCGGCCGAACGCGGCTGAGTTACAAGTCCACAGCGCAAGCCCCTCTACGAAATTCCGCGCGCGAAATCCTCACCATTACCGCGGAATCAGGCCTTCACGAACTTCGCCGCCAGCCCCGCCACGGCCCGCGTAAAATGGTGATCCGGGAACTTGCGCGAGAAGATGCCCTTGTACGGACAACAGGATGCGAACGGAACCGCCGCCCTTCTCACCCGCACCAAACGGGGGGTAGCTCAGGGCACCTACTTCTTGTACTTCCGCCCCGCTCTCCCTTACAATCACCTCTCCTCACCACTCCCCGCGCACGGTTAACCCATGCGAGCCTGGTTCCGCAACATCTACCTCGCGACGGTCACACTCGCGGCGGGCATGTACGTCACGCTCTGGTACTTCGTGCAGTCGTTTCGTCGCGGCACGTTCACGGGTCACTTCGCCTACCCGGAACAGCCGGTGCCGATCCGTCCGCGGTATCGCGGGTTTCACCGATTCGACCTCACCACGTGCATCGGGTGCGACAAGTGCGCCAGGGCGTGCCCGGTCGATTGCATCTACATCGACAAGGAGAAAGCCACGCCGCCCGCGAAGGGGTTCGTGGTCACCGGCTTCAAGATCGACTACACGAAGTGCATGTTCTGTGCGCTCTGCGTGGACCCGTGCCCGGTCGATTGCATCTTCATGGGGTCGAACCACGACATCAGTACCTTCACCCGCGACGGGTGCGTGGTCGATTACGCGAAACTGCCGCTGGAAGTGGCGTGGGGTCAGGCGACACTGAACCCGACCGCGGTGCAGGAGTCGAAGCGGATCAGTCTGCCGGTGTGGACGAAGGCGGCAGAACCCGCGAAACCCGCCGAGACGCCCCGCCCTGCCGCTGACGGGAAGCAAGCCACATGACAACGACGACCCTCGTCCTGTTCATCCTGATCTTCCTCGCGGCGGGCTTCACCCTGCTCGCGGCGAACCTCGTGTTGGGCTGGTTCGTTCGTCCAGACCGCCCGAGCGCGGGAAAAGCGGAAGTCTACGAGTGCGGCGAGCAACCCATTGGCGATTCGTGGATTCAGTTCGACCTGCGATTCTACGTCGTCGCTTTGCTGTTCGTGATCTTCGACGTGGAACTCGCATTCTTTTTCCCGTGGGCGGTGGTGTTCGGCAGCGCGGTGCGAACCGCGGACGACACGCAACCGGCCGAGGTGCGAGTCGAAGCGGCGCTGAACCTTCAGCCGCAAGGCGCCGCGCCCGAGATCGCCCCACCGCCGACCCCGTCTGCCGCGAAGTCGCTCGCCTGGATCGCGTTCGCGGACATCATGGTGTTCTTCGGCGTGCTGTTGGTCGGGTTCGCGTATTTGTGGCGCCGCGGCGACCTCGAATGGGTACGGAGCGTGGCCTCCCAAGACGGCGCGAGTACGAGTGCGATCGAAAAACGGTCGGAACCAAGCCCCGCGACCGCAGTCGCGGGGTTGGAGGTGCAACGTGGGACTTCTTGAAGGTCGGCTCGAAGACGGGTTCATGGTCACATCTCTGGAGCACGCGATCAACTGGGCGAGAGAGTCGTCGCTGTGGCCGATGACGTTCGGCCTCGCGTGCTGCGCAATCGAGATGATGGCGACCGGCGCGCCGCGGTACGACATCGACCGGTTCGGGGCGGGCGCGTTCCGTGCGACCCCGCGACAAGCCGACCTGATGATCGTGGCCGGCACGGTGAACCTGAAGATGGCGGACCGCGTGCGCCGGCTCTACAACCAGATGCCCGACCCGAAGTTTGTGATCGCGATGGGCGCCTGCACGTGCGGCGGCGGCCCGTACTACAAGTACGGCTACAACGTCGCCAAGGGCGTCGATCTGGTGGTCCCCGTCGATGTGTACGTGCCCGGTTGCCCGCCGCGTCCGGAGGCACTGCTCGAAGGGCTGATGCGGGTTCAGGACAAGATTCACAAGATGCGCGACCTGACGAAGGGTGACCTTGCGTCGATTCCGATTCCGACGCGGACCGGGCGTGTCGAGTTGCCAGCGGAACTGGCCGACCCCGCGAAGGCGGTCGCGTTCCTCGCGGAAACCAAGGAACGCGCCAAGCCGGTGAAAGCGTAAGGGAAACAGATGACCGCTGCTGAAATCGCATCGCTTCTGCAATCGCAATTCGGGTCCGCGATCACGGGCACGAAGTTCGACGCGCTCGACCCGTTCGTTACCGTCGATCCGGCGAGGCTTGTCGAAGTGTGCCTGTTCCTGCGCGACGACCCCAGGCTGAAGTTCGCGCTGCTCAACGACATCACCGGCGTCGATTACCTCGAACCCGACGCCAAGAAGGCGCCCAAAGCCGGCTTCGAGCCGCACCTCGAAGTGCTGTACCACGTGTCGAGCTTCGCGTTCCCCGGTCGCCGCTTCACGCTGAAGCTCGTGCTGCCGCGCTGGAAGGATAGCGTTGTGGGTTCGCTGCCCGAAGTGCCCACGGTATCGCACGTGTGGCGCACGGCCGACTGGCACGAGCGAGAGGTGTACGACCTCCTCGGTGTGTTCTTCCCCGGCCACCCGAACCTCGTTCGCATCCTGCTCAACGACGACTGGGTTGGTCACCCGCTCCGCAAGGACTACGAGTTCCCACTCGAATACCACGGCATCCGCTGCCGCTAAGTAAGTCGCAAGTTGGGTGCCTGGGTGTAAGCCCCAGGCACCCAAACTTGCGACTATCGTAGAGCCTTCTTCACTTCGGCGGTCCACACCTCGTAGCCCTTCGGGGTCATGTGCAACCCGTCCTTCACGAACAGTTCCGGGATTGGCGTGCCATCGGAGCCGAGCATCACCGGCACCACGTCCACGTACACCAACCCTTTCTCCTTCTCGCAGAACGCTTTCACCAGCGCGTTCGCCTTCTTCTGCTCCTCGAACTTCTTCCACCGGGCGATGCTCGGCTTCACCGCGATGAACAGCACGCGGCAACTCGGGTTGTCCTTGCGCGCGACCGCGACGAACGCCTTGAAGTCGTCGACCACCTGCTCCGGCTTGTTGCCGCGACCGATGTCGTTGTCGCCTGCGTAGAACACGATCGTGCCCGGCTTGTGTGGGGTCAGGATGCGGTGCGCGAAGTGCGTGCTGTCCGCGATGACGGAGCCGCCGAACCCGACGTTCACGTGCCCGGCGTCCGGGAAGTACTTCTTCACGTCCCAGCCGACGATGCTCGACGAGCCGACGAAGAACACCGCGCCCGGCTTCGGCGGCGTCGCGGTCAGTCGTTTCTCGATGGCGACGATGTTCTTCTCCCACTTGGCGAACGGATCGACCATGTGGGGTGGAGGCGCGACTGGGAGTTCCGCAGCGGTTGCGGTGAAGAGGAGTAGCGCGAGCATGGCGGGTTCCCAAGGTAACGGTGATTGGGGCAGCATACCGAACCGCACCGGCGCTTGCTACAATTACCCCACTTCCACCCCCTGAAAAAGGCAGGTACGCGCACGATGGACCCGACTCAGCCCACGCCCGCCCCGACCGGCGCGGAGTGCTGTCCGCGGCGATCGTTCATGCTTGGCGGCCTGCTCGGCGGCGCTGGCGGACTCGCGGTCGCGAAGGCGTCGGGCTGGTCGTGGTCCCCGAAGCCAGAGCCGGGGCCAAAGCCGCTTGACCCAGTTCCGAAAGGCCAGCCGGAAGGGACGAAACTCTCGTACGCCCAGTTCGGTGAAGACCTCGTTGCCGCGAGCCTGTTCTACTCGATTCACGTCACCCACCCGACATACCTCGACATCGGCGCGTATCGGCCGATCAAGTCGAACAACACCTACCTCTTCTACCGTCGCGGCGCGCGGGGCGTGCTGGTCGAACCGAACGTGGCGCTGACGGAGGAACTGAGACGCGAGCGCCCCGAGGACAAGGTACTCGTCGCCGGTATCGGGATCGACGACACCCCGGCGGCCGACTACTACGTGATGAACATCGACGAACTTAACACGTTCGACAAGGGTCAGGCCGAGCATCTGGAGCGGGCGGGCCAGAAGATTCTCCACGTGGTCAAGATGCCTTTGGTGAACATCAACCGCGTGATCGCGGACCACTTCGGCGGCGCGGCCCCGGACTACCTCTCGATTGACATCGAGGGGATGGACTACGCAGTGCTGAAGACGCTCGATTACGCGCGGTTCCGGCCGAAGGTGATCTGCGCCGAGACGCTCATCACGACCACACTCAAGCACAACCCCGACACCGTCAAGTTGCTTAACGAGAAGGGGTACGAACTGCGAGGCATGACCTACCCCAACGTGTTCTTCATGGACAAGCGCCTGCTGGGGTGAGGTGCGGCCCTTCAATCGCGTAGCCAATCGCGTAGCCGCGACGCGCAGCGGAGCGCGGAACGTTTGCGCGAGGAGCCGCGCTCCGCTGCTACACGACTGGAATGTTTGCGCGAAGGGTCGTGCTCTACGCCTTGGACTTTTTCCTTGCCTTGGACCTTTGCGCGAGGAGCCGCGCTCCGCTGCGCGAGGAGCCGCGCTCCGCTGCGCGTCGCGGCTACGCGAATGAGAGGTACCCGTGAAGCCCGTTCTTGGCTACCACGTCATTTTCAGCGCCTATGGGTTCTGGCTGCCGAACGACCCGCGTGGGTCGTGGTCCGATTTCGTCGGTGCATGGGATCTGTTCCACGCCGGCGGCAAGGCCACCACAACCACAGAGCGCCGCGCCCTTCACCGCGACCCACACGACCGCGCGAAGCGACTCGCAACCAAGCAGGCGCTCGCGCGACCAGCGGTGAAATTCACCGGGTTGCAAGCGTGGGCCGCGTGCCAAGGGTTCGGTGAATACATCGCGAAGTCCGGGCTGCCGGTGTGGGCGTGTGCCATCATGCCGGACCACGTTCACATGGTAACCGGCCCCTTTCGCCTCGATGTCGAACAGATCGTCGTTCAGTTGAAGGCCGCGGGCACGCGCCGGTTGATTGAGGAACGGCTTCACCCGTTTACGCACCTCGCGGAAGACGGCGACCGGCCACCGAAGTGCTGGGGACGCGGCGAGTGGAGCGTTTTCCTCGACTCCCGCGAAGACATCACACGCTGCATCGGGTACGTTGAGAACAACCCCGCCAAGGAGGGGAAGCCACGACAGTCGTGGTCGTTTGTAACACCCTACCAACCTGCGTAGCCGCGACCCGAAGGGGATCGCGAAACGCACGCGATCCCCTTCGGGTCGCGGCTACGCCAAATGGCCTCTCCATGCCACCTGAAGACCCCACTGTTATCGAGTTCGACGTTCGGACCGACGAGATGCTTATCAACATGGGTCCGCAGCACCCCAGCACGCATGGCGTGTTGCGGCTCGTGCTGCGGACCGATGGCGAAGTCATTTCCGAAGTCACGCCGCACCTCGGCTACCTGCACCGGTGCGCCGAGAAGATCGGCGAGAACGTCACGCCCATTCAGTTCATCCCGTACACGGACCGCATGGACTACCTTGCGGGGATGAACATGAACCTCGGCTACTCACTTGCCGTCGAGAAGCTCTGCGCGCTGAAGATCCCCGAAAAGGCACAAGTGATTCGCGTGCTGATCTCCGAGTTGAACCGGATCGCGTCGCATCTCGTCGGGATGGGCGCCTACGGTCTGGACCTCGGTACGTTCTCGCCGTTCCTCTACGCCTTCCGCGAGCGCGAACACATCCTCGATCTCTTTGAAGACGTGTGCGGCGCGCGGCTCACCTACAGCTACCTCACAATCGGCGGCGCGCACGACGACTTGCCGGCGGGTTTCACCACGCGGGTGAAAACGTTCCTCGCGTACTTCAAGCCGCGCATCCCGGAGTATCACACGCTGCTCACGGACAATCACATCTTCGTGAAGCGCACCGGTGGCATCGGCGTACTCTCGAAGGAGATGGCCCTCGACTACGGCTGCACCGGGCCAATGCTCCGCGGCTCGCTCGACCGTTCGAAGGGCGACCCAGACTGGGATCTTCGCAAGACCGAACCGTACTCCGGCTACGAGCAGTATCAGTTCGATGTGCCGCTGCCGCCGTACCCTCGCACGCCCCGAGGGGCCGTTATCGGCGACTGCTGGCACCGGTTCTACGTGCGGATGCTCGAAGTGGTGGAAGCGATCAAGATCGTCGAACAGGCCGTTGCGAAGTACGACGCGCTACACGCCGAAGGCGAGAGCGTGAAGGCCGAGTTCGCGGCCCGCAAGCCGACGCTTTCGCTCGACGAGGCGAAGAAGGACGACGCGAAGTTAGCAGACCTGATGAAGACGAAATACGCGCACCGCGTCGAACCGCCGCGAACGCTCACGCCGGGCGAGTGCTACGTCGAAACGGAGTGCCCACGTGGGCAGATGGGGTTTCACGTGGTCGGGCGGCCCGCGAAGGAGAACGTGCCGCTCCGCGTGCGGGCGCGGTCGAGTTGCTTCGCGAACCTGAGTGTAACCGGCGAACTGTGTCGCGGTTGCCTCATCGCCGACGTACCGGCTATCGTGGGAAGCATCGATGTCGTGATGGGCGAAATCGACCGATGAGCCGCTCTCTGCTAGCGCTGGTTTTTGTATTCCTCGCGGCACCCGCAGTGCGTGCGGACATGGGGCCGTTCATCCCGGTGGCCTAGTACGCCCAGACGACGGTGAGCCGGATCGAGTTCGCGGACGCGATGACGGAACACGTCGGTGTGTTCGTGAAGAGCTTCGGCCCGCCGAAGTTCAGCACCGAAAGCGAGTTTGTCTTGCTGGCGTCCTCGCGGTGCTGCTCGGCGGTTTCTGGTTCGTGCGGCGTATCTTCCGTCTCGTGCGTTCCGCGCCCACAAGGTAACGGCCGCGTGCGTTCCGCGCCCGGTCTGGTAAGCTCATCTCCGCGAACATTCCCCAACGAGGTACGACCATGAACAAGAAATTGACTGCTCTCACGGTTGCCCTGCTCTGCGCGAACGTCGCCATCGCCGACGTGCCACCACCACCGCCGCCGAAGGGCAAGAAGTACATCTCGGTGAACAGCGAAGTGATCCTCGGTAAGGATGTGACTGGGTACGTGTTCGTCACACAGGTGAGTACGTTCCCGGCGCGCGGGGCCACGCACGCCAAGGTGGAATTCCCCGCGGGTAAGGCGGTGGCCATGCCCGCGGGCGGCCGCCGCACCTTCGTGGAACTGATCGCCGTCCCGCAGGACGCCGCGAAGGAGTTCAAGACGGACGCTGAGCTGTTCACTGCGCTCGGGACGAACAAGGTGAAGGGCACGCAGCGCCTCGGGTTCGGCGGGACCGCAACCGTGGCCGACACGATCAAAGGCGCCTCCGTCAAGTGGACGCACACCATTACCGCCATCGACGCGAAAGGCATCAAGGCGAAGGTCGAGGGCGAAGGCTACGAGGTACCGGTGCCCAAGAAGGGTAAGGAACCGCTGGCTCTGGGCGGGTTGTGGATGGCTGGCGGTGCCGCAGCGCTGGCGGTGATGTTCGGCGGGTTGTGGGTCGTCGGGCGCAAACGCCGCAAGGTGTAATGGGCTATGCGAGCTTCACCAGTTCGTTAGTGGGCACATTCATGGTCTCCGCCTGTGCTTGCGGACGAACTCGCGCGCCTTCAAGTCAGACGCCATCGCCATCACGGAGACTTCGCGCCTTTGTCCTTCGCGAGCTTCCGTGACACGGAGTCCCTACGGAACGGGTCTGGAATAAGTTCCCGTTGTGGTGAGCAGGAAGTCCGACTCCGCGACCGCGGTCTTCACCGCTTCTGCCCCTTGCCCGATGCTCACTTTCGGAAACCGTTTCTTCAGCGTGTCGCTGACACCGTTATCGACGTTCGACGGCCATAACCGGACCTCGGCGTTGGGGACGTGCATCGCTCGCGATCGTTGCGGCCCTCGCGCCGATCAGCAGGTTTCGTTGGGGGAGGGTCACGTTGGGTTTCTCGTCATTGCGGCCGGTGGAGTCGTCGCGGGTGCGCCTTGTCGTGTGCGGTCGCGCGCCGGTATATTCTGCGCACATACGCCTCTCGTCACAAGCCGCC
Organism: Planctomycetia bacterium; assembly: GCA_005772955.1. GTDB lineage: Bacteria > Planctomycetota > Planctomycetia > Gemmatales > Gemmataceae > Gemmata. The sequence goes on from SXID01000163.1 coordinate 8,048, forward strand.
CGCGGGGACACATGGAAGCTTCCGTCTGGTATTACGTCGTCAACGATTCGCAAGTCGGCCCGCTGACGCTCGCGGATCTGAGGGCCGCTGTTGCCGCCGGGAAGGTGGGGCCGACGGACCTGGTGTGGCAGGACGGCACACCCGCCTGGGTTGCGGCACGCACCATCCCCGGGCTGTTCCTGTCCGCGCCCATACCGCCCGCGCCTGCACCACCCGTGCCCGCGACCGACGCCGCATACCCGCTCGCCGAACCGCCTCCGCGCGTGAGTACCGCACTGGTCCCGGTTTCGCGACCTGCCGAAGTGCTTTCGCTTGACGACGAATCACCAGTATCCACGCGGAAGCGCGAGCGTGATCCGAACGCGAAGGCTCCCGGTGCCGAACTGGTGGCGCTGGTGCAGGTCCTGGTCCGTCGCGCGCTTCACCCGGACTTGTCCGCGTGCGCGCCGACCGCCGACGAGGGTGCGAAGCTGACTGCGGCCAGTGTCATGGACGCGACCGCCCGCAAACTCGCCGTGTGGCGCCGGTCGGTGCTGTCCGTCGCGGCTGTGCCGTGCGCGTTCGCCGCGATGTTCGGCCTCATCGACGTGCTGGACATGGACAAGGAACAGCGCGAGGTGTTCAGCGCGTTCGGCATTTTCCTCCATTTCGTTCAAGCGCTCGCACTGTTCGCGCTCCCCGTGGCGGCTGTCTTTGGCGCGCTCGCATACGATCGCTTGGCCGTCTCCGCGAAGTGGGTGCTGGCCGGCGGGTTGGTGTCGCTCGCCGTGCCGCTGATGATCGCGTTCGTTCCCACCGACTGGCTACTCGATCTGAAAACGGAGCCGGGTGAAACTGTGGCCGCCGCCGCGAGAAAGCGGTTGATCGCCGGATTGGTGATGGGAGTCTCGTTCTACATCGCGCTGATGCCGGCCGTGCTATCGCTCCTGCCGGCGGTGGCTCGCGCGTGCGTGCGGATGAGATTGCTTCTGCCCGAATCGCTCGTGCCCGGCTGGGGGTTGGTCACCAGCGTCCCGCTGTGCGTGTTACTCACGCTGGCGACGTTTGTACTGCTCTACCACGCCGCGAGCAACCTGCTGCTCATCCTCGCCTTACTGTTGTGGATCGGCGCGCCGCTCGTGTACTTCACCAAGTTCGAGTTGTTCACGCGACCGCTTGTGTCTCCAGTGGAACGCACCGCCATCGTCCGCACGTCCCTGATCGTGTTCGGTCTCATCGTGACGGGCATGGTGCTATTGCTCGTGTACATGTTCACAACCAAGTTCGGAGACAAAACGATCCTCGGGTTCAGCGACAGCTCGCTCGTCCGGCCGTGGACTCTCGATCTGCACAAGACGTGGATCGACTTCGTCGGCCGGTCGCTGTTCTTGACGGTGTTTTTCGCGGACATCCTGCTGCGAATCGCGCTGTTGGTGTGGCGCGAGGAACGCGCGTTCGCCAACTCGCCCGAAGCGGTCGGGTTCGACCGCACCATGTCGGGCTTGGGGACCGCCGTGTTGCCGCGTGGCGGCGTGACACCACCAACGGCATGAACCCGAAGACAGGGGACAGGGATCAGAGGACAGACTACTTCGCCCCTTCGGGTCGAACGCTAAATGGCGCGATTCTTTGCTATCTTCTGCTGTCTGTTCTCTGCTCCCCAAGAAAACGCCACCGCCCCAGGCGGCGAGACCCGGGGCGGCGCGAGGTAAGGGGGATTCCTTGTGATTCTTACGGCACGCTCGTGATCCAGCCGTCTTTCAACTTGCCATCGCGGGCGACGAAGTATTTCAGCGGCAGGAACGTGGCGAGGTCTTTGTGATTGAGGACGAATGTCACGTTGTCGAGGTTGAGCGTTTCCCACAGGTGGAGACCGACCAACACGTCACCCTTCTGAATACCGGCTGTCGCGGCGACGCTGCCCGCGGCCACATCCATAACCTGCAGCCCGCCGCGGAGCTGCGGGTTTGCCTTCGCGACCGATTCCGCGCCGACCGGGGCGACCTTCACACCCAGCTTCTTCCACACCGCGTCGCCCACGCCCACCGGCACCTTCGCGGCGGCCTGAAGTGAAATCTCCAGATCGGTCGCGACGCCGGCTCGCTTCACCTTTACGGGGATCTTCTGCCCCGCTGGGCGGTCGATCAAGCCGCGCTCGAAATCGATGGACGTGAGTACGGTCACGTCGTCCACCTGCTCAAGCACGTCGCCCACCTTGAACCCGGCGGTCGCGGCCGGTGAGTTCGCTTCTACTTGCTCCACGCTCACGCTCCGCTTTGAAACGCTCTCGGTGACTTCACGCGTCACCTGGTCATGGAGCGTCAGCCCGTGACGCACGCCGAGCTTTCGACGGACGCTGATTAAGTCTGCGGCGCGCGGGATGACCGCATCGACGGGAAGCGCGAAGCCGATGTTTTGCGCTCCGGCGCGGATCGCAACGTTCACGCCGACCACTTCACCCAACACGTTCAGCAGCGGCCCACCGCTGTTGCCGGGATTGATCGGCGCGCTCGTCTGAATCAGTCCCTTGTAGCCCATGTCCTTGTTCAGCGACACGTCGCGACCCTTGAACGACACGCGACCATCGGTGACCGAGTGCTCGTAGCCGAAGGCGTTGCCGATCGCGATGACCGCTTCGCCCACCATCAGGTCCGACGACGTGCCGAGGCCAATTACCGGGAGTGCCTTCGCGGGGTCGATCTTGATGAGTGCGAGGTCGGCTTCCTTGTCCGTCGAGACGATGCGGGCAGTGTGGCTGGCGCCGTCGTGCAGTCGGACGCGGAGGCTGGTCACGTCATCGACGACGTGGAAGTTCGTGAGGATGTACCCGCGACCATCGAGCACGATGCCGGTGCCCATGCCGTTGACACGCTGCGGCTGTCCGGCGGGCCGAAAGGGATCGCCGCCGGGTTCTGCGACCGTGCGCTCGCTGTGGATGTTCACGACAGCTGGCTTGAGCCGTTCGTATACGTCCACCACGCGATCACGCCGCTTGGGCGGCGTGACGGCACGTTCACCAGCGGCGGTCGCCGCCGGTGGCGGGTCGGAGAACGCGGGGGTGAACGTGGCCAGCCCGACAGCGGCGGCCGAGAGTGCGGCCGGCGCGAGGAGCCGGTGACGCGCGAACCGAAGTAACGTGGTGAGTGTCACCGAACGCATGTGGCCCCCATGCCAGCGGCGGAATCCTTCCTTGTGCAGCACTTCTGTTCGACACCGGAGCGGGAACCGCTGCACGCTCCGCACGCCCGGAACGCACACCCAAGCCCGTGCGCGGCACACCTGCACAGCGCGTACCCCATGGCGCGAACAGAACGGTTGGCCGGATTCGCAAACTGTATCGACTGCGCCGGTCGTGCGGCGCGTTGTCCCTTTGAGATCATTGACTAGGGTGAAGGGGTGCAGCGAACTTGAAGGATTTTCTGGCGTTTGGCGTCGTCGCCATCGGCGACGGTATTGCAATCGTCGCTGATGGCGACGACGCGAAACTTGAGGAACGCACAATGGCCCGCACCCCGCGCATGGCGCAGATCGAAGCTCTTCTCGTTGACGACCCCGACGATGCATTCCTGCGCTACGGTCTCGCAATGGAACACGCCAGCGCCGGCGACGACGCCGTGTGTGTGAACGTGCTGAACGACCTCATCACCCGCCCCGCGTCGCAACCCTACGTGCCGGCGTTCCTTCAGTGTGGTCAGGCGCTCATGCGGCTCGACCGCACCGAGGAAGCGTGCGCCGTACTCAAGCAGGGCGTTGAGGTGGCCGGCCGTGCTGGGGACACTCACGCTCAGGGCGAGATGCAAGGGCTGTTGGCTTCCCTCGAGTGAAGCGGAAAGCGGATTCACCGCAGAGCACGCGGAGAAAAACAAACCCAGGAGCTTCCACCATGCGCTTTTGTCTCATGTTTTCTCTCTGCGTTCTCTGCGGTGAATCACTTTGCTTCGGTGCCGACATCGACAAGACCAAACTCGCGGAGATCGACACCGCGGCCGAGGCCGCGATCAAGCGTGGCGAATGCCCCGGTGCGGTCATCGTCGTGGTTCACGCCGACGCGGTCGTGTACCGCAAAGCGTTCGGCAACCGTGCCACCAAGCCGGACGCGGTCGCGATGACGCCCGACGCGGTCTTCGACATGGCTTCGCTCACCAAGCCCGTCGCGACGGGCACTTCCGTGATGCTCTTGATTCAGCAAGGGAAACTGAAGCCAGAAGACCTCGTGAGCAAGCACTGGCCAGAGTTCGCCGCGAACGGCAAAGACAAAGTCACCGTCGAACACCTTCTCCTTCACACGTCCGGGCTGACCGCGGACAACGCGATTGCCGACTACGCCGACGGCCGCGCGAAGGCGATGGAGCGCATCGCGGGGCTGAAACTCGAAGCGCCCGCCGGCATGCGGTTCCGGTACAGCGACGTGGGGTTCATCGTGCTCGGCGAACTGGTCGAGAAGCTCGGCGGGATGCCGGTGGACAAGTTCGCGCGTAAGCACGTCTTCGAGCCTTTGAAGATGGCCGACACCGGCTACATGCCCGCCGACGTGCTCAAGAAGCGAGTCGCCCCGACCGGGCTTCGCGACAGCAAGATCGTCCTGGGCGAAGTCCACGACCCGCGAGCGTTCAAGATGGGCGGCGTGGCCGGGCACGCGGGGCTGTTCTCAACCGCCGACGACATGGCGCGTTACTGCCAAATGTTGCTCCGCAACGGGGAACTCGACGGCACTCGCATCCTCGGCGCGAAGACCGTAAAGTTGTTCACCGAACCGCACGCTGTGCCGGTGCTCGACAAATCAGGGAAGCAACTAACGGGCGCGCGTTCCTTCGGGTGGGATGTGGATACAAGCTATTCGGCGCCGCGCGGCGACGGCTTCAAGAAGGGTGAAGGCTACGGCCACACCGGGTTCACGGGTACGAGTGTGTGGGTCGATCCCGGCACCAAGACGGCCGTGATCATCCTGACGAACCGCGTTCACCCTGACGACAAGGGTAACGCCACGCCTCTGCGCCGCGCGGTGGGAACGATTGTCGCCGCGGCCGTCGGCAAGAAGTGATTCTGGATCGTGTGCCTTTTCTTCTGTAGCCGGAGTCTGTGACCGCGGAGCGATACCAGTTGCGATGGCCCGGCCTCACAGAGGCCGGCTACAGAAACAACGATCCAAGATAACCCGTATGATTCCGACCGCGCGTCACGCGACGCGTGCCTTCCGCTGCCGGTAGTATTTCAATCCCGGCACGAAGAACGACATCGCCGACACCGCACCGAACAGCAAGATGCTCACGTGCGGCACTAGCGGCATGACGATGGCCGCGGCGAAGTTCAGCGCGGCCCACCCGTAGAACCGGCCGGACAGGATGCCAGCCTTGAACACCATCACCATTCCGGCCGCGACCGCCACCGCCGGCGACAGCGTCAGCGCGTCCAACGGAATCAACCACTCGATCCAGAACATCGCGATACTGGCGCACACGCCAGCGGCCCAGGCGTGCGCGATCTGACGCTCGACGAACAGCACCGGACCGGCCGCCTTGCGGAGTTGCCAGAGCACCGCGCCCCACGTCACCAGACCCACCGACCACACGCCCATGTACCACACGTGATCGTTCAGTTCCGACCACTTCATAATCTGCGTGAGTAGGCACAAGAGGAAGATCATCACGCTGTGGAAGATCCACAGTTTGCCCCAGTTTTCGAGGATGTCGGCGTGGTGCGTTTCGCGGAACAGACGAGCCACGAAGAACCGCAGCCCACTCGGGGCAGCAGCAACGGGGCGCCCGGCGGTGTAGGCTTCGAGGTCGTCGGCCAGCGCGGCGGCGGTCGGGTAGCGCATGTCCGCGGGTTTCTGAAGACACTTCAGGCAGATGAGTTCGAGTTCGCGGTCCACGGTCGCGTTCAGGTGGCGTGGCGGCACCGGTTCCTGTTCGAGTACGAGCAACAGCGTATCGAGCGGGTGCGCGGCCTGGAACGGCGGTCGTCCCGTGAGCAGTTCGTAGAGCACCGCGCCGAGCGCGTATACGTCCGCGGCGGGCGTGAGAAGTTTCCGCCCCGCGGCCTGTTCGGGCGCCATGTAACTTGGCGTGCCGACCACCGCTCCGGTCCGTGTCAGGCTCTCCGAGTTGTCGATTTTCTTGGCGAGGCCGAAGTCGGACACCTTCGGTTCGAAGGCGGAGGGGGGAAGGCGGAAGGCGGAGCCAGAATCGGCTGTTGGATCCGCCTTCCCCCCTCCGCCTTCCGCCTTCGCCAGGAGGATGTTGCTCGGCTTCAGGTCGCGGTGCAGGATGCCTTCGGAATGGGCGTGTTCGACCGCTCGCGCGATCACCGCGACGAGGTGCGCCGCTTCGCGCGGCGGAAGCGGTCCGTCGGCGCGGACCTTCTCCGCGAGCGTTTGCCCGCCGACGAACTCCATGCACAGGTACGCTTGCCCGCCCGCGGTGCCGACCTCGTACACGGTCACGATGTTCGGGTGCTTGAGCTTCGCGGCGGACTCGGCCTCGGTGCGAAACCTGGCGAGGTCGGCGTCCGTGGCGAGGTGCGCTTCGCGCACCATCTTCAGCGCGACGATGCGGTTCAGACTCTTTTGACGTGCGCGGTACACGACGCCCATGCCGCCGCGTCCGACCTCTTCGAGCAACTCGAAGTCGCCGAAGTCTCGCGGGAGCGTCGTGGGAGTGTGCACGGTGTGATCGCCCGCGAACGACGGCGTGAGTGGTCCGGTGAGCGCGGATGCAACGGCGAGGGGCGGGGACGGTTCCGGCAGACTCGCCATGTACGCGAACTGCGCGACGGCCCACAGTTCGCGCAACTCCGCCGCGAGATCGGGGTGGTTGCGTGCAGCGGCGTCGATGTCAGGCGGTCGCCCGTCCCGCTGCTCGCCCGCGAGCCGGTCGATGAGCGCTGCCAACTGTTCGTCGCGTTCGGGGGTCATGTGTTTGTCGAACCGCCGGCGTAAGCCGGCCGGGTGTTCTCCTCGGCCGTCAACCCAGCCGGCTTACGCCGGCGGTTCGCCTTCCTCCGCGGTCAACCGCGTGGCGTACTCGGCGAGGGCTTCGCCCGCGGCGTCGGCGAAGTCGATCGCGTCGTCGATGTCGAACCTGATGAAGCCGTAGGGCTCCCGCGGGTCGATGCGCACGGCGAGATCGAGCCACCGCCCGCCGAGTTGGTACGTGAGCCACCCGGCTTCGAGCGGCTCGTACCGAGCACCCGGTATGCCCGCGATCACGGTCAGGTCCGGGCGCTGCGGTGACACCAGTACCGACGCCTCGCGCACCGTGTCCTTCAACAGTGGGTAGATCTCGTCGGGCGGCGCGGAAAGTTCCCAGTCCTTGCCGTCAATGCGGTAGTAGAGCAACCCGCCCTCTTCGCCGAACCGCACTTCGAGTTGTGTCGCCTTGTCGCGGATCGCGTTCAGGAGGACGACGTGCAGGAACCGGCGCGCGTCCAGTTCGGCGAGTAGTTGGTCGGCGGATTCGTAAGCGAGCATCGTCACTTCCCTTCGTCGCGTAGCCGCGACGCGCAGCGGAGCGTTAGCAACTGATCGAGTGCGTCGAAGTCGGCCGTTCGCATCATGTGTTGGTGAAGGCGAAGCGGCACGGCGCTCAGGTCGTGGCTAATCTCCAGAACCTGATTGTGCGCCGGACCGTCGCGCGTCACTCCGCGGATCGCGGTGAACGGAATCGCCTCTGGGTGCAGCGGCTCCGGCGAAAGTTGTTCGCCGTGTTCGTCCTGCGGTGGTTCGCCGCGCGCTTCCTTCGGCAAAAGAATCGCGGTTGCGGTGACCTGCAACAGTGGCGGACGCGCAGTGTCGCGAAGCCCCGCGTACAGCGACCTGAACGACATGTACAGCGTGGGGATGCCGAACACCCCCATGATCATCAGCGCGATGCCGGTCGGCAACTGGCCCTTCTGGGCCTTCTCGTATCCGGCGGGGATGAGCGTGACCGCGATCAACCCGAGCAGGCCGAAGAACAGCACCGCGCACCCGACCGCGTGCCACCCAGTGCGATACGGGAACGCACGCCTCGCTTGCGATTCAATTTCAGACGCCATCGAGCGGCTCCTGACCGTCTGGCACCAGCACGGTGCGCAGGCGCCGCAGCGCCCGGAGATAGCGCATCGACGCGGCGGCTTCGGTCAGTTGCAACGCGTGCGCCACTTCCTGATTCGAGAGCGCTTCGTGGTGCCGCATCAGGATGATTTCGCGGTCGTCGTCGGAGAGTTGGTCGATCGCGATCGTGAGCCGGCGCTGAAGCTCCATCCGAATCGCTTCGGACGTGGGCGTGCGCTCGGTGTCGATGAGTTGCGCGACGAGCGACACGCTCGACTCATCGTTCCACGCGGGGCGGGCGATGGCTTGCTCTCGGTCCACGCTCCGGCGCTGCGCGAGCCGGTGCCTGCGGTGCGTGTCGATGATGCGGTCCTGCGCCAGATGCCGCAGCCACAAGTGGAACGGCATGTCGGGCTTCTTGAGGTACTCCGTGAGTCGCTGGTTGGCTTCGATGAGTACGTCCTGAACTACGTCGGACGCATCGACGCGGCGCGCGACCGCCGGGTCGAGTCGCAGCCCGATCACCTTGCGGAGCGGGTCGCGGAATTCGCCCAACAACTTGTCCACGGCGCCAGGCTCGCCGGTGCGGGCGTCGTTGAGCAGGCGGTCGGTTTCTTCGCGGTTGGGCCACATGCCGATATTCTACAGACGATCCACCATTGGAGCGACGGCGCCCCTCTGGGTCGCACGCTAAACGAGAATACGTTTTCGTGGGGCAGGCCAGCGGCCTGCCCCACGAACACAATTAGTTCCAGCGCGCGACTTCGGTGAGCGCTTGCGACAGGAACTTCTCCACGTCGCGCTTGTCTTCGGCGTTGGGTTCCGCGCGAAGGTAGGCGCGAAGCGGGTCGATCGCGCGGCCGGGTTGCTCGGCCTGCACCAGAAGCACACCCAGGTCGCGGTGCTGAGTCGCATCCGTGGGGATGAGTTGCGTTAATCGGCGTGTCACGCGCGCGGCGCGGGCGTATAACCGGTCCGCGAGGTACGCGGTCTTCAGGTTCTGGAGCATTCGCGCGACGATCGCGCCCGGCGGCGTCGCTGCGAGCGCCGCCGGAGTTGCTTCAAAGGGCCGACCGGTCACGCCGCCGACCAGCACCTCGCACGCTTCGATGTCGAGGAACTGCCCGCCGTTGAACGGGTCGAATAGCACCTCCTCGTTCCCGTCCACCGACTTCGCGATGAAGTGTCCAGGCAAGCCCACGCCGACCACGTTCAAGCCGGCGCGCGTGCCCACCGCGACCGCCAGCACGGACAGCGCGATCGGCAACCCGACCTGCCGGTCGAGCACCTTGTTCAGATAGCTGTTTCGCGGGTCGTAATAGTTCTCGGTGTTCCCCGCGAAGCCGCACTCTTCAAAGAGGAAGGTGGTGAGTTCGGCGGTGCGGCCTGCGAGCGAACCTATTAGGCGAGGTCGCAGTTGGTCCGCGAGCCGGTTGATGCGGCCCAGGTACGCGTGCGGACTCATGTGCCCGTAGGCATCGCGCGCAATCAGGAGCGCGACGCGGGCGAGGTCGGTCGGTGCGTGTGGGTCGGCGGCGAGAGCCGCGAGAGCGGAACTGAGTTTCATGTGTGTATTGTAACCACCGGGGACAAATCGCGTTGAAGGTGAACTGGCCGACGCAGGTTAAGAATCTCCGCGCAGGTCGGTACGCTCAAATAGGATGAGTCCTCACAGAGGTGCACACCATGTTGGTTCACCGGTACAAGACCGACCTGCACTGCGGGGCGTGCGTCGCGAAAGTGCAACCGCTCCTCGACGCCGCGCCGGACGTGGTCCGATGGGGCGCCGACACCAGCGGTTCGCCAGCCGTGCTGACCGTCGAGGGCGACGGCATCACGGCGGAACGCGTTGACGCGCTGATTCAGCCGGCGGGCTACCACGTCCTCGGCGAAGAGGCCACGGCACCGCCCGCGGCGCCGGCACCAACCGACAAGCCGACGTCATACTTCCCGCTATTGCTGATCCTCTTCTACCTGCTCGGGGCGGTCGCGGTCGCGGAGGTCGCGTCTGGCACGTTCGACACGATGCGTGCGATGGGCCGGTTTATGGCTGGCTTCTTCCTCGTGTTCTCGTTCTTCAAACTGCTCGATCTGCGAGCATTCGCGGACTCCTACGCCACCTACGACGTCGTCGCCGGGAGGTGGCCCGTGTATGGTTACCTCTATCCGTTCATCGAGTTGGGATTGGGCGTCGCGTACTTCACGCACTTCGCACCCGTGGCGACGAATGCGGTCACTCTCGTGGTGATGGGGGTGAGTTCCGTCGGTGTGGTGAAGGCGATCGTCACGAAGCGGAAGATCCGCTGTGCGTGCCTGGGAACCGTGTTCAACTTGCCGATGTCGGTGGTGACGTTGGTCGAAGATGTGCTGATGGTGGCGATGGCCGCCGCGATGCTGATTTGGCTGCTGTAAAAAAGTCAAACCGCACGACTGACTGACAGCCTCTCCCTCTGTCAGCCAGCCGCACGGCTAATTTGGCTCTCGCCGAATGTGGTAATAGCGAGCGGCGTGCCAATCGCCTTCGGGGGTGCGTTAAGAAGTCGCAAAGACTGGCGGTGTAAGGCAGTTTGGACCGCCAAGATTTTCCGACCCGCGACACCGATTCTGCCGGACGCACAGAAAATAGGCACGACTTGGCATTAGGTGCATTCAACAACGGCATTCGTGTGCCGAACACATCTCGGTTGACCCTTTCCCTCGTTCACGCCCACAATGTGCCGCGAATTGCTCCCACGAGAGATCCCGCACAATGCCGGCCACTATTGACGACACCTACGCGGAAGCGTTCCGCAGCATCTACGCGAGCGTTCTCGTCACCGCGCGCGACCGATACTGGCTCGATAAAGCCATCAATGCGAGCACCGGGAACGCGAGCAGCACCATCCTCTGCGACTGCGAAGCCGGACTCGACCGCTACGTTGACGCGAGCGAAACCCCCGACAATCGCCCCGGTGCGATTCTTCAGTTCCACGTGCCCCGGTTTCACAAGGACCGCGAAGCGCGCCTCGAACGCACGGTACTGGTTCGCGTGTCGCAGAACGTAATGCCGTGTCCGACCACGGCCGCGTTCAACGTGCTGGACGCAAGCGGGAGCTGGTTCGCGAGTACACAACCGCCGAAATTAGGTGGCAAGTGGTTCCCGCTTGGCCGGAAAGTCGCGTACTTCGGTGACGGTCATCAGTTCACGGCAGAGCGCCACGGGCGCCGGTGCTGGGTGGTGCCGATCCTGAGCGGCGAGTTCGTGATTGAACGAAGGTGTGGGTTCGCGGACGGGTTGATGGGCGGGAATCTGTGGTTCTTCGGCGCGACGCCCGATGCCGCGCTCGCCGCCGCCACGCGCGCCGCAACTGCCGCGAGTGAGATTCCGGGCGTGGTCTTGCCTTTTCCGGGCGGGGTCGCGTCGAGCGGAAGCAAGGCGGGAAGCAAGTACAAGTTCACCATCGCGAGTACGTTCGCGGAGTACTGCCCGACACTTCGCGGGAAGGACGGGATCGTATCGCGCCTGCCGGATGGTGTGACGAGCGTGCAGGAGATCATCATCAACGGCGCGGACCTGCCAACCATCGTCAAAGCCACGCAAGCCGCGATCGCGGCCTCGAAGGACACGCCGGACCTGCGGATCATCTCCGCGGGCAACTACGGCGGCCGGCTCGGAAAGAGTTTTGTGTATCTGCACCCCGAGAAGCAACCCATCTGAACGCCGCTCGCGCCTTCGCGAACGCCATCACGTCTGGTAGGGTGGGTCGAAACGCCGGTCTCGACCCACCCTACCAGAACCGCAAGAACCGGCTACGCCTTTCCCAAGACCAGATCGATGACCCAGCACCCACGAGCGTGCGCCATATTGGCGCGGCAGTGGTTCAGCACGTCTTTGCTGTCGCACCCGGCGTCCTGAATCGCGTCGGCAAGAATGGGCATGTGCTCGAACGCGCGGTTGTCGTAGATGTTGGTTGCTAGCGCCATCACGTCAGAGGTGAACCACGCGTGATCGGGCACCACGGGCCGGAACTGATCGCTGAACAGATCGCGGACGATGTCGGCTTGGGCCTTGCGCTCGTCGGCGCGGGCGGCGTTCTGGTGAATCGTTTCCACGAACCGGTAGCGCGCCCCACCTCGGTACGCGACGCTCGCAGCGTAGCACCCAGCAGCGCGGGCCGAACTGCCGCCGAATCCCGTAACTCGCAGCGTGGCGACCGTGGCCTCCGCGACGCTCAGCGCCGCCGCGTACTCGGCCTCCGCGAAGGAGAACGCGCTGGCGCTCGCAGCAGACCACGACCTGTCGGGCGAGTCACCCGCGTTTGAATATGCCCGCCCCGCGAGGTCCACCCATTCGCGCACGCGTTGGTTCGCTTCGGTGAGTTCCTTCGCGGAGGCGAGTCCATCGGCGAACCGCTCCGCGACCGCGACCGCCGCGCGCCCTGTGGCGTCTGGGAGCAGTTCCGCGGTGCGCCGGCAACACGCGCACGCGAACAGCCGCAACTTGCGGGCGCTCGCGTCCTTGCCGAGCACGTCGAGCATCGTTCCGGGGTCGTCGCACGCGAGCCACTGCGGTTCGGTCACGGCGTCTCCTGACTCCGCGTTCTACCCGCGTCGCAGTTCGAGGCCGAACACGTTCCGCAGCCCGATGTAGAGCAGCATGCTCATCGAGCGAACCGCTTCCTTCTTATTCACCTTGCTCACGCCCGCGCGGCGGTTCGCGAACAGAATGGGGTATTCGCCCAGTTTCGCCCCGGATTTGTGGCAGCGGAACAGCACTTCTTGTTGGAACGAGTACCCGCGAGATCGCACGCGATCCAGTTCCGCGTTGCGGAGCGTGCTGACGCGGTAACACCGGAACGCGCCGCTCGCGTCCTTCACCGACATGCGGAACAGGAACCGCACCATCATGTTCACGGTCTGGCTGATGATCCGACGCGGCAGCGGCCAGTTCTCCGTTCCGCCGCCGTGGACGTAACGCGAGCCGATCATCACGTCGTACTTGCTCATCCCCGCGAGGATGCCGGGCAGGTATCGCGGCGGGTGGCTGAAGTCCGCGTCCATGTTCAGGAGGTAGTCGTAGTTCCGCGCCATCGCGAACTTCATCGCGGCGAGCGTCGCGGTGCCGAGTCCAAGTTTACCGGGGCGGTGAAGTACCTGAATGCGAGGGTCTGTTTCACCGAGCGCGGCGACGATGTGCCCGGTTCCGTCCGGCGAGTTGTCGTCGATCACCAGAATGTCCGCGTGCGGCACGACCTTGTGAATGTCCGCGATCAGCGCGGCGATATTCCCGGCCTCGTTGTACGTGGCCAGCGAGACGAGAAGTCGCGGCTCCCCGGTACGGTCCGGCGTGGTCGCGGATTCCGGCGAGCGTGGGGTGTAAAGCCCCGGAGACGAGTCGTCAGTCGAGGAAACGGTCACGGGCGGCTCGAGAGTGGCTTGCGGCACAGCGGTCACCTGCCTCGGGTTGGCGGCACCGAATCCGTTCAGAAAAACTGTAGAGTGCCGAGCGGATACGGTATTTTCTAGGATACTGATCCCGGCGCGGCCGATTTTATGCCCAACCTGAACCGGTTTTCCCCGCCACGGCACCGGAAAGACTGAACGAGGCTACCCATGGCGATGGTCATCGAGATCCCCTGCCCAAGCTGCGAGAAGGTACTGAAGGTGCCGGAAAGCGTGTTCGGCAAGAAGATCAAGTGCAAGCACTGCGGCGAGCCTATTCAGGTCGATGACCTGGACGACCTCGAGGCAGAGGAAAAGAAGAAGGCGAAGAAGCCTTCCAAGCCCGGCGGCGCCGTGAAGGTCAAGAAGGAGGAGCCAAAGAAGGAAGAACCGAAGAAGGAGGAGCCGAAGCCGGCTGCGGCCCCGTACAAGTTCGAGGACGACGATGACCAGGGAGGCGCGAAGCCGAACCCGCTGAAGGCGATCGAGGAAGAGGATGTCGCCCGGTGCCCGTTCTGCGCCAAGGAACTCGACCCGCCAGACGCCAAGGTGTGTCTGCACTGCGGATTCAACAACCTGACCCGCGAGCGGGCCGAGTCCAAGAGGGTCTGGGCCCCGGACTCCAGCGACTACATGAACCACCTGGGGCCGGGCGTCGCCGCGCTGTTCATCTGCATCGTGCTGATCGTGCTGGACATCATCTGCCTGGTGAACATGCGCGACTGGCTGACCGGCTCGTTCCTCGAGACGGACGAGGCCGACCCGACGAACCCAGATCGAAAGAAACTCATGGTCCGCCCGGGCGCGTTCATCACGCTCATCTGGGCGGCCACGGTCATGCCAATCATCGGCACCGCCCGGTTCGCGATCAAACGCCTGGCGATCGACAACAAGCCGATGGAGAAGGTCAAAAAGTAAGGATGAAGGATGAAGGATGAAAAAACAACATTGGAGTGTTGCGTATCGCGCGTCGCGGCTCTTGGTTTTGATTCATCCTTCACCCTTCATCCTTTTCCCGGTGCCCCATGCTCGCCCAGCTCCGCACCTTCGCGCTGCTCGGCATTGACGCCGTGCCGGTGGACGTGGAGGTGGACACGTCGCCGGCCCAGCAGCCGAAGACGGTAATCGTCGGGCTGCCGGAAGCAGCCGTGCGCGAGAGCATCCACCGCATCGAGCGGGCGCTGGTAAATCTCGGTTACCGCTTGCCGTACGGGCGCACGGTTATCAACCTCGCGCCCGCGGACCTTCGGAAAGATGCGGGCGCGTTCGACCTGCCCATTGCGCTCGCGCTGATCACCTCGATGGGGCAAATCGTCGCGGACCAACTCGACACCTTCGCCATCGTGGGTGAACTCGCGCTCGACGGCACCGTGCGCCCGGTCGTGGGTGCGCTGTCGATGGCGATGGAAGCCCGCGCTCGCGGCATTGCGAAGCTGATCGTACCCGCCGCGAACGCACGCGAAGCATCGGTCGTGCGCGAGGTCGAAGTGTACGGCGTCGGCTCACTCGCGGACGCGGTCGGCATCGTGACGGGGCTGGCGCCCATCGATCCGGTTTCGCCGCCCACGGAGGACATCGAGGCGAAGCTCAACAAGTACGCGATCGACTTCGCGGACGTGAAGGGACAGGAGTTCGCGAAGCGCGCGCTGACGGTCGCCGCGAGTGGCGCGCACAACGTCATCATGTTGGGCAGTCCCGGCAGCGGCAAAACCATGCTCGCCCGCCGGTTGCCCACGATCCTGCCACCGCTAACGCCGGACGAGAGTCTCGAAACGACGCGCATCTACTCCGCGGTGGGGAAGCTCGCGCCCGGCGAATCACTGCTGTGCGTGCGGCCATTTCGCAGCCCGCACCACTCAATCAGCGGGGCCGGGATGGTCGGTGGCGGGAGCATTCCGCAACCGGGCGAAATCTCGCTCGCGCACCACGGCGTTCTCTTCCTCGACGAGTTGCCGGAGTTCAATCGCAACAGCCTCGAATCGCTGCGGCAACCGCTCGAAGAGGGTCGCGTGACGATCAGCCGGGCGGCGCACTCGACCACGTTCCCGGCCGACTTCGTACTCTGTGCCGCGATGAACCCCTGTCCTTGCGGTTTTTTGGGCGATCCGAAGAAGCCGTGTAAGTGCGCCCCGATCGCCGTCGAGAAGTACATGGGCCGAATCAGCGGGCCGCTGCTCGACCGCATCGACTTGCACATCGAAGTTCCGCCGGTGCCGTTTGAAGACCTATCCAAGCCCGGCGACGGCACCGGTAGCGCAATGATGCGCGAGCAAGTGTTCGCAGCGCGTGCGATTCAGGCCAAGCGCTTTGGCGACAAGGCCGGTGGGCTGAACGGCCGCATGACCTCGAGGCAGATTCGCACGCACTGCGTCCTCGACGCTGACGGCCAAACCACCCTGAAGGAAGCGATGGAAGCGCTGGGCCTCTCGGCGCGTGCGCACGACCGCATCTTGCGTGTGGCTCGCACGGTCGCGGATCTAGCCGCGAGCGACACGATCACGCAGGACCACGTCGCGGAGGCGATCGGCTTCCGTGCGCTCGACCGCAAGCTGTGGGAGCGCTGACGTGGCCAAGCGGAAGAAGCCGACCGACACGATGACCGAGGCCGAATGGCATCTACGACGAGCGTGCCTTCGATCGCATGCCGATCCTTGCCGACGCGATTCAGGACGCGGGGTGCGACAACGACACCGTGCTGAACCACTGCCGCGACGATAAGCAAGTTCACGTGCGCGGGTGCTGGGTCGTCGATCTGCTGTTGGGGAAGATGTGACGCCGGGTCGCGAACTCCCGGACACGAAAACTAGACCGCGTCCGCTCCTCTCTGCTACATTTCAGGAACTCTTATCCGACTTCGAGTTTCGCCTCATGTTCTCCGACCGCGACGCACTGCTGGCCGCGATCCGCACCAACCCGGACGAGGACACCCCGCGATTGGTGTTCGCCGACTGGCTCGACGAGAACGGCGACCCGGATCGCGCCGAGTTCATTCGCGGGCAGTGCGAACTCGCGGGCTTCGCTGATGAAAACAGCGGCAGCTACGCGATGTACGAGTTCCTCCACGAACGCTACGCCCTCGGACTCGCCGCCACCGACTGGACCCGCATCGACGCGGGCGTTCACCGGCTTGTCACGCTCGCGGCGCGAGCCGACGACCTGCTGAAGCAACACGGCGCGAAGTGGCTGCCGAAGTTGGCCAAGAAGTACAAGGTGCAGTGGGGCGGGTTCTGCCGCGGGTTCCCGCACCGTGTCGCGTTTCAGAACATCCAGAAGGTGGTTCCGGTCGCGGAGCGGCTTCGCGAAGCGGTCCCGCCGGTCACGCTGATCGATAACAACTTCACGGCCGACACCGTCGCGCGACTGGCCGAAGCCGGTCTGCTTGGGTGGATCGCTGGGTTGGAGGTGGACCGGGATTGTGCGGCGGGGTTGCACGCGCTCGGCCAGCAACCCGAGGCCCGGAACCTTCGCTCGCTCACGGTCCGGTACGGTGACGCGAACGACTTCGCACTGGTCCTGGCCGACGCACCGCACCTCACCGGGTTGCGGGAACTCGACCTGTCGGAAACATACATCAGTGCGGGAGCCGCCGAATCGCTGTTTCAAGCGAAGCACCTGCACACGCTCCGCCGGTTGCACGTGCGCGGGTCGGGCGACTGGACCGCGGACACCGTTCGCGTACTCACCGCGGGCGGGTTCACGAACCTCACCTCCCTCCTCCTCGCGCACTGCCAACTGGACGACGACGCGGCGGAAACTCTCGCGAACTGCCCGGACCTTGCCAACGTGCGTTCGCTCGATCTCGCGCACAACCGCATCGGCGGGCGCGGCGCCACGGCGCTGCTGTGTTCGCCGCACCTCGCGAACGTCGCGTACCTGGGGCTGGACGGCAACCCGTGTACCGTGGTGGACGCGGACCGGCTCGCCGCGACACCGCCCGCGGCGCTGCGGTTGCTCAACTGCCACGGGTGCCGGTTCCGCGCCGCGGACGTGCGTGCCCTGGTGCAATCCCCGCGGCTCCGCACACTCTGGTATCTCGACTTCGACGACAACAACCTCGGCGTGTCCGGGGTGCGTGCCCTGATCCGCGGGTTTGGGAACTGGTGCCCGCCGATTCTGTGGCTGATCCGCAACCGGATCGACGATCGCTGCGTCCAACTGCTGGCGAACTGGAAGACCGCGAGCGGGTTGAGCGCGCTGCACGTGAAGTACAACCCGTTGGTGACCGACGCCGGCATCCGCGCATTGCTCGACAGCCCGAACCTGACGAACCTGGACGCGCTTGGCGTCCCCGAACCGAGTGCCGAAACGGAAACCCGGCTCCGGGCGCGGTTCAAGTACCCCGACGGCTACTGATACGCCGGTGGCGTGTGGCGCGCGCACCTCGTATCCTGACCGAACGGTTGCTCCCTCCCCATTCGTTCGCGCACCTCATGCCCGTTCCCCTGTGCTGTCCGTGGCGGTCGGTCTGGTTGGCGCGGGCGGTCGCCCTGATCGCGCTCGTCATCGGCGTGCCGCTGTTCCTGCGGATGCCGCCGTGGTGCGACCTCACGCTCTATCAGATGGCGGCGCGAAACATCCTCGACGGCGGCGTTCACTACCGCGACATCTTCGACACCAACCTGCCCGGCTTCGTGTGGGCGCTCACGGTCATTCAATGGGTGTTCGGTGAGAGCGTGGTCGCGGTGCGTGCCGCGGACCTACTCATCGTCACCGGGATCATGTTCCTCCTTGATCGGCTGGCGAAGTGGGGCGGGGCATCGCCCGCGGCGCGGTGGTGGGCGGTGGCGGGCGCGACCGCGTTCTACCCGTTCACGGTGGAGATGTCGCACGCGCAGCGCGACACCTGGATGGCGCTGCCGGGACTCGCCGCAGTCGCGCTCCGCGTGCGCCGCGGGATGGGGAGAGAAGAACCTCTCCCCCCAACCCCCTCCCCTAAGAAGGGAGGGGGAGCAGAAGAGCCGTCTTCTGCTGAAAGCCCCTCCTTCTCAGAGGGGAGGCGGGGGGAGGGGTTGTCTTCGTTTCGCCTCTCGCTCTGCGAAGGCGCACTGTGGGGCGCCGCGGTGTGGGTGAAGCCGCACATCGTGGTGATGGCCGCGACGGTGTGGTTGCTCACGGCGCGGCGGCTCGTGGGCGAACACCCACGCCCGTGGCGCGCCGCCGGGGCCGACCTGCTCGGCAACATCCTCGGCGGTCTCCTCGTCGGTGCGGCGGGCGTGGTCTGGCTGTTCGCTTCCGGCACCTGGGAGCCGTTCGTCGATGTGTTCACGAACTGGAACCCCGGCTATCTCGGGCTGATGTGGTCCGAACTCGAACAGCGGACGGACCAGCAACTTCACTGGTTCCCACCGTGGAGCCTGGGCCTACTCCTGACCGTGCCGCTCGCGCTCGTGTCGGCGCTGGACATGGCCCCGTGGTCGGGCCGCGAGGCCGCGACCGCGCGCCCGGACCGGGCCGGGTTCGTCGGCCACTGGCTGCCGCGATTCCTGTGGGACAAGCAAGCCAGCGCGGACGCGCGGTTCGCTCGCGGTGTACTCGGCGGGTTCTACCTCGCGTGGACCGCGCAGGCGTTCTTCCTTCAGCGCGGGTTCGAGTACGCACACGCGCCCGAAACGCTCCTCATGCTTGGCGTGTGGGCCTCGCACCGGTGGGCGTGGGGCGTGGTCGTGCTGCTCTGGCTCGCTGCGACCACGAGTACGTGGTCCCTCGCCGAAACCGACCCCGGCGTGCGAAACGAACTTCACAACATGCCCAAGACGGCGCGCGAACACTACGTCCCGCGACACCCGATCTTCGATTCCGACCGGTTGCGGCAGTGGCCGAAGTGCTGGCGCCCGGACTTGACCGACGCCGAGCGGTTCGCTCTGTGGGACAAGCTCCGGCTGCACCCGCCGCACGAGGCCGTCATCAGTTGGGAAGAACTCGCGGAGGTCGCGGAGTTCCTCCGCGCGCAAGGGGTGAAGGATTACGAGGTGATCGCGTGGTTCGACTCACCGCACGCGATCTACCTCACGATGCACCTCAAACCGGGCGTGCGGTTCATGCACGTGAACACGGCCTGTTCCATCGGGAGGGACAGCAACGGCGAGGACGGCGGCACGAAGGTGATGCGCGAACTGGCCACGAAGACGCCGAACGCGAGGTTTGTCATCAACGATCTGGAGTGGGTGGTGCTGTCGGCCTCGACAGACGAGCAGCGCACGCTTTGGACCGGGCCGCCGCGTGACCCGCCGCACCACCTGATGCCGCGTGACACGCCATACCCCAACGACTTCCCGTTCAACCAACCGACCGTGTTCCGTACCCGCAACGGCAACGGTCGGTACCTCGTTCACAAGGTCGTCACGCGCGAGAACAACCCCAAGTAGTTCCGAGTTGAAGACACGCAACCTCGGCTCTTTGCCTTCGGCTCGGAACTCGGAACTCGGAACTTTCTTGTTAGGGTTGACCGCGAGCGGCCACATCCGGCATCATCGCACTCCTGACGTTCCCCACAGGAGGCGGATTCGTGCGCGTGCTGTCGTTCTCGCGGTTCACCACCTGGCTTCGCACCACCCACGCCGCGAACCCGCGCCGCCCGCGTGCCGCGTTCCTCGCGGTGCTGGCCGTGGTCGTGGTGCTGATGAGCGTGAAGTACGCGGCCAAGATCGCCAAGCCCGGCGACACCGGGCAGCAAAGCCGGTCCGCGTTCCTGCGCTGGCGCGCGATGGTGAACGGCGTGTTCGCGGGCGAGAACATCTACGTCGGGGTGAACGAGTACCCGAACCCACCGATCATGGCGGTGGTGCTGCGCCCGTTCACCGCACTGCCCCCCGTTGTGGGCGCGCTCGCGTGGTTCTACGCGAAGGTGCTGCTCGCGGTGCTGGCCGCGGTGTGGGTGTTCCGTTTGTGCCGCGGAGAACCTCTCCCCCCGTCCCCCTCCCCTAAAAAGGGAGGGGGAGCAGAACCAACAGAAGGTGACGCCCGCGTTTCACCGGCGCGCGATCCGCGCGAGGCGCCTCCTCCCTTTTTAGGGGAGGGGGTTGGGGGGAGAGGTTCTTCGCTCCGCCTCGACCTCGCCCGCGGAGCCGCGATCATCCTGTGCCTGCCGCCGTTGCTCGGCGACCTGTCGCACAACAACGTGAACATCTTCATCCTGTTCCTCGTGGTCGGATGCCTCGAAGCGTTCCGACGACGGCTCGACACGCTCGCGGGGTTGACGCTCGCGCTCGCTGTCGCGTGCAAGGTGACGCCGCTGCTGTTCGTCGCGTACTTCGCGTACAAGCGGTGCTGGCGCGCTCTCGGTGCGACGCTCGTGGGCCTCGCGCTGTGGCTCGCGGTCGTGCCTGGCCTCGCGTTTGGCTGGGACCGCAACCGCGAACTCATGACCGGCTGGTACGCGCTCATGATCGAACGGCCGCTCTTGAAGGGCGAGATTACGACCGAACACCCGAATCAGGCCATCACGGGGTTCGTGTACCGGCTGTTCACTCACAGCCCGTCGTACCTCGTGTACCCGAACAACATCCCGACGCCGGCCGAGTACCACAACCTCGCGGACATCGGCCGCCCGGCTGCGTGGGTCGTCGTGAAGGCGCTCACGGCCGTCTTCGCGCTCGCGGTGATGTTCCTGTGCCGATCCCCGGTGCGCAGGTCGACCGACGCGCGCCAGGGATGGCGCATCGCGGCCGAGTGTGGGCTGATCTGCCTCGGCATGTTGCTTTTCAGCGAGCGCACGTGGAAGCATCACGCGACCATCCTGTTACTGCCTCTTGCGGCGCTCACATTCGCGGTCGCGGTGGTGGAACTCTCAAGCCGCGTGCGAGCCTTCACCATCGGCGTACTGGTCGCGTCGTTTGTGCTGATGGCAGGGCCGGGCCTGCTCGGGGGTCGCGGCGCGGACCTCGCGATGGTGTACGGCACGCACACGATCGCGTTCGCGTTGCAAACGGTCGCGGTAGGCGTACTTTTGGCGTGCCGGTCACGCGGTGCGGACGACATGTGCGGGTCACGCAGCGCGGCGCGCGAAACGATTCCCAATTGACGAAGCGAATCGGCTACGGGGTTTGGGTATACTGAGCGGAGATGGCGATGCGCCCACTCTGAGTGACCCCATGCCGTCGCGCGTGAAACCCCCTACCCCCCCGGCCTCCCTCCCTTCAATACGTGAGGGGGGCATCTGGAGGGGCGCAGGTCTCTGGACCTTCGCCCTCGCGCTACTCCTGACGGGAACGGTCGCACTCTCCGCACAGCCGCCCGCGATCGATCCGCTCAAGAAGATCGTGGACCCACCCAAGACCGACAAGACCGACAACAAGCCGCTCGTCGTGAAGTTGCCCGACGGCACGTTCCTCTGGCTCGGTCCTAACGACGGTGGCGAGCGGGTCACCCTCACGCCGCAAGAGTTTCAGAAACTCCTCGACCGCGTCGATGCGCTCAAGAAGGAACTGGCCGCACGCAAGCCGATCGCGCCAAGCGGGTGCGCCGTTCGCGGGCGCGTCGAGAAGCGCGGCGAGCAACTCGTCGCGGCGCTCAAACTCACGTACACGTTCCGCACCGCGCAGCCGAACACCGCGGTCTCGCTCGGCGGACGTAAGGCGTTCCTGGTCGGGGCTGCGCTCGACGGCGCGAAACTGCCCGTACTCGACACCGCTGACGACGGCTTCGCGGTGCTCGTGGAAACCGCCGGCGATCACACGCTCGTTCTCGATGTCGAAGCACCCGTGACCGCGCACGGTGTGAAGGCCGAAATCGGCTTCGACCTTGGGCTGCCACGCGCACCCATCACCACGCTCACCCTCGACCCACCAAGTGGAGACGTGAAGCGCGTCACCCTCGCCACCAAGACGCCCGACCCGACGAAGCCGGCCGAATTGCGGCGCGTCGCGGTGGATGTGAAGCAACTCGCGCCGAAGGGTAACGAGGCCGGGCTTCCGCTCGGCCCGGTTGAATCGCTCGAAGTGACCTGGGATCCGCCCGCGGCGGTCGCGCAACCGGCGGACCAGATTCAAAGCGCCGAGATCGACGTCGCCGTGGTCCTCACCGACGGGTTCGTGGAGTCCACCGCGAAGGTGAAGGTGCGCGGCCCGGCGCGCGAGTGGATGCTGGTCGCACCGGCTTCCGCCGACGTGAGCGTGGACCGCGTCGCGGCACCGGGTGACACCGGGGCGACGCAGCAACCCGTGGTGACCAAACCCACCGACCCTAACAAGCCGGTGTGGAAGATCGAACTGCCGACGGGTTCGACCGGGGCCGACTGGGTCGTGACGGCCGTGGTGCGTCAGGCGCGGTCCAAGTCCGGCGGGGGAAAGTCGGTCGCGTTACCGGTCGGTCCGTTCGCGGTGCTGGACGTGTTCCGGCAGACCGGCATCGTGAACGTGAAAGCCGGGCCGCACAACCGGTTCGTCTTCAAGCACGGCCCAGACTTGCGCCGCGCGGAGGTTCCCGGCACGCCCGAAGACGACGTGAGCGCGGCGCTGTTCCGCCTCACGACCGGGCCGACTGGCACCACACCGGTGAACACGCCGCTACTGACCGTGGAGGCCTGGCCAGTGGAAGGCGCGGTCCGCGTGCGCCCGGTGTACAAGTTGGAACGCACTGACACTGGCTGGAAGGTACGAGCGGAAATCGCCGTCAAACCGATCCGCACCGAGGTGGACACGATCACCATCGACGTACCGGCTGAATGGCGTGGGCTGGAGTCGGAATTCGACCCCGAGGCGGTGCAGGGCGTGAGTCAAGGGAAGGTGGAGGGCGCGTGGGGTCCGGTCACGGTGCGTCTGGCCAGCGCGACGAAGCAACCGTTCAGTGTGGTGCTGCTCGGCACGGTGCCCGTGCCGCCGGGCACGCGAGAAGTAGCGATCCCGTTCCCGCGATACCCGAAGTCTGTGGAACGTGACGCGACGATCACAGCGAGCGTACCGGACGGCTTCGAGGTGCGAGGCACCGCTCGGGGGTGGGACGGTGAACAACCGGCCGCGTGGGGCGCGCCACTCGTCGCCGTTCCCGGCGCGGACGGGAAGGTTCCCAAGGTCGTCGTCGCGGTGACCGGCCGGGCTGAACTCGGGTTCGCACGCGCCGTGCTGAACTGGCAACCGCACCGACCGGACGTGACGGCTGAGGTCAAGACCGAGGTGACCGTCGGCGAACGTCAGATCACGGTGAAACAGGAGTTCCGCCTCCGCTCGCCCGACGGGTTCATCAAGCCAGTGCGATTCAGCGGCCCGCGCGACGCGCTCGGACTGAAGGCCGTGCCGGCGCTCGAACCCGCGGGGCTGGGCGTGTGGACCTACTCGCCGACTACCAGCGATAAGAACGCCACGATCCACGTGAACTTCGCGCTGCCGCTTCCAGACCACGCCGACGGACCGCTGTCGCTCTCGGTCGGGCTGCTCTGGCCGACGGACGCGGTTCGCACGGAAGCGAACGTGCGCGTCTGGGCCAACAGTGTGACTGGGCGCACGGTGAACACCGCTGTGGCCGGCTGGCGCGAACTGCCGCCGGAAGTCTCGCCCGAACGCGACACGTTACCCGCTCTCACGCTCGCCGCGTCCGCCGAACACCCGCTTGTGCTGGAAGTGCGTCAGTCGAACTCGGAATCGGCGGTAGCGGTGTGGGTGGAACGAATGCTGGTCGAAGCCGGGACGACCGAGGACGGCGCGGTGAGTTACCGCGCGCGGTTCCGGCTGTCGCGCTGGCTCGCGCCCGCGATTGAGGTGTGGCTGCCCGGCGCGATCGGCCCGAACCCGACGGCGCGCATCGACGGTGTGGGCGCCTTGCTGCAACCCATTGGCGAAGCGGACGGCGGGCGCCGGTTCCGCGTGAGCCTACCCGACGTGCTGGCCGGGCGCAGCGCTGTACTCGAACTGCAGTACACGCTCCCCGGTTCGCGGCAGGTGCTTGGCGAAACCGTCTACCAACCGCCGCGGTTGACTTCCGCGGCCTACTCGGGTCCGGTGCGGTGGCTCATCACCGAAGCGTCCGGTTCCGCGCCGCTGTTGTTCAGCGATCGCGCGCGGCCGGAACTGCGGTGGCGCTGGCGCGGCCCGATCCTCGCGCCTTCGGCCGCCCCTCGCGCCGACCTCGAACGCTGGTTCAACTCCGGCGAACCGGACGCGGGCGGATGGGCCTCCGCGCAGGAGGGCGAACCGCTCGCGGTCCGGCAGACCGCGCCGGACGCGGTCCGCGTGTTCCGCGCACCGTGGCTTGCGTTCGTCATCGTGTGTTCGCTGGTGGTGTTCCTCGTCGTGATCCTGCTGACGTGGCTAACCCCGATCGCAGCTGGATTGGTGGTCACTGTGTTGTGCGGTGTGTTCGCGGTCGTGGCTGTGTTGTACCCGCAACCGGCGGCGCAGGCGGTCGCGGCCGGGCAACCGGGGTTGGTGATTGCGCTGCTCGCTGTGACCGTGCAGGCGCTGGTGCGGTGGGAAATCCGCCGGCGCGTGCGGTATCTGCCGGGCTTCACGCGGACGCTGCCGGAAGCGATCGCTGGCACCGCGCCCACGGGTTCTGTGCCGTCGGCGCGGAGCCGACCGGCGAGTACAGGCGTGCCCGCGCCCACAGAAAGTGGTTCGTAGAGCGAAGAACCACTCCCCCTCCTTTCTTGTAGGGAGGGGGAGTGGTTCTTCTGGAGTTCCCATGCCCCGTTCGGGCTGGCTACTTCTGGTGTGCGCGTGCGCGGCCGGGACCGCGCTCGGGGCGGTGCCGCGCCCACCCACGAACGCCCTCGTCCGCGGCACGATCGACTTCGTCCCCGCCGAAGACCCATTCCCCATCCACCGCGTTCGCGGCGCTGACGCCCGCTTACCGGACCTGCTCAAAGAACTGGAACCCGGCCCGGTCACGCGAATGCCGCGCCCGGAGTTCGAGTCTCGCGTGCGTGCCGCCGGGCGCGGCGCGTACCAAACAAAGCACGGCGCGCGGGTTGTGGACGCGACCTATACGGCCGAACTCGACGGTGGCGACCTGAACGGCACGGCCGAACTCGGCATCCTGAACGCGAGCGGCGTGACCGGGTTTCTGCCCCTCGATCCCCTCAAGTTGGCGTTGGCTGGCGCGAAGTGGGTCGGCGGCAACGAGGCGGTGCTCGCCGTACTCCAGACCGCAACTCCGAACGTGAGCGTGCCGGCCGTGTGGGTGGACCGCGACGGGCGCCGCGTGTTGCAGTTCAAGTGGTCGCTGACCGGGACGACGGAACCCGGTGAGCGGCGGTTTGAACTACGCGTTCCGCCATGTGCCGCCTCGGCGATCGAACTGAGTCTGCCCGCCGATCAGGTGCCGACCGCGTCAGCGGACGTGTTGCTCACTGGCCCGTTCGAGGTGACCGGCAAGCCGACGCGTCGGGCGTGGCGGTTGCGATTCGGCGGGCGCGCGAAACTCGAGTTTGCCGTGCGCGCCGGCGGCGCGCCGTCCGTGGGCGCGACGGCGGCACTTGTCGCGAAATACGAACTCAGTCCCGGTCAACTCACGGCCGCGTTCGAGTACGAACTCCACCCGGCACGCGGGTCGGTGGCCGAGTGGACGTTCACTGCCGACGCGGGTTTGCGCATCACGGAAGTGATCGCGAACAACCGCGCTGGGTGGGTCGTCGATCCGCCGCTTGTGCCCAACGGTCCCCGGCGCGTGCGTGTCAGTCTCCGGCAGCCCGGCCCCGGTGGGAAGATTCTCATCAACGCGGTCGCGCCGCTGCCCGACCCCGCGCGCCCCGCGGATGCGCCGCTGTTGGCCGTGCGCCCGCTCGGCGCCGTCATCGAGAGCGAAGCGGTGGAACTGCGGGTCGCGCCTGGCCTGCGGATCGACTCCTGGGCACCGGGCGATTACCGCCTCATAGACGCGGTCAGTCCTCCCCTCGGCGCTCTTGATCAGGCGCGGGTGCTGTCGCTCGTTGGCACGCTGCTTCCCGGCGGCACGGACGAAGCGTTCCGGCGAATGCCGTCGGTCCGCACTGTCGCGCCCGACGTTGAGTTCACTACCGTCGAACGGCTGGAGTGGACCCCCGGTGCAACGCGGTCTTCGCTGGTCGCGAGAGTCCGAGTGCGAGTGGTGCGCGGTCCGTTGTTCCAACTCACAGTGCGCCCGTTGCCGGGTTTCGTGCTCGATCGCGGCGCGGCCGGGACTGACGAACTGGTCGCGTACATCGGCCCGCCATCGCCTGCGGGTCAGGTGATCGAACTCGCGCGTCCACTGCTCGTGTCGCAGTCCGCAGAGTTGCGACTGGAGTTCCGGGGGTCTGGTGTGAAGCCCGGCGAACCGGTGCTGTTTCCGGCGTTCGCGGTACTCGGCGCGACCGAGCGCGACGGATGGTTGAGCGTCGCGGCCGACCCCGCGTGGGCGGTGAGCACCCGACCCGGCGCGGGCGCGTCGGCCACGGGGTTGTGGGGTTGGTTGACGCTCGACGCCCCCCGCGACGCGCGGTCGGTGTTCTCATTTCACGCGAAGGAACCGGACGGGTTCGCGACCCTCACGCCGGTGATCCCGAAGGTGAGTGTTCAGGCGGTCGTTACCCTCGACGCGCCCGACGAGCGGTTGACCGCGACCACACGATTCACCGTCACCGCGACCGGCGGCGTGCTTTCCTCGCTCGTGGTATTCGTCCCCGGTCCGCGAGTGAGCGATCGCTCGTGGAAGTCGCTCGACCCGACAAACGTGGTGGCCGACGTGATCTCCGTTCCGTCCGAACTGTTGGAGATGGTGCCATTGTTCGCGCCGCTCGACATGCACGCGAGCGCCGTCGGAACGCGGGCGCGCGACGGCGCCCCGGACGGCACGTTCTGGGTTCTGTGGTTCGCACGCCCGCTGACCGGCGTGGCAGTTCTGGAAACGGTCGGACCCGCTCCGCTCGGCGCGGACTCGGTGTCGTTCCCGGTTCCGCAGATTTTCGGCGTGACGCAGACAACGCGCGCGGAGGTGGTGCCTGCTCTCAAAGATCGGTTCGCGGCCGAAGTGGTCGGGAAGGTGGTGCGGGTTGGTCCGCTCCCGCGGGTCACGCTCGGCGCGTACCCGGTGTCCGATGCGTATCTACTCACGACCGTGCGTGCGCCAGGTGAAGCGGTCGCCGCGTTCGGTGGGACGGTTCGCGACTCCCCGGGCGGTGTGCTGCCGGTTGGCCTGCCGCCGGGCGCGGAGGTGCGTGGAGTGTGCGTCGCGGGTCGGTGGCTGAACCCGGCGCAGTGCAACGCTGCGAATGGTAAACTACGCGTTCCGATCCCGGTGGGACCGGCGGTGCGTTTCGAGGTGCGCTACCATCTGCTGGCCGCGACCGGGTGGCCGACGCGGCGTGTCACCAGCCCGGTGCCGACGGTGCCCGGCGACCCACCGGTGCGCCGGTGGTGGAGCTTCGGAGCTGGCACGCTTCCCGGGTGGCCGGCGCGACCGTGGGAAACGACGGCAGACGAACCACCGCTCCTGGGCGGGCCGCTCACGAGCGGTGACCCGGCGCTCGTCACTCGTTCGGACGACACATGGGTCCGAGTCGGCGCGGTGCGCGGTGCCGATTCGCTGGCGGTTGGACTGGTCGTGGGGGTCGTCGCGCTCGGCTGTGTGGCGATGCGTCGCCGTCGTGTTCGCGGCGCGCTGGTGCTGGCGGGTGCCGTGTGCGCGGCGTTCGTGATCGGGGAACTTGGCCCGCCGTGGTGGGCGCGGGTCGCGTGGTCCGTGCTGTGCGCGGCAGCGGTCGCGCTGATCGGGGTACTCGCGGGCATCGCGCTGCGCCGCCGCCCCGTCGTTCTGGTGGCCGCGACCGTGGCGTTCGTGTTCTCGCTTGTCTCGTTGAGCGCGCTCGCGCAACCGCCGGCGCCGGTGACGGTGTTGATCGTACCCGGCGCAGACGGGAGTGAGGAAGTTATCATGCCTCACGCACTCCTTGAACGGCTCGACGCATCCGCCCGGCCAGCGATCCCGGCGCCGGTGGTCGCGTCCGCCGTGTACGACGTGCTCGCGGACGAGTCGAGTGCACACATCACCGCGAAGTTCGTCGTTTATGCCTTCCGTTCGAGGGACAACGTGGTGTTACTCTCGCTGCCCGACGCGCGACTGGAGCGGCTGACGGTGGGCGGTGTCGCCGCATTCCCGACTGTCCCGCGACCGGACACGTACGCCATCGCACTGCCTGGGCCTGGGCGCCATGAGGTCGAGGTCCGGTTCGCCGCGACCGTGACAACGGCCGGCCCGGAGCGTGAGGTCCGGTTCGGCGTTCCTGAGGTCGTGGACGCGAAACTGTCGGCCTCGCTACCCGGCGCGGCACGCCAGCCGCAAGCGGTTGGCCGGTTCGGTCGTCAAGTGGTCGGGGTCTCGGGCGATCACGCGACTCTCGATGCCGACCTTGGCGCAGTGAAACAGGTGCAACTGCGTTGGCGTGAAGGAGCCAGCGGTGCTGCCGTGATCAAGGTCCGCGAGGGGTGCATCTGGGACGTGACCGAGGCTGGCGCCGAACTGACCGCCGCGTATCTTGTCCGTGTCGAACAGGGTACGGTCGCCGGTCTGCGGTTCGATGTGCCTGCCGAACTTGAAGTGCTGCGAGTCGCGGTCCGCTCCACTGAATTGCCCACAGCGCCGATCGCGCTGCAAGACTGGATGCTGGCGCCGGAGAAGGGTGGACTCCGCGCGCTGCGGCTTGACTTCCAGGCGTTCACTGCGGGGCGGTTCCTGGTCGTGTTGGAGTGCGCACCGCGAAAGCCGCTCACGCGCCAGCCGATTTTGAGATTCCCGCGTGTTACGTTCGGCACCATGAAAGGCGAAACAGAAGCGGTGTACGGGCTGCGCGCGGCTCGCGTCACTCTCGATGAAGTGGGACGCGGCGGGGTGATCGACTTCCCTGCCGATGCGCTGCGCGACTTCGCCGCCATCCCAGACTTGAGGCTCGACCCGAACGCGCCCGTAAAGGTGTTCCGACTGGTGCCGGGCGCGACGGCAGAACTGCGCCCGGTAATTCGCGCGGGCGACCTCCCGGTTGTGCGCACGCTCACCTCCTGGCGGGTCGGTCCCTCTCGGGCCGATGCGACCGGCACCGTAGCGTGGTCGGCACGCGACCCGGTCGCGTTCGTCGAGTTCAACATCGCGAACGTGAAGGTACTGGAGGTCCGCGGCGCGGACGTGGTTGGGTGGAGCCAGTCGGGCGCGCGGGTGCAGGTGTGGCTTCGGGCGGGCACGAGAGAGGACGCAGTTGAGTGGATCGGAACCGCCGTTCCCGTACCACCGGGAAAGTCCGCGTCTAACCCGCTGTCATTTGATGCGGTACATCCGAAGGTCACGCACGCACGCCTCGCGCTCGATGAAGTTCGCGTGCGTGCGCTCGACGGTTTTGCACTTCGGACGGACCGCGCTCGCGGGTGGCAGACGCTCCCCACACCTGCCGGCGAACAGCGATTCCGCACCGACTCCGCCTCGGCCCAGGGGCTTCGCGTGCAACTCGCGCCAGTGCGATGAAGTTCTTTCCCGCTTGCTCACGCCCTGGGGTTCATCTAAACTCCAATAAACTCCCACCCCACTCGGAGCGGCTCACGCTCTTTAGCTTGCCAATTTCATCCGTGAGTTCCCACATGTCTCGGTTCTCGTACCTGCTCGCTGCGGTCGTCGCTACCGGTTCGCCCGCTGTGTCGTTCGCGGGGGAAGGACCGTCCTTCGCAACGGACGTGATGCCGCTGCTCACAAAAGCCGGGTGCAACGCGGGCGCGTGTCACGGGAAGGGCACGGGCCAGAACGGATTCCGTCTCTCGCTCCGCGGGTTCGCGCCGGACCAGGATTACAAGTGGATCACACGCGAGTTCAGCGGGCGCCGCCTCGACCGCACACGCCCTGAAGAGAGCCTCCTCCTTCGGAAGGCAACCGGGCAGACGCCGCACGAGGGTGGCCGACTGTTCTCCACTGCGAGCCGCGAATACAAGCTCATCCTCGACTGGCTCAGGGCCGGGTATCCGGGCTTCGACAAGAACGAGGCGAAGGTCAGCAAACTCGAACTCACGCCAGCGGCACAAGTACTGAAGCCGGGCGAAGAGGTACAGTTGGTTGCGACGGCCACGTTTACCGACGGCACGATGCGCGACGTGACCTGGCTCACCAAGTTCGACTCCAACGACCCTGCGTATCTCGAAGTGACGCCAAGCGGCAAGGCGAAGGCTGTGCGTAACGGGGCGAGCGCCGTGCGTGCGATGTACCTCACTGAGGTCGCCGTCACGGTGTTCGCGATGCCGTTCGACCGGCCCGTTGACGACAGGAGGTTTGCTGCCACGAACAACTTCGTCGATACGCACGTGTTCGCGAAGTTGAAGGAACTCCGCATCGAGCCATCGGACCTCTGCACCGACGACGAGTTCATCCGGCGACTCTTCCTCGACGCCTGCGGCGTCCTCCCGAGTGCGGCGGAAGTGACCGCGTTCGGCGCGGATATGGACGCGAAGAAGCGCGAAAAACTGATCGACGCGGTTCTCGCAAGATCGGAGTTCAACGACTACTGGGCGCTGCAACTCGGCGACCTACTTCAAAACCGTAAGGAGCGCGATCACGACGTTCGCGGCGTGAAAGGCGTGCGACAGTTCCACGACTGGCTGCGGAAGCAGGTCGCGGCAAACCGGGCGTGGGACGACATCGCGCGCGACGTCCTCACCGCGACCGGTTCAAACGCCGACAACCCCGCCGTCGGCTACTTCATCGTCACGGTCGGCGAGCAGCGGCACGGCGAGAACTCCGAGGCGCCAGAGTCGATCGCGCAAGCGTTCCTGGGCACGCGCATCGGCTGCGCGAAGTGCCACAACCACCCACTCGAACGCTACACGCAGGACGACTTCTATCACTTCGCCGCGTTCTTCAGTCGCGTGAAACTCGACCGCAAGGACGCGAAGACCGGGCCGACAATGCTGCGCGTCAGCCACCCGGACCTAAACCAAAACAAGAACCCCGTCGGCGTGAGCCAACCGCGCACCGGGATGTTTCTGAAGCCGCAACCGCTCGACCGCATTGCGGGGAAGGTGGAGCCAGGCGACGATCCGCGTGTGTCACTTGCAAAGTGGATCACCGACCCGAGCAACGAGTATTTCGCCGGCGCGATGGTGAATCGCGTGTGGCGGCACTACATGGGCGTGGGCCTGGTCGAACCGGTTGACGATCTGCGTGCGACCAACCCGCCGACCAACCCGGCACTGTGGAAGGCTCTGAAGAATGAGTTCGTGGAGAAGAAGTTCGACCTCCGCGCACTGATGCGGGCGGTACTCAATTCGCGTGCCTACCAACTTTCGAGTTCGACGCGAGTGGGCAACGAAACGGATGCACGATTTTACTCGCACTACTACGCCCGGCGCTTGCCCGCGGAGGTGTTGCTCGACGCGATCAGTACCGCGACCGAGATCCCCGAACGCTTTGACGGCTACCCGGTGGGCATGCGTGCGGTGCAGGTTCCCGACCCCGGTTCGGTGTCGTACTTCCTGAAAGCGTTTGGGCGCTCGGACCGGGTGACCGCGTGCGCCTGCGAGCGAGTCGGCGACGTGAGCCTGCCGAACGTGCTCCACCTGATCTGCGGCGACACGCTGACCGCGAAACTGAACAGCGGCACCGGTTGGTTGGCGAAGCGCCTGAAGGACGAGAAGGACGACGTGAAGTTGACGGAGGAGTTATTCCTGCGGGTCTACTCGCGCAAGCCGACGGCCGGCGAAGCAAAGACGGTGGCGATGCTGCTGAAGGACAAGGACACGCACCGGGACGAACTGTTCCGCGACCTGTTCTGGGCGCTGTTGAACAGCAAAGAGTTCCTGTTCAACCGGTGACGGCGTGGGTTACGGAATCTCCTGCCCTTCCGAGACAGGGGTTTCGTAGTGGGCGTTTTAGCCCCTCCGGGGCGAAAACGCCCAACCGCCGAATTCCGAAGGAGCCTCATTGCGCGTCGAGCGACTCCCGTTGTTCAAATTCCCCCTGAGGGTAGCGCTTGAACGCGGGGTCGTCGATGGAGCCGATGACGTTCTCGAAGAACCCCGGTGGCCAGCCGAGTTCTTCCGGCGTCTTCGGCGCGGGGGTGGCGGTGCCGGTTGCGGTCGGCTTTTGGGAAACGACCACGGCCACCTCGAACTCGCCCACCGATCCGACGGGGACGCTCAAGTGCAGAACCCCGTCGGGGCCGGATGTCGCGGACAGGCGGATCACGTTCATCGCTCGCTCCGTGCGGTCGGGGCACACGGGTGATTCTAACTGCTTTGGGCGCGGGCCGGAACCCCCGACTCAGGCGCGGAAGCCCACCGCACCTCCCGTTCGCAGTAGGTCGGTCTTCAGGCGCGAGGACGGCTTCGCGCCGCGCGGGATCGAGAAACTCTCTGGTAACGTCGAAACACGGCGCGCGGCGCCAGAGACGACCGACCCGACGCGCGCGTGTGGGTCGTCGGAGAGATTGCAACCCGTGGGAAGCGGGAAGGGAGGTGCGGACGCGGGTCGCTTCTTCGTACGCGATCAGGAGATGTGTAGCACCTCAACGAGTCGCGACCGCAAGAAAGCGGTTCACGTTGCCCGCTCCCTTGCGGTCGCTCGTTGGCAGAACGCGACAGCATTCCTGAAAGCGCTCTAGTGCGACCCGCTGCGGGCGATCATTTGTTCAAGTTCGGCTTCGAGCTTCCGGGAGAGGGCGTCGTGGGTGCCGTCCGGGGCGCGGGCGAGCGCGTAGGAAATCACGTTGCGGGCGGACTTCTCCAGGTCCGTGGCACCGGGGTAAGACATGCGGATCGCGTCCACGTACCCCGGACGTGTGGCGTTCAGTTCGATGAACTTTGCGGTCACCTCGGCCAGCGTCGTGCGCCCGGCGATCAGTTCGCTGACAATGCTCTCTTTCACGGCGATCCTGCGGCGAACCTCGTCGCCCTCGGCGTCGAGTTGGTCGCTCATGCCTTCCGATTCGCGTAACTGGTCGTTGAGCGTGGGGACATTCCACACGTCCGCGCCAACGGACTTCGCCAGCGTCGGGTGGCACGCCAACAGCACGAGGCTCGCGAACACAGCTGCGGTCAGGAGGCGCGCGCGGGTCAGCAAAATCGTGAACAAGGTATCATCTCCATCGGAACGGTCGCTGGGTGCGACAAGGCGGGCGCCACCTGCCGGGAGTGGCAGGGGGCGGGGAGGTAGGCCAACGGCGCACCGGTAGAAAACCGTCGGGGACGGTTCCGTGATGCGGGGTCGGAGGTCACACGGTCAGACCGCGGGTGAGCGGGCGGGGCGATCCGTCCATCACTTCGGGGTCTGGCAGCGGGAACCGCGGTTGTGTGCTTTCACACGGCAAACTCGCGGAGAAACCCGCTTCTGGCGAGGACCGTTCTCGTTCCGCGTCGGTGTTCCAGGCCGACACAGTCGCGAACAGTTTGGGGTGGGCGGTTCTGCTCTTTGGTTCAGTGTACAGTTCTGGCTATCCACAGGGAACCTTAACACTGCACTTCTTACTAAGTCAACACCTGCGCCGGGTTTCAAGTCCCGCGAAATCATTCTTGCAACCCGCGATGAAGCCCGGGTTTGCGAAGTGCGATTTTCCCGTGTGGATGTGCGGGCGGGTGAGCCTCTGCGTTGCGAACAGGCAAATCCTGCCAGACTTCGCCACATTTTGAGGGGGAATTGATTTACGGTTCGTGTGGGTGGTTCGCGCCGGGTCGGATAAGATGCGCGAACCGGTCCGCGAACTCACGACTCCTATCCCCCGATGTCGATATCCGACCCCGCGTCCAACGCCCAAACCCCGCCCGCGCCGCCGAAGTGGCGTGGCCCGGACACGCTGCGTACAGTGGTTCTTGTGCTCGTCGGGGCCGCAGCCACCTGGTATCTGTTGCTCCAACTCGCGTCGGTGTTGCGCCCGCTCCTGGTCGCGGTGTTCCTCGCCTATGTGCTGATGCCGTATCACTCGCGCCTGCGGAAACACGTCGGCACGCTCGCGTCGATCATCCTCCTCGCGGGCGGCACGGCCAGCGTGCTGGTGGTGCTGGCGTTCGTCACTTCCGCGAGCGTACTCGCGCTCCATGACGATATGCCCAGGCTCGAAAAACGCGCCGACGAGTTGGTGACCGAACTGGAGCGGGCCGTTGTCACGAAAGCGCCGTGGGCATCGCCGGTCGAGACTGGCAAGCCCATACAGGCGCAGACGAGCGAGCAGATCAAGTTCGTGGTCCGGGTGATCCTCAACGTGGCCGCGACCGCGATCATCGAAGCGTGCGTGATCGCGCTGTACCTGCTGTTCCTGCTGCTCGAAGGCACCCGGTTCCCGGACCGCGTGCGACGTGCCTACGCGCCGGCGCGGGCCGAAGAGATTCTGGACGTGGCCGGGCAGGTGAACTCGGCCGTCATCAGTTATCTGAAAGCGAAGGTGAAGGCGAGCCTGTTCCTCGCGGTGCCGGTCGGATTTGTGCTGTGGGCGGTGGGCGTAAAGTTCGCGCTGCTCTGGGCCGTGCTGACGTTCCTGTGCAACTTCATTCCGTACATCGGAACGGTGGTCGCGTACTCTCTGCCGGTGGGGTTCGCGTTCCTGTGGTTCGGACTGACATGGGAGCCGTTCGCGGCGGCGGGGTTGCTGTTGGTGTGCCACGGCGTGTCGTCGTCCGTGGCCGAACCGATGATCATCGGCAACGCGGTCGGCGTTAGCCCGTTGGTGCTTCTTGGTTCATTGGCGTTCTGGGGCTTGTTGTGGGGCGTGTGGGGGATGTTTCTCGCGGTCCCGCTGACGGCGGTGATGATTCTGGTAATGGGGCACTTCGACCAGACCCGCGCGCTCGCGAAACTCCTCAAGGGCGGGTGAGACTCGCGGCTTCGGCTTGCTGCCGGGGTCGGTCGCAAATAGGCTGGCGGGACGGGAGTAATTCGCTCCCTTACCTCTACCGAGGCCCACTATGCTCATGCGTTCACTCTCCATCCTCGCCATTGTCCTCGCTCCGGTCGTTGCCCGCGCGGCCGACGAGGAGAACCCGTACAAGAGCGCCAAGGTTGGCGACTTCGCGAAATACAAGATGACCACGAAGGTCGCCGGGTTGAGCCTCGACGGCACCGTGGTCCAGACCGTCACCGCCAAGAGCGACAAGGAAGCCACAATTGAGGTGACTGGGAGCATCGAATTCAACGGCAACAAGATGGACATCCCGAAGCAGGAGCAGAAGATCGACCTGACCAAACCCTACGACCCGACCAAGGGCGGGAACCTGCCGGGCGGGGCGGATGCCAAGGTCGAGAAGGGCAAGGAAGGGAAGGAGAAGCTCAAGGTCGGCGGCAAGGAGTACGAGACCACCTGGACCACCTACAAGATGAAGGCGAAGCAGATGGGGCAGGAGATCGACGCCGAGGTGAAGACGTGGATGGCGAAGGACGTACCCGGAGGCGGGATGGTGAAGATGACCATGACCGCCAAGATCGCCGGGCAGGAGATGGAGATGGTGATGGAACTGATCGAGACCGGCAAAAAGAAGTAATGTGGCGTAAACGATTGCGGCCCGCGCACCACTTCGCGAAGTGGTGCGCGGGCCGCAATCGTTTACGAGATCGGCTTGCACACCACGACAAGCCAAGATCGACTTTCCGTCCACGAGGCGCGGCCCTGTGTCGGTCGCGCTCCGCGTCGGACCGTTGTACCCGATTCGGTTTCACTGTCGTGATCAGCGCGTTCACGGTGCTGCCCAACGGCGCCACTGCCGTGAACGGATCGCCGCGTTCCGCCCACAGCAGGTACGCGAACCGTCCGCCGTGCTCGTTGCGGCACTCCGGCCCGGAAAACAAATGACCGCGAAGACCAAACGCGACCTAAACGCGCTCCGATAACGGCCACAAAAACCACACCACCACTTCAACACGACATTAGCATCGAAGTGATTGTCTATTATTGTTGTATTTAGTCCTTAATATTACGATAATAAAGTCCATCAAACTGACTAATTGCGTGCGTGCGGAAAGAAACTCGAAAAAAGTGCGCTTTCTGTGTTGACGTGAATAGTGTACGGGCGTATAAATAGTGTGTCGGCTGCTAATGAGGAGTTGAGACTGGCAACCGACCGGGTGGAACGCGATCGGGCAACACTGTGAGGAGGAGCGACGATGGAAAGCTGGCGTCTGGTATGGCGAGACGGGTTCGTGCCGAGCCTTTCAACCAACGGGTTGGAATCACTGCGAGACGCCCTTCGTGGCGACGACCCCAGGCTGACGCAAGGCAGCACCACAACTCCTCCGCCCTTGATGTGCGTGCAGGACTGGCCGGTGGAGGCCGCGTGCGCACTCGGCTTCTGCGGCTGGCAGGGTGACGAACTCGAATCCGTCGGCCAGGTCGAAGAGTTCTTCGCGCGGGCCTGTTTCGAGGCCGACCAGCGTCTTGGTGAACCGGCCGCGTGCCGCTGGTTCCTTAACTGGTTCGACGACACGCCCCGCGACCAGATGCGCCGCGAGTTGCTCCAGGAAGTCGAACTCGCACTCATGCAACGTCTCCCGCTCAATCGCGTCAGCCCGGAAATCGACCGGCTCGCGAAACAACCCGAGATCGCGGCCGCGTGAGCCACCAGCAAACACGACCGCGCAAGAGTTCACGAGGTCGGAAGTATTCACTTGAACACTAAATCGGAACGCGAGCGGGTGAAAACTCCTCCATTCCAGCACAATTTGAACCAAAACGCTTAACCCCCCAACTCGGATACCGTCATGAACCCGATCTGCCGCCACTGCACGAAGTCGAAGGTCAACCGTCCGCGCGGTCTGTGCTGGAGCTGCTACTACACCCCCGGCGTGAAGGAAATGTACCCGTCCACAAGCAAGTACGCTCGGCGGGGGGTCGGCAACTTCACGGGCAGCGCGCCGCTACCCTCGTCCCCGACGACCGCCGCGCCCGGTTCGCCCGAAAAGCTCGCGGTTCTGGAGCAGCGCGCGAAGATGAAGCAGGCGATCTTTCACCCAGACGACGCCCGCTACGCGGGCGACCCGCGCCCGCTTGAGTTCCTCAAGAACAAGTCCCGCAGCGCCGCAAACGAAATGGCTTGCGTTGCGTGACGCCCTGAGCGTGTGAGTGCGGCGTGCGAGCGTGAGTTTGAAGGCCGCTCGCTCAAACGGCTCCTCCCTCCTCCGCACAGGTCCAGTGAAATATCGGACGGCGCGAGTGACGGCAGGCGCGGTTCACGCGTGTTCTTTTGTCCGACACTCACGCTTGCACGCTGCACTCACACGCGCAGGGAATCGAGGAACGGGCCGGTTCAGGAAGCATTCCGCCCGTTTCTCACCAAAGACCGCCCGTGTTAGACGGGCGGTCTTTGCGTTTGTGTGCCGCTTCTGAGCGAATCTGCGAATTGATGCTCGTTTTGGTCTGGTCACTCCATGACCAGGTCACAAGAATAAAGTGACAGGCCGTTGTCACTGCGTCCCGCACCCAACGTGTCCGGTCATGGGGAATCGGAGTGGTTTTGCGGCTTGGACCGATTGCCAACCGCAAACTCGCCAGGGCGTGGCGTGGGCAGGTTCGGCGGGGGCGATTCGGCTTGTAATGTGGTTAGACGCGATGTGGGCCCGTTAGGGTGTCTGGCGCACTCATTATTCCGGCCGTGCGCCCAAAACCCCAGGTGTCGAAACGGCATTTGTCGCGTCGCCGCAACTACATACGGAATCGTGGCGTAGAATTGGGAAGCGTTTTACGGACGAGTGATGCACAATGGAGGGACGCGATCATGCTCGTTCTCAGTCGTAAATTGGGCGAGAAGATTTTCATCGGTGACAACATCTGCATCACGGTAGTGGACATTGACCGCGGCAAGATCCGGTTGGGTATCGAAGCCCCGCGAGACGTGCCTATTTACCGCCAGGAGTTGCTCCCACTCGAACAGCAGAAGGCACGCACCGACGCGGCCGGTCAGTCGAACCTGCCCGCCGTTTCCTGACCATTCTGCAGTTGCCCACACGCACGATCCCGCGTGGCGGGTGGCGCTCAACCATTGAGCGCCACCCGCCACGCGTTTTTCGTTTGTGGCCCCTTTGGGTCCGCCGCTCAACAGTTCGGAACGCGCCCCACTCACACGCTGGTTCGGCGCGTCGCTCGCTGCGCCCACGTTCGAAGCGTTCGCGGTCATGCTCCGCTCCGGGCGGTAGTCCCGAGTTCCGAGTTGAAAGACGGTTGCTTTTGAACGCAACTCCTTGCTTCGAGGTGCTGTTACGCTCACACTGTGAAGCACTTCTTCACTCGGAACTCGCAACTCGGAACTCACACTATGGCTGAACCAATCACGATTGCCACCTGGCCGTTTGGTAAAACCGCGGTCGAGGCCGCGATGAAACTGCTGGCGAAAGGCGAACCGGCCCTCGACGCCGCGCTTGCCGGCGCACAAGCAGTCGAAGACGATACGAGCATTCGCAACTCGGTGGGGTTCGGCAGTCTGCCGGACCGCCTTGGCCGGCTCACGCTCGATGCTTGCGTGATGGACGGGCGCACGCTCTCGTGCGGCGCGGTCGCGTGTGTCGAACACATCAAGCACCCTGCCGCGCTCGCCCGCCGTGTCATGGAGAAGACGCCGCATGTGCTGCTCGTGGGCGAAGGTGCCAAGTGGTTCGCGCTTCAACAGGGCTTCCCGCTCGAAGTGCCGTACACCGCTGAGAGCATCAAGGAATGGCTCGACTCGCACCCCGATAGGAAGAAGCCCGAAGGGAAAGACAAAGCCCCTTCGCCCGTGAGGACCGACGGCGCGTCCAGCATCAACGTGGACGAGTTCAACCACGATACGGTAACGGTGCTGTCGCTCGACAAGAAGGGGCACCTGGGCGGGGTCTGCACGACGAGCGGACTGGGGTACAAGTTGCCCGGCCGCGTCGGGGATTCGCCCATCATCGGCGCGGGATTGTACGTCGATGACCTCGCTGGCGCCGCAGGCGCAACGGGCGTGGGCGAAGAAATCATCCGCATCGGCGGGAGCCTGTTCATCACCGAACAGATGCGTGCCGGCAAGTCGGCGCAAGAAGCATGTGAACTGGCCTGCAAACGCGCGAACGCCGCGTCCGGTCGCCGCGGTGTTCACCCGACGCGGGTCGCGTTCCTGGCGCTGGACCCGAAGGGCAACATCGGTGCGGCCTGCACCGAGAAAGCCGGATTCAAGTACGCCGTGGGCCGCGGGGACAAGGTCGAACTGCTCACCGCAAAAGAGATCGGGCCTCAGGCTTGAGTGGACAGCAGACAGAAGTCAGAGGTGTTTAGCGTTGGACCCAGCGGGGCCAAGACGCCTGGCCCCGCTGGGTCCAACGCTAAACACCTCTGACTTCTGTCCTCTGTCCTCTGTCTTCCATCTCTTGGTACAATTCACCTGTCCCACGTTTTCAGAGCGGAGGGGGCGGAATGTCGTTGGCGGTCGTCCGGTGCCCGGCATGCGAGGGCGCGTCACATGTCGCGTCCGACGCGATCGGTCAAATGGTCGGGTGCCCGCACTGTCAGTCGCCGTTCGTGGCGGCCGAAGATGCACCGGAGGCGCCACTGCCGTCGCGCGCCGGTTCCAAACCCCCGCGTGGCCGACCCGCGCGCACCGAACCCCGCCCGGCTGCGGTCATCCCTATCGCACCCCCGCGTCAGTCCCGCAACGAACCGCCACGCGAATCGCCGAGGGAACCGCAGTCGGGGTCGGAACCGGTACTCGTGACCGAAGTGACCGACCCGGAACACGACCCGCACACGCCGTCAGTCGGCGGGCTGCCGGCGTCGGTCCTGGTTGGCTTCGCGCTCATGCCGTTCGGCATTCCGCTGTTGTGGTTCGTGGGTCCGCTCCTCGCCGGCAAGGAAGCGTCGCTCTCGAT
Organism: Planctomycetia bacterium; assembly: GCA_005772955.1. Lineage (GTDB taxonomy): Bacteria > Planctomycetota > Planctomycetia > Gemmatales > Gemmataceae > Gemmata. The sequence continues at coordinate 48,192 of SXID01000163.1, forward strand.
CGCGGTGCCCGTGTCTCTGGCGGTCGCGGCGGCGGCGCTGTGCCTGGGCGTCGTGTACACCATCGACTGGACCGCCGCCACGCGCATCAAGGGCGTGCTGATGCTCGTCGGCCTGGCGTACCTCACAGCAGCCGGCCTGTACTTCCTGAAGAAAGACCTGATGGACCGCATCCAGGGGTTTTTCCGCCAGTCGAACGAATGGGGCTGGGTTCACGCCAGGGACGGCCGGTGGCGAGTCAAGATGCCACGCCCGGCGTGGCCCGACGAGCAGCGCCCGTTGACGGTACTGGGACCGGAATCTGAAGCCCGGTGGGCGCGATACGTGCCCGAGTCCCAACCCGAACAGAATTACGAGTACTGGTTCATCGTCGGTGCCCCGGACCCCGACGCGCGAGAGATCAGTAGCGGGGGCTTCGGGTTGGTCCGCGAACAGACGTGGTTCGCCTGCGTCGGCGAACAGTTGAAGGGCAAGGGCGGGGAACTGGTCACTGTGGAACCGATCACGTACCCGCCATCACTGGAAGCCAACGGGCGTCAGTGGACGTTCAAGATCGAGAACGGCAAAACCTTTCGCATCGTGCGGGTCTTCGCGATCAAGGGGCGTGTGTACTACCTCTCCGCCGAAGGGCCGGGGCTGACCCCCGACGACGAAGAATTGGCCAAACCGTTCTTCAATTCGTTCGAGATCCTTCCGCCGAAGAAGAAGTGAGGAGCGTTCGCGCTCCGCTTCGAGTCGCGGCTACGCAAAACACCAAACACCAACGAAGCATGCAAGTCCGCTCGCTACCCGTGTTGCAGAACTGGGATTGCCACTCGTGCGGCGACTGCTGTCGCTCGTACGCGGTGCCGGCGACCGCAGACGAGCGGCGGCGCATCGAAGGCCAGGGGTGGGAATCGCTGCCGGACTTTCAGGGCGTGCCGTTCTTCGTGAAGCGCGGCGGCGAGTTTTACCTGAACCACCGCGCCGATGGCGGGTGCGTGTTCCTGGGCACGGACAACCTGTGCCGCATTCACGGGAAGTTCGGGTCCGCTGCGAAGCCGCTTGCGTGCCGCATCTACCCGTTCCTGCTCGTGCCAGCCGGCGACCACTGGAACCTCGGGCTGCGGCTCGCGTGCCCGTCCGCCGCTGAGAACAAGGGCCGGGGACTGAACGCGCAACTCGGCGACGCGCGAGAGTACGCGACCTTCTTCGAGAGCACCGCGGCGAAGGGCGCGATTGAATCACCGCCGCCACCGCTGCACGGTTCGCAAGTAGTCCCGTGGGGCGACGTGGCCCGCATCGCGAGCGCGTTCTCGAAGATGCTCGCGAACGACGAAGACCCGTTTGAGCGCCGCTGGCGCAAGATTCTCTTCATCATCACGATGCTCAAGAAGGCGAAGTTTGACGGTGGCGGAGACGCGAAGAAAGCCGTGACCGCCGGGAAGTTGAGCGAGATGCTTCACGTGCTCGGCCTCGCGGCCGATGACGACGAACCCGAAACCGCGGCCGAGGTGAAACGCCCCGGCTGGGCCGGGCGCACCGTGTTCCGCCAACTGGTCGCGGTGTTCTCTCGTAAGGACCATGGCGCGGAGAAGGGAACCGCACAGAGAGGCCCGGTGCGCCGGTTCGCTTCTGCTGTCAAGTTCGCCGCCGGGCGCGGGCGTGTACCGAAGGTTCACGCGGTGCTCACGGACGCGGCCACATTCGCGGCGGGCGAGGTTCCGCTCGGCGCGCTGAGTGACACCGCGGTGTCACTGCTCGCGCGCTGGCACCGGGTGAAAGTCGAATCGCTCCAGTTTTGCGGCTCACCGAACTTCGGGCTGAGCGTGTGGGAAGGGCTGGAATCGCTGGCGCTAACGTTCCCGGCCGCGATGTGGTTAGCGCGCGTGCTTGTCGCGGGTGGCAAGTCGCTCGACGCGTCCGTCACGCAGGCGGTCCGCATGGTCGATGACAACTTCGGGTTCAACCCGCTACTCGGTTCGATGCGCCAGAAGTTCGCGCTGCGCATGCTCGCGAACCGCGGCGACCTGCCGCGATTGATCGCGTGGTACGGGCGGTGAACGCTCGTAGTCCTCACGCGGAGCGTGATGACTACGATGACAATCACTCATCGACATCAAACTGTACCAGTCGCCCGTCGGCGGTGCCGCACACGCCGGCCGACCCGTCGGCGGTGAACGCCAGACACGTCAGCGCGCCGCAACCCCAGTCGTACTCGTGGGTCACCTTCCACGTCTCCAGATCCCACAGCTTGAGTCGGCCGTTTTGTTCCGCGCCCTGGTCGAGACTCGTTCGCCACCCGCCCACGAAGGCATCCCACCGCTTCCACCGGCCGGGTTGCTCGACCGTCGCGAAGTGCCGCCCGGAACCGGTGAACGCTGCGTCGTGGAATGGAGCTGCCAACTCGACGGTACGCTCTTCGTGGATCCTGCCCAGTTTGACCGTCTTCGTCGTGACCGGGCGCGAACCCGCGTCGGTACGGTGAATTGGCTTGGAGGTTCCCGTCGAGATGTCGAGTACGTGGAACTCGCTCTCCCACCCAAACACGCAGGTTCCGCTGTGGCGGGTGAACGCGACGAAGCCGGGCATGGTGAAGTCGCGCCGGTCGGGCAGTCGGTGCCGGTAGTCGAACCCCCCGCTGGTCGCGTACCGCAGCTCGAATCCTTCGGGCCAGATGCCCGCGAGGAAGTGTCCGTCCGGGCTGAACGCGAGTTTGCGGAAAGGCGACCAGTAGGTGAACCCGGTGAGCGGCTGACGCGCCGGCAGCGACCATCGCTTCAGTTCCACTTTCTCCCTGGTTCCGGCTTGCGTGGCGACCAGGGTCTTGCCGTCCGGCGCGATCGCGGCGGCCACACAGCGCCCGACGAGGTCGGGCGCGGGGACGTTCACGCCCATTCGATCGACGCGAAGCGTGTCGTGCTGGACGTAGATCACTTCGTCGTTCGGGCCGAACGCCAGTTGTTCGCACGCGACTCCCAGTGGAAAGCGGCGCTCGGTATCGCCGCTCGCCCAGTCGAAGACCGCGTACCAGCCGTTGGTGCCGGACGCGGCGACGAACCGGCCGTCGGGCGACACCGCCACGGAACGCACTTCGCGTAAGTCCGCGTCGATCAGGCGCATTGGTGGAACACTCCGCGGCGAGTCGCGGCTACGCGACACTCTTCAGGGTCGCCTCATTCTACCTCAGAGCCGACGCAATCCGCTATTTCGCTACTGTCCTCAGAATCGGCATCAGCTCCCGCTCCCGCGTACAAGACGAACACCTACCCCAACACCTCCGGTCGCTCCCGGCGCGCCAGCACCGAACTCGCGTGGGCAAAATTCCGGGGCGCATCTACCGGCCGGACGTAGCGAAGCCGAAACGCCTGATGGTCGCCATCGACACATCGGGGAGCATGAGTACGGAGGAGTGAAACGAGATCGCGGGGGAACTGCGGCGGTTAAGCAAACTCGCGCGATTCGCGGTCGTGGAGTGCGACACGATCATTCACCGCGTGTACCCGTTCGCGGGCGCGTTCGCGGCGGAACGGACTTGCGCCCCGTGTTCGGGCCAGAGTTTCTCGCGGAACACCGGCCGGACGGCATGGTGTACTTCACCGACGGCGACGGCCCGTACAACGAGGCGCCGCCTGGCGTGCCGGTGCTGTGGGCGCTGACGAAGGACGGGCCGTTCCGCTGTCCGTGGGGCCAGCAAACGCGGATGAAGTAGAGCGAGCTGGGAGCGTAAGCGACGGGAGGCTTTGCGCACTCGATGCCCAAAGCCTCCCGTCGCTTACGCTCCCAGCTCGCCGAGGCGCGTTACTTCGCGGTCACGTCGTGGCACCAGAGGGTGTCGAGTTCGCGGACGTAGAACTTGCCGCCGACGACCACCGGGTGCGCCCACGTGTTGTTCTTCCCGTTCGGCACCTTGAACGAACTGATCTCGGTGTACTTGTCCGCGGTCGCGTCCACCAACGCCACCCAGCCATCAGCGTAGCGGATGTACAGATTCCCGTCGGCGTAGGTGATCGACGCGGACCCGCGACCCTCGCCACCCTTGCGCGTCCACAACACCTTGCCCGTCTTGAAGTCCGCGCACCACGGGTTGCCGCTGTCGTCGCGGTCACCGAACAGTTTGTCGCCCACCAGGATCACGCCGCCGTGCTTGTTCGTAAGCGCCTTGCTCCAGTAGACTTCTTCGACCGCGAACTTGTCACCGTCCTTCGTGATCTTCAGCAGCGCGGCCCCGCGTCCGTAGCCCGCGGAAGCGAACACGTGATCGCCGCTGATGATCGGCGTTGGGATGTTCGCGGTGTTCCCGCCGAACCGGTCGTTCTTCGTTCCGTACCGCCATAGCATCTTGCCGGTCTTCGCGTCGAACGACACCAAACCGTTCGCCATCAGTTGGACGTACTGCTTGATGCCTCCGAAGTTCGCGATCACGACCGACGCGTACCCGGCCGTGTCGCCGCCCTCCACCGTGCCGGCCCACACCTGGTTGCCGGTCTTCTTTTCCAGCGTCACCATCGTGGCCTTCGAGCCGCCCGGCGTGACAATGAGAGTGTCGCCGTCGAGCAGCGGCGACTCGGTGAAGTTCCACCCGCCGGACTTCCCGCCGAAGTCTTTCGGCAGGTTCTTGCGCCACACCTCTTTGCCATCCTTCGCGGCGGCGCACACGAGGTCGCCGTACTGACCCAACGCGAAGACGAGTTCGCCATCGGTTGTGGGCGTGCAGCGCGGCCCCTGGTAGTTCCCGCCGGTCTTGCCGACCTTCAGTTCCCACGACGTCTCGCCCTTCGCGCGGTCGATCCCGAACAGGACACAGTCCGTCTTCGTGTCACCCATCGTGAATACCTTGTCGCCGCTCACGGACACGCTGGAGAACCCGACCCCGAGGCCGGTTGCCTTCCACGCGAGCGGCGGGCCGTCCGCGGGCCACTGCTTCAGTAGTCCCTTGTCGGTGGAAATGCCGGTGCGGTCGGCGCCACGGAACGTGGGCCAGTCGGCCCCAATCGCGGTTGTCGCGAACGCGAGACCGGCGAGAAGCAACGCAACCAGAACGCGAGGCATACGGACTCCAGGTTGAATTGGGGGACAAGGCAGGAAAATCGCAGGCGGGCGGGGTCTCGTAGTGTGCTATTCACGGCGCGGGAAAACGGACAGAGACGAAGCCGGCGCAGTTACCCGCGGCGGTCCCCGCCCGTGTTCTCTGTGCCCGTGTGAACCGCGGTGTTCCTCAGCGTGCGTCGCAGTTCGGCGGCACCGGCCGCGGAGACTGCGTTGTCGTTCAGCCACAACTCGCCGAGCAAGCGGAACGCCGGCGCCGCGGCCAGCAACGCGATGGCCCCATCGTGCAGGTCCGCGTCGCCCAGGTGCAGCACGCGCAGCGCCGGTGGGAACTGTTTCACGGCGGCGATCGCGGTTGCGCCGTCGAACCCGATGCGGTTGCCGGACAGGTCGATCTCGCCCACCGACGCAATCGCGATCGACGCCAGCACCGCCGCGACCCCGGCGGGACCGATCTCGCAATACGAGAGGTCGAGCGTCGTCAGGTTCCCGACGTGCTTCGACGCGGCCAGCGCCCGCGCCCCGGCGGTACCCCACGGGCCTTTCAGTGACAGTCCTTCGAGTGAAGCGAGCACCGGCAGCGCAAAGACTTCGGCCGCGAGGCCGGGCACAAGGTTGGCAAGATCGAGCGTCAGATAGCGGACCGTGGGCGCGACCGTGGGCAGCACCGCGCCCGCGTCGGGGAACTGCGCCGCGTCGAGCAACAGGTTGTGCGGCATACCGTCGCTGAAGAAGACCCGTGCGAGGCCGGGGATCGCCGCGCGCAGCGGGCGTTCCCACTCCGCCCCGTGTTCACGCAGCAACTCACGCTCCTCCGCGAGTAGCCCCGCGAGGCGGTCGTCGGCCCCGTCCCTGTCCTCGTTCACCGCGGCCAGTTGTCGCTGTACTTCGGTAAAGCGTTCGCGTGGGGCTGCATCCGTAGCCATCGCTGCACCCTCCGGATTACGACGAAGCGGACCGTCCGCGAGGAACCCAATACACAACCATTCTACGCCAGGGGATTCGGTTCGTTCTCGGGTTCGTCCGCGTTCGCGGGTAACCCAAACGGCGGAAGCGGGTCCAGCCCCAGGTGGACCCGCGCGCCGCTCACGAGGTTCATCAGGTGTGTGCGCGTGCGCAGGTGTTCTTCCAACACCTCCGGCGGAACCACGATCGCGGCCGACATGCCCACGCCGATCGGCTGGCGGAAGTCTGGTTTCTTGTTCTTCGTTGGCTGGCCCTTCGCGTGCGACAGGTAACTCCCCCACGCACCCTCAAGCCACGTCGCGAACACGGGGATGTCCGGTCGCGCCTTCAGCACCTGCCACACGCCCTGCCCGAACCGGCGGAGCACGTGGTCCTCGGTTCGGCGCAGGTAACCCTCGGGGAAGATCACCACGCACTCCCCGCGATCCAGCGCCGCGATGGCTTCCTGAACTTCGGGCGCATCCTTCTTGATCGCCTTCTCCGATACGCGAATGACTCCGAACGCGACCATCAGTTGGCGCATCAGTGGTAGGTCGTAGAACTTCGCAGTCATCATCGGCGTGAGCGGACGCGGCAACACCTTCGCCAGGAACATCGGGTCGAACCAGCACGCGTGGTTGGCGATCACGAGGCACGGCCCGGTTCGCGGAAAGTCCGTGAAACCGGGACCGGTCCGCCGCACGCGGTACATGACCCACAGGCCCGGTTCGCATACCAACTCGAACAATGGGCGGAACAGCCGTGCCCACGACCACCCGACAAGCGCAACGGACGCGGCGAGCGCGAACCACGGCGGCACGTCATACGGCGGACCGCGCGACACGATCGCGGTCGCGACCCCCACGCCCACGAACACCGCGCCGAAGAGCGCTGCGGTTTCGGGCCACGGCTCTTTGCCGTGTCTGGCCCGCGTGCCTGCGCCGACGAGTAAACCGAGTGGAGTGCCGTGTGCCCAGCCGGGCCACTCAGCCCAGTACGCGCCGTGTGCGACGGCCGCGAGCCACACGACCGCCGCGAGCGGCACGAACCCCAGCGCCCGGTACGGCGCCCAGTACAGAAAAGGCAGCAACGCCGAACCGATCGCGGTTCCAACGAACCACAACACGTTCGCGCGCTGCGCGTTCACCGGAAGATCGGTGACGAGAAGCGTCACGACGGGCACCGCGAGGCACACGATCCCGACCGCGCCGAGAGCGCTGTGCCGGTTGTGGCGGACCTGGGGCGACTCGGCTTCGGGCATGTCGGCTCCGCGGGTCGGGGGTGCGAGCAGGTATACGGGTATACGGCGTCAGCGGAATCCTTGCCACCGGCGTGGCGCCCGCTATAGTAAGATTTTCGATATTGTGTCTGTCCCCGGACTACCGGGGTAATGTCACGGGATTCACGGTCATGGCCAAGACGTGCGTATTCACTGGCAAGAAGGCGGTTTTCGGAAACCGCAAGAAGTACCGCGGTAAGGCGAAGTACCTCGGCGGCGTCGGCAAGAAGATCCTCGGCACCAGCCGCCGGAAGTTCAAGCCGAACCTGCAGAAGGTGCTCTGCATCGTGGACGGCGTCGCGAAGCGGGTGTGGGTCTCGGCCTCCGCGATTCGCGGTGGGTTGGTGGTCAAGCCCGTGAAGGTGAAGCCGTTCGAGAAGGTCAACGTCTGACAGATTGACAACAGCGCGGGTGCCTGTTTAGGTTCGCGTAGGCCCCGGCGGGGCCGTGCTTCTCCCTTAGTGGAGAAAACACGGCCCCGCCGGGGCCTACGCTATACATTCAATCCTTTATTTCTTCTTCTTGTACTCACCCTCAACGATATCCTTGGCGTCATCCACGCCGGCGCCCTTGAATTCGGATAGCGTCGCGGTGTCGCCCTTCTCGGCCCACTTGAAACTGATCTTCTCGCCATTTTTTGGTTTGTTCGGGAAGTTGCCCTTCTCCTCCACAGCGGTGAACTCAGCTGTCACCACGTCCTTCTCTTTCGTCAGTTTCGCCTTGATGATGACGCCATTGCCGCCCGC
>SXID01000164.1 GCA_005772955.1 Planctomycetia bacterium
GAACCGTGCCGAAGAAGCGTTCGATCTTGTCGATGGTGCGCAGTTCGGCGGCTCGTAACCGGGCCTTGATCTTGGCAAACGCTAACTCGATCGGGTTGTAGTCCGGGCTGTACGGGGGCAGGTACACCACCGAGCACCCCGTGCCCTCGATGGCCCGCACCGCCGCCACGCGCTTGTGGCTCGACAGGTTGTCCATCAACACGATGTCGCCCGCCCGCAGCGTCGGCACCAGCACCTGCTGAACGTAAGCCACGAACAGGTCGCCGTTCATCGCCCCGTCGATCACCCTCGGGGCCACCAGCCCGTCGGCCCGAATCGCACCCACGAACGTGGTCGTCTTCCAGTGCCCGTGCGGGATCGCATCGACCAATCGCTCCCCGCGCGGTGCCCGACCGTAGCGTCGGGCCATCTTGGTGTTCGCGCCCGTCTCATCGAGGAACACCAACTTCTTCGGGTCCAGCCCCGGCATCCGGGCCGCGTGAGCGGTTCGCTTCTCCTTCACGTCGGGCCGGTCCTGCTCGGCCACGCGGATCACCTTTTTTTGAAGGGCAATTTGATCCGCCGCAGGTACTCGGACAGGGCCGAGATGCGGATCTTCAGCCCCAATCGCTGCCGCAACTCGGCCAGGGTAGCGTCTGGATCGGCGCGGACCAGTTCCCGCACACGCGCGTCGTGCGGGGCCAGCGTGACCGGGCGGCCGGGGCTGGGCGGGCGCGGCGCGATCGAGCCGGTCGCCTTCTGCCGTTGCTTGAGGCGCCGCACCCACGACTCGCTCACCGAGTACTTCTGTGCGACCGCCGTGGTCCTCATCCCCGCCTGGCAATCGGCCCACACACGCTCACGCAGGTCCATCGAGTACGGACGCATCGGAAGCTCCAAAGTGGTTCCTCCGTCGTACCCGAACTCAGATCGTCGCGCTACACCTTTCCCGAAACTACTCGAGTCCGCCGGGGGCGCCGCCGTAGAAGTGGCACGCGGTACACGACTTCGTCAGCCCGGTGAACGCCTCGGTCGCGGCCTTCTTATCCTTGTCGGCTGCTGCCTTGCCCAACGCGGTCGTGGCCGCGTTGTATTTCGCGGGCGACGTGTAGCCGAGTTGGACACGCTTGAACGCATCGCCCATCGCAGCGAACGCTTTCACGTCCTTCGCGATCTCGTCCCAGTCGGGCGAATCTTTCTTCAGTTCCGCCGCGGTGCGTGCGTGCGGCGACTTTGCGCCGTGGTGCGCGTCCTTCATCATCTTCCCGAATTCTTTCTTCGTCAGCTTCGCCTCGGTCTTCTTCTCATCCTTCTTCGGTTCGTCGGCGGTCACCCCGCCTGCGGCCAGAGCCGCGGCGCCGAACAGCGTCACCGCGAATACAACCCGTCGCATGGTTTCGTCCTCAGAGTAGGCCCGCCGAGCCGAAGCGGGTTTTGGTGGATTGTACGTGCGGTTCTGTCATTCTTTCCCGCGAGCGGGCGGAATTGATCCCAGAAAAGCGCGAAGTGAAAAAAGCCCCGCCACACCCGTTCACGGGTGTGGCGGTTCGAGGTTCGGAATGTGCCGCACCGGTTACGGCGCGAACCACGCGTCCGTGATCAAAATGTCGCCTTCGTCCAGCCCCTTACATTTGCCCTTAATCTTGACCGTCGCTCCGACTCGCAGATTGGCGAACTGGTTCTTCAGTGCCGAGTCGAATTCGACCCGGATCTTCTTGCCGGTCGCCTTCTTAGAAGTCGATGTCGCGATCACGACCCCGTTTTCGACACTCTCGACAACCGCGTCCGTCACGGTGACGTTCTTGTCCTTGTAAAGCGTGTCGGCGCTGGCTGGGTTCGCATAACTGTTGACCAGGAACGACGCGGTGATCGAACTCGTGGGATCCTTCTCCCCGCTCAGGACGGAGCAGTCCGAGAAGTTGACGTCGCCGAACCCGCCACCGGTGCATTTGCCTGACACCTTGATGCGTTGGCCGCGGCTGTAGGCGAATGGCGTTTGCCCGACACGGAGGGTGCAGTGCATCACGTCGAGGCTGGCCTTGTTGGCCGGGCTAGCGTCCAGCGTCACCTTCACCTTGCCGCTGTCCATCATGATGTCCTTCACCTTGCCGTTGATGATGAACGTCTTGTCCTTGTACCGCTGGTCGGCAGTGATGGAACTTGCGCGGTAGTCCTTCGCCACCTCCTCAGCGGGCACCTCGGTGGTGGCGGAGAGTACCGGGTAGGCCGTCTCGAACTTGGCGTTATTCGGTTCGCCCAAGGAGGCACTCGCACCGATCTTCGGCCGCCATTCCTTCATCTGCACGCGGCTGGTCCCTTCGGCGTTCGGGTTGAACGCAACGAGCAGGAAATCGTCGCCGTTGCGCCAGAGCACCGCCCGTCCATCGACCACCTTTTCGGTCCACTGCTGCGTCTTGGCCACGTCGTTGGGGAATATTTTCTGGACGTCCTCGGAGGTCGCCAGCCGGCCCTTGCCGAGCGAGGTCTCAGCCTGCGCGCGGGTGGTGGTGCCGACCTTCAGTTGCTCGTAGTTGAACTGCGAGACGCTGGGGTTCCACTTCTCCAAGTCCTCCTTGGCCTTCTCCACTCCCTCGACGACATCGTTCTTCAACTTCACGAACTTGTTGTACGCCCACCACCCGCCGTACCCGACCCCGCCGCAGCAGAGCAGCAGCGTGCCACACAGGATGGCGACGATCACAACCCCGCCGCCACCCTTCTTCTTGCCATTCCTGGGGCCTTCCCCGTCACCGTCATCGCGTTTCTTCTTGCCGCGTGTCGGGCGGTCGTCACCTTCTTCCTCGTCAGCGCCCTTGCTATCCCTGCTCCCCTTCTTCGCGCCCTTCTCGTCGTCGCGGTCACGGTCGCGATCATCGTCGTCCCTGCCTTTGCGCCGTGCGGGCTTCACGTCCTCGTCGTTCTCCGCGTCCGCTTTAGCGGCCGTCTTGCTGGTCGGGCGCCCGGTGATCTTCGGCTTGGGTTTGGCCGGTTCGTCGAGCGCCCCGAACGGGGAGTCGGCGGCCGGTGCCGGTTCCGGTTCGGGCGGGGGCAGCGGCGCCATTGCGGGCTTCGAGGGCGCCGCCGGTGGCGGTGCCGCGCCGGGCTGCGACGCCGGGATCACGCCGCCGCACTTCGGGCACTTCACCGCACGACCCGCGTACTCGTCCTTCACCGACAGCGTCGCCGAACATGATGGACACACCAGACGCACAGGCATCGAGAAACTCCTTGGGGGTAGAATGTGCGCAGTCGCGGCGCGGGTCGGGTCGGGTCGGGTGAAGTGTACACACCCGTTCGGAGAGCGAAACGAAAAAAAAGCACGTCTCACGCAACGACGTTCGACCACAGGTCGGCGGGGAAGCACGGTGCGAGATGCCCGGCGTTGGTGGCGATGATCGTATCGGGGCGTTTGGCGTGCCAAGGGTTGCGCTCTTCGCCCTTCACCCCCTTAAACCCCTGGCTATTACCTGTCGCCCCTTATCGCGGTTGAAAAGTCTGCGTTGACCCTCCGACTGCGCAACTCCTGGAGGAGCCACATTAACGGGTCCCGCCGGTTCCGCCGGGCGGAACGATTTGCACTTCTCGGCAAGCATCGGTTACGATGGCAGGGGCGGGTACGCTGGCAACTGTCATGGGTTCCGACGGTTCGGCCGTCTACGCCGGAAAAGCGGCGAAAAATCCGTCGGCACCGGCGCGGCCCGACCCGACAACGGTTAACATCTCACAATACGCGCTCGCGGCCCGCGGCCGTCGTTAACAAGAGCCGGACCCGCGGCTTCACGCACGGAGCAGCCTCCATGTCAAACCCCAACGACCCGAAACAGCCGACCCCCGACCAGCCCGACCCGAACGCACAACCGCCGAAGCCCGACGCGCCCCTGGGTGGATACCAGCACGCCAGCTCGTCGTTCGAGTTCAAGTTGCCCGACGATGTGGATTCGATCAGCGAGTTGAAAATCCCGGGTCCGGACGTCGACCAGAGCAATACGCACGCCGCCCTCCCACCCAAACCGGTCGCGAACCGCCCC
>SXID01000165.1 GCA_005772955.1 Planctomycetia bacterium
GACCCCCGTGTCGGCGCTCATTCACGCCGCGACGATGGTAACCGCGGGCGTGTACCTGCTCGCACGCTGCGCGCCGTTGTTCGCGATGGCGCCCGACGCGCAGATCGTGGTTTCGTGGATCGGCGGAATCACGGCGCTGCTTGCGGCGTTCATCGCACTCGCGCAAACCGACCTGAAACGCATCCTCGCGTACTCCACCGTGAGCCAACTCGGGTTCATGTTCATGGCGATTGGCACGAGCGGCACAATCAGCCCGGCGTTCGCGGTCACTGCGGCGATGTTCCATCTGTTCACGCACGCGTTCTTCAAGGCATTGCTATTCCTGTCCGCCGGTAGCGTGATGCACGCGATGGGCGGCGTCATCGACGTGCGGCAGTTCGGCGGGTTACGTAAGGTGATGCCCACCACGCACCTCACGTTCCTGTGTGGTGCAGCCGCACTCGCAGGCGTGCCGCTGCTGTCCGGGTTCTGGAGCAAAGACCTCATCCTTGAATCGCTGGCCGCTGCAAGCGAGACGACCAGCCCCTACACCGCAGGCTACTACACGCTGTTCCTTGTCGCGTGTCTGACGGCGTTCCTCACCGCGTTCTACACGTTCCGCGCGTACTTCCTCACGTTCTGGGGACTGGAGAAGATCCCGCACGAGGCCGGGCACCACGCGCACGAATCACCGTCCTCGATGACGCTGCCGCTCGTCGTGCTCGCCCTCGGCGCGCTGTTCGTCGGGGTAGTGCTGGAACCGTTCACGCACTGGTTCAGCGACTTCCTCGGGGGCACGCCGTCGCTCATGCAGGCCCGCGGCCGGACCCCAGCGAAGGACGTGGCGCACCACTTCAACTGGATCATCGCAACCGTGAGCGCAGTCCTCGCACTCGGGGGCATCGGCCTCGCGTACGTGCTGTACCGCAACGGCGGCGCGGAGGAATCGCCACCCGGCATGGCGAAGGTGTTCGAGCTGTCGCGGAAGAAACTGTACGTGGACGAAGTGTATGGTGCCGCGCTGGTGAAGCCGGCTGAGGTACTCGCGTTCTTGGCCCGCGTCTTCGATGGCTTCCTGGATGGAATGGCCCGGCTGATCTCCGCGCTCCCGCGATTCATTGGTGCCTGGGTTCGGCCCATCCAGAACGGGCTGGTGCAGTTCTACGCGCTTTCGATGGCCCTGGGCGTGGCCGTATTCCTGACGTTCGTTGTGTTCCGAATCACCAGATAGGGAGTTGCGAGCTGCGCGTTGCGAGTGGAAAAGCCAGCCGGCGTCGTCTGAACTCGTGACTCGTAACTCGTAACTCGTGACTAACGAGATGACCACTTACGCCGTAATTCGCGTGCTGGTTCTGCTGCTGGTGCTGCTGCCGCTGTTGTCGGCGGTGGTCGTACCGGTGTTCGGCCGGGCCGCGCGCCGCGTGTCGCTGCTCCTCGCACTGGTTCACCTCGGACTGACTGCGGCGGTGGTCGTGATCGCGGTTGCGTGGTTCGACACGCGTACCCCAATCTCGCTCCCGAGCGTGCCGACTCACGATGACTTTAAAGTGCTCCGGTTCCGACCGGAGTTCGTACCCGGCGAGGCCGGCCCACGAGTAAGTTCGGACGTGGGCGGGCACACGTCTTGGACGCTGTTCAGCCTCCAGAACAAACAGACCCCGCCCGGCAAGTCCGGACCGAACGTGCAGTTCTACATCGGCGTTGATGGGCTGAACGTCTGGCTCGTCGCGCTCGCCAGTCTCATGCTGATCCCGGTCATCCTGGTCTCTTGGGAATCGGTGAAGGAAAAACCCGGTGCCTTCTTCGGCTGGCTCTTCTTGCTCCAGGCCGGTGTGATCGGCGCGTTCCTCTCCTTTGACGTGATCCTCTTCTACATCTTCTTCGAGTTGACGCTGATCCCGGCGTTCTTCCTGATCGGGAAGTGGGGGATGGGGTCCGGTCGCCGCGACGCGGCCCGCAAGTTCTTCCTATACACGCTCGCCGGGAGCCTACTCACGCTCGTCGGCGTGATCGGTGTGGTGCTGACGAACCCAAACCCGGACGGCACCATCACGTTCTCGATCCCGCAGTTGATGGTGAACGTGCAGCAGGGGTTACAGACCGCGCATCAGAAGGCGCTCGCGGGCGATGGGACTGAACTCGCTGCAAAACATGCAACGCAGTTCTGGCTGTTCCTCGCACTGATGGCCGGGTTCATGGTGAAGGTTCCGGTCTGGCCGTTCCACACATGGCTGCCCTCGGCCTACGGCGAGGCGCCGACCGGCGTGACGGTGATGCTCTCCGCACTCATGGCGAAGCTCGGTGCGTTCGGCATCTTGCGGCTCGTGTTGCCCCTCGTGCCGGACGCCGCGATCCTCTACGGTCTGCCTGTGATCGGCGGGTTCGCCGCGTTCGGGATCATCTACGCGGCGCTCTGCGCCTACGCTTCCAAAGACATGAAGATGGTGATCGCGTACAGTTCCGTGTCGCACCTCGGGTTCCTGGTGCTGGCGCTGTTCGCGTTCAACAAGGAAGGGCTGTCTGGCGCGGTGCTGCACATGGTGAACCACGGGTTGAGCACGGGCGCATTGTTCGCCGCGCTCGCGTTCCTGGTGGACCGCTACAACACAACCGAGATGTCGAAGTTCGGCGGATTGATGGGCCGGTTCCCCGGCTTCGCGCTCCTGTTCTTCGTGCTGTGTCTCGCAAGCGTCGGGCTGCCGGGCTTGAACAACTTCGTCAGCGAAATGTTGATGATGGCCGGGCTGTTCGACGCGCGGAACGCGGGGGTGTCGCGGATGTGGCCGGCGGTGATCGCGGCGATCGGCATCTTCCTAAGCGCGTGGTACACGTTCACGATGCTACAGAGAGTGTTCTTCAACCCGCTGAAGGAGCCGGAACCGGTGGTGCCGGACGTGCCCGTGGCCGGTGTGAGCCGGCGCGAGTTCGTCGCGCTCGGTTCGCTCGCGACCGTCTGTCTCTTGTTGGGGCTATTCCCGCATGTTCTCCTCGACACGATGAAGCCGGACGTACGCGTGTTGTCGATCATCGGCGACTCGGCCCGCGCCCGCGTCGGCGGCGTGCCCTACGTTTATGTCGATGACGAGCCGAAGCCGAAGCCGCTGCCCGCGCCGCCCGCACCGATTATCAAGGGAGGCGACGACAAGGGGGGGAAGGACAAGAAGGGCGGCAAGAAGGGCGGCAAGAAAGATCCGAAGGCCGAAGAGTGACGGAACGAGCCGCGACCGCAAGGGAGCGGCAAACCTAAACCGCTCCCTTGCGGTCGCGGCTCGCCAAGCACGACACCACAGTGACCCTCATGACCGACCCACTACTACAACAGACGCTCAAGGGTGTGTTCCGGCTCGCCGCGCCGGAGACCACGCTCATTGCGACGGCGTGCGTCGTATTCCTGTTCGGTTGTCTCCACAACCGACGGTGGCTCTGGTTCGTCGTGTCACTGCTCGGCGTCGGCCTCGCAGCGGTTCTGGCCGGTACGGTGAAGACGCAGATGCCGCCACTGCTCACGGCGTCCGCGCTCATACCCGACGGTGCCGCCGAGTTCGTCCGGTGGGTGTCGCTCATCACCGCGGCGGTGTTGCTGTTCGTGTCATGGGCAGAAGTGGACCGTTCCAACGCGAGCGAGTATTACGGCTGCTTGCTCATCGCCGCTGCGGGCGTGTCGCTCGTGGGGCGGGCGAATGATCTCATCACGCTGTTCCTCGCGCTCGAACTGCTCTCCATCCCGACCTACGTCCTTCTGTACCTGCCCGCGAAGAACAAACTGAACCAGGAAGCCGCCGCGAAGTACTTCCTGCTCAGCGTGATGTCGTCGGCTGTGATGTTGTTCGGCTTCAGTTACCTATACGGCCTGACCGGTAGTACGAACCTCACCGTCATCACCGACGCGCTGACGAAGGCGCATACCGAATCGCTCAACCCGATGGCGCTGGTGGGCGCGGTGTTGGTGATCGCGGCGATCGGGTTCCGCATCACGGCGGTGCCGTTCCACTTCTACGCGCCAGACGTGTACGAGGGCGGCCCGGCGGGCGTGGTGGCACAGCTCGCGTTCTTCCCGAAGTTAGCCGGGTTCGTTGCACTCGCCCGCCTCCTGGGGTTGCTCGGTGCCGACGTGCGACACATCCCGTTCGACGCGAACACGCAACTGCCGCTGCTCATCTGGATTCTGGCCGCGCTGACGATGTGCATCGGGAACGTCCTTGCGCTGCTTCAAGACAACGTGCGCCGGATGCTCGCCTACTCCAGCGTGGCGCATGGCGGTTACATGCTGATGGGTATCGTGATCGCGAGTTCGCTACCAGACGCGACCGGTCAACCAGGTATCGGCGGAGTGGACGCCCTACTCGTCTACCTCGTCGCCTACGGGATGATGACCATCGGCGCGTTCGCGGTGATCCTATTCCTCAGCACGCCGGAGCGCCCTGTTGATTCGATCGACGACCTCGCGGGCGTGGGCAAGTCGAACCCGATCTGCGCAGTCGCGATGACGATCTTTCTCTTCAGCCTGATTGGGCTGCCACTCACGGCCGGCTTCGCTGGGAAGTTGCTGCTGTTCGTGGGGGCATTCAGCGCGCCGACGCACACGCCCGCGATGCGGAACCTCTATCAGGTGATGGCGGTAATCGCCGCGGTGAACGCGGCTGTGGGTGCGTACTACTACCTGCGGGTGGTGGGCGTGATGTACTTCCGCACGCCTCTTCGCCCCGCGACGCGCTCGCGTGCCGTGCCCACCTTCTTGGCAGCAGTCGCGCTGGCTGGTGCAACGCTGTTCTTCGGCATCTACCCCGAACCGATCGTGAAGGCCGCGCGCAAGGCCGTGCCCGTTCCCGCCGCACCGCAGAAGGCGGTCGCGGAAACGCGGTAAACGGAGCCACGACCCCGCAAGGGAGCGGCTAACTCAGCTTCTATCATCGACCTGCGATCGCAAGGGCGCGGCTAGCTTTCCTCGTTGAGATGCTCCACCATTCCCGAAAGCGCTCTCACATCGGTCACCATCTCCGAGGGTTACAAACCAACTGCATCGCTCCTACCTCACTCTCCCGAAAGGAAGTACCGTGCTCCGCCATATCCTCTTCGCCGTCGCGCTGGCGATGCTCGGCGCGCCGGCGCTAGCGGCCGAGAAGCCGAACATCGTCCTGATCTTCACGGACGACCACGCGTATCAGGCGATCAGCGCCTATGGCGATCAGCGCAAGCTGATCGAGACGCCGAACATCGATCGCATCGCGAAAGAAGGCGTGCGGTTCGACCGAACACTGGTGCCGAACTCCATCTGCGGGCCGAGCCGGGCCACCATCCTCACCGGCAAGTACAGCCATCGCAACGGCTTTTACAACAACACCAACAGCCGGTTCGACAGTACGCAGGTGACGTTCCCGAAGCTCTTGCAGAAGGCCGGCTACCAGACCGCGCTCATCGGGAAGTGGCACCTCCTCTCCGAGCCGACTGGGTTTGACCACTGGCACATCCTGCCCGGTCAGGGGCGGTACTACAACCCCCCGATGAACAAGGACGGCAAACAGGTTCAGCACCAGGGCTACGTCACCGACTTGATCTCCGATTTCAGCACCGACTGGATCAAGAACCGCGACAAGACGAAGCCGTTCCTGTTGATGGCGCAGCACAAGGCGCCGCACCGCGAGTGGTCCCCGGCGCTGCGCCACCTGGGGCACAACAAGGACCGCAAGTACCCGGAGCCGGAGACGCTGTTCGACGACTACGCCAATCGCGGTTCGGGGGTCAAAGATCAGGACATGACCATCGAGAAGACGTTTACGCAACTGGACGCGAAGCTCGTCCCGCCGCCGGGTATCAGCCCGGAGCAGCTTAACGAGTGGAACGCGTACTACGAGCCGCGGAACAAGGCGTTCCGCGAGGCCAAGCTTGAAGGGAAGGACCTGGTGCGGTGGCGCTACAACCGCTACCTGCACGACTACCTGGGGTGCGTCAAGGCCGTGGACGAGGCTGTCGGCAAGTTGCTCAAGACGCTTGACGACGAAGGGCTGACGAAGAACACGCTGGTGGTGTACTGCTCCGACCAGGGGTTCTACCTGGGCGAACACGGGTGGTTCGACAAGCGGTGGATCTTTGAAGAGTCGCTACGCACACCGATGGTCGCCCGCTGGCCGGCGGTGGGCAAGCCGGGCCTCGCTACCGCGAGCCTCACGAGCACGGTCGATCTCGCACAAACGTTCCTCGATGCGGCCGGCGTGCCGGCAGACAAGGAGATGCAGGGTGCCAGCCTTGTGCCGCTCCTGAAGGGTGAGACCCCGAAGGGATGGCGCAAGAGCTTCTACTACGAGTACTACGAATACCCCGCACCGCACCGCGTCATCCCGCACTACGGCGTCGTCACCGACCGGTACAAGCTGGCCCGGTTCTACGTCCCGAAGCTGGAGGGCAAGGCCGACCCTGACTACTGGGAACTCTACGACCGGCAGAAAGATCCGAACGAGACGAAGAGCTTCTACACGGACCCGGCCTACGCGGACACGGTCAAGGAACTGCGGGCGGAGTTGGAACGGCTACGGAAGGAATTGAAGGTGCCCGACGAGACGCCGAAGGAGGCGTTCGGCAACCTACTCGTGCCTCCCAAGAAGAAGAAGTGACACCGGCGCCCGCTGCGCGGGGCCGGGCGTACGGGCGCCGTTCCAATGGACGCGAGAGGGACAGCGCCTGGCGGCGTTCTCACCCGGAATGTTACTTGGGCGCCGGTTCGATCCGGTAGCCGACGGACCTGGGCTGTTTCAACGCGGCGGGCTTGTCGCCGCATTCCAGAAGGTCGATCAGCACGTTCCGGGCGGTCGCGCGACTCAGGTAGGTGTCGGCCCAGTCTACCGCGGAAAGTTTGACCCGCCGCAAGCGATCGAAGGTGACGACCACCGCGCCCTTGAATCGCGTGAGGCGCACGGCCTTCACGTTCTCGGTAAACGCGTCGGTCGCCGGTATCCACTTGTCCCCGACTTGAAACTCGATCGTGGTCGGGGTCGCTTGCGCCTGCTCCTTCGCATCGCGAAGGTAGACCGGCAATACCTCGTACAACTCCGCGACCTGCTCCTTGCCGTCGCCGCGGACAATCGTCTCCACGCTCACGCCTTTCTCGTCGATCGAAAACGACCGCGTGTAGTCGTACTTGTCCGCGATGCTTTTCTCCTGGCCGACAACGGTCGTCGGGATCGTGCCTGCCACTTCAACCTTCGTCGTGCCGCGCCGGTTGCCAATGGTGGTTTCTGGCTTCTGAATGCGCGCGGAGGTGAAGAAGACGCCGTTCGCCGTGACGCCGCTGACGGAGTGATTGGGCCACGTTCGCCAGGCTTCGACCGCGTCGAACGACTTGTCGTTGCTCATGCCGCCGCGCTGACCGAGGATCACCGAACCGGTGGTTGGGGTCCAGAAGGCCGAGAGTTGCCCGCCGCTGAGGCCCATCGGACCCGCGTACTGGCGCATCCCGTCGTCGGCGCTCTGCGTGCCGATCGGCCCGGTGTGTAGGATCGCGGCGAACCCCGGTTGCCGGGCGACAACAAACTCCTTCCCGAAATCGCGGACGAACGATTCGCCGCGCTCAAAAGGTGACTTCAGCAGCGGGGAGTTCTTCTTCGCCAGTTCTTGTTGGTGGGCGTAAGCGCCTGGCTTGTAGAACTCCGAGCCGGGGTTCACGCTCGCAGGAAAATTGTAGGTCATCCAGACTCGCCACTTCCACGGGTACGAGATGATCTCGTCGTTCTTGAGGAACCCGCCCTTGCCGTTCACGCCGTTCTCGCGAATGTGTTCGGCGAAGGCGCGGGCGCGTTTGCCCGGTGCGTCTCGAAGTTCCTCCGCGGTCGGGCGGCGCGCGAGGTGAGCGGCCTCGTCGGTGACCATCGCAGCGGCCGTGTCGCGCGCGCCGTCCCAGGCCCACTGGTCGGTTGAAGCCGGGCCGCCGAGACGCGAGTTGAAGTGACTCGGCCCGCTAAACTTGCCGTCGGGTTCGGGCAAAATCAGGTGCCCGCGAAGCCGGTACACACGGTCGAGAGCTTCTTTCGCGAACGGCCAGTCGGTGGCGAGCGCGGTCGTGACGGCGAAGAAGTTCGCGTGCCCGTTGAACGGGATGTCAGGCCCACCGCGCTGGACCCAGTAACCCGCCGGACTGAAGTACTCCGGGTTGGTGTAAAACTTGCGGGCGTAGGCTTCGACAGACTTCGTGAACGCCGGATCATTGATCGCACGCGCGACACAGAACAGCCCGAACGGCGCGTGCAGATCGTTGTGAATGTCCTCGCCGCGGATGCCCCAGTCGAGTACCCGCGTGCCCATCCGTTTCAGTCCGGACTCGTAGGCTTTCTGAACGTCAGCCGGCAGCGCGTCCTTGAAGCCGGGATAGGGCAGCCCGAAGTAGACGAGCTGGTAGGAGAACCGGTCGGCACGGCCCGCGGTCGGGACGGCGTCGAAGTAATCGTCGAGCATCACCATCATCACGGTGGCAGTGACGAAGGCGCGGAGCTTCAGCGCGCGGTTGTTGTGGTACGGGTTGCCCGGGTACTTCCACTGCACAAAGGGAACCAGCGTTTCGGGCCAGACTGGCGGGTGCATCACTCCTTCGGCGGTTTCAATGGAGGACAGCAGGAACCGTGCGGGCGGAGCGTTGATCGCGGGGTAGCCGCGTTTGGTGCCGATGAGCGGTTGGTGCATCATCGACATGAGGTAATGGCGGTACAGGTGCTCCGGGTCGGTGTCGGTGGTCTTGTCCGTCACAAGTCCGCTAACGCCGTGGGTGAAATCCTTCTCGGTCAGCGTCGCCATATACTTGCGCAGCACGCGCTGGTAGTCGTGCGCATCCGGCAAGTTCGTGCGCGTGTTCGGCTCGCCCTTCTGGGACGCGACTCGCGGAGGTGGCGCGATGGCCGGCGGTTCCGCATGAACCGCGTTGAACGCCACGAGCGCGACGCAAAGGCCGGCGTACCGGTGAATCGTGTGTTCGCGCATCGTGTGTCCCGCGAGGGTGTTCGTCGGTCGGCTCACCGGTTCTGAAACAACACGTCCATCGGCTTCCCAGTGCAGACCCGCGACGGGCGGTTCTGGGCGTCGTGAATCTCGCTGTCGGGGTCCACGCCCAGCGCCTGGTAGATCGTCGCCCCGACATCGAACGGCGTGTAGGGCGTGCTGACGGGGCGGGCGCCGATCCGGTCGGATTTGCCGATCGCCCGGCCGCCGACGACATCGCCGCCCGCGAACAACCCGGAGTACACGGACGCCCAATGATCCCGACCCGGGATCAACTCCCCGGGCAGGTTAGACACCTTCGGCGTGCGCCCGAACTCGCCGAGCACCGCCACGAACGTCTCAGTCAATAATCCCTCTCCTTCGAGGTCGTCGGTTAGCGCGGTGATTGCCCGGTCGAGCCACGGGAGCAGGCACGACTTCAGCTTCCCCCAGTTATCGACGTGCGTGTCCCAGCTCTGCACAATGCCCATGTTGGCTTGCACGACCGGCACGCCGGCCTGTGTCAGCCGGCGCGCGAGGAGTAGCGACTGGCCGAACTGGTTCCGGCCGTATCGGTCGCGAACCTTCACCGGCTCGCGGTCCAACTTGAATGCCCCGGCAATGCGCCCCGACGCGAGCAACTCGAACGCGTGCCGCTGGTGTTCCCGGAACGCGACATCCCCGCGACCGGGCGATTCCAGCCGTTCGAGCAGACTCCGCCGCTCATCGACCCGGCCCTGATCAGTACCGGCGGGGAGCGCGAACGCGTCCATCTTGAAGGTCGGCGAGTTGGGGTCTTGGGTCACGAGCATCGGGTCGTGGGTCGGCCCCAGGAAGCCCGCGTGCTGACCGGGCCACGTGAGCGAACCTTCGATCAGTGCGTGCGGCAGCGTGACCCCGTTCGGGACGCCGTCCTGTCTTGGTCGGAGGTGGTTGAGCGCGGCGCCGTAGCAAGGCCAGTCGCGGCGCGACAGCACGTTGTCGAGGTCCGTCTGGCGCTGGTTCGGCATCGTGGCGCCGGTCAGCAGCCGGTGCGTCCCGGGCAGGTGGCCGTTCTCGCCGTGCGAGAGCGACCGCACCAGCGCCCAGCGCCGCATCTGTGCGGCCAGTTTCGGGAGGTGTTCGCAAATCTGGATCCCGGTGACAGCAGTCGGGACCGTCTTGAACTCGCCCCGGATCTCGACGGGCGCATCTGGCTTCATGTCCAGCGCGTCGATGTGGCTCATCCCCCCGGTCAGATTAACGAGGATCACGGATCGCGTCTTACCGGCCGCGCCTCCACGTTCCGTTGCGCCGACCCGTGGGGCGCGAGGCATGCGGAACCCGAGTCCGATCGCGGCCCCGACCCCGATCTGGAAGAACTCGCGGCGGGCGGGCAACAACGGCATGATGTGATTCCGGCGTGGGAGTGAACCGCCTAGCAAGTGAATACACACAGGATACCCAGAATACCGCGATCGCAGCAACCGTGTTCTCTTCGCCAGGGCAATGTGCCCTCTCCCATTAGTGGTCTATTACTGCTCGCGTAAGGGTCGTCACGGCGACGGATACGAGCTGAGACGGGTTTGTGAACCCGTCTGTTCGTCACCGTGTCCGGGTACTAGAATTGTGAACCCGGAGAGGTGGCAGAGTGGTCGAATGCGTCGGTCTCGAAAACCGATA
>SXID01000166.1 GCA_005772955.1 Planctomycetia bacterium
AACCGGTACGCGCGGCCCACGTACCTCGGCGCGTCCGGTTTGCCCTTCGACTTCTTCAACGACAACCCGACGCGCGAACACGCGAACACCGACGCAGTTCGCGTCTTCTCCGCTTCGACAATGTGAATGGGCGATGTGGTGTCCCAGATTTTCCGCGCGTTGATGATGCCGTCGAGCGCGGATGCACTCGCGGCTTTCGTTCGCGCGAGCAGGTGATCGACCATCACGCACGGCCCGTCGAGCAGCGTGCCGTCGGGCTTGACCACGGTGCGAATCAGGATGCCGAAATACGCAGTGCTGTCTCCTAGCGCGAGATCGAGTCCCTTGAAGGAACCGCCGCGGTACTCGCCGCGCGTCCGGTGAAAGTACCAGCGCCCGTCTTCGAGCTGCACCGGGTCGCGGTGTGCGAACAGGTCCGGGTGCGCCCCGCCGGAGTAGTACACTTCGAGTTCCGCGAACCGGTATCGCTCGCCCGCGACGACGAAGTCGCAGTTGTTCATCAGTCGCGAAGTGATCTCCGCAAACCACGGCGCGAAGTGTCCGTCCGCAATGACGTGTGCCGGTTTGCGGCTCAGTTCAGCGAGCGCAGCCATGTCGTGCCTCAGTTGGGCTTGCGCCACGCGCCGTGGCCGTGCGTCTGGTTGGCTGATATCGGTGGGAGGCCGGCGGCGCGTTCCGCAAGTGTGGCGATCCCCGCTAAGCCCCAGACGAAAACGACCAGCCAGCCTAGCCCCAGCGCGGTTCCAAGTATCTCCTGGAGTGTCGCGTGCTGACGTCCGATCCAGTCGGTGACCGGGTTGAAATACATCCACGTGAGCCACCCGACAACGGTCAGCCACACGCCCGCACCGAGGACGAAAACGAGAACGAAGACGGGGTTCCGCCAGCGGGATTTTGTCGGGCTGCTGTCGGTAGCCGGTTCGGACATGGGCATCACGGAGTGAGGGTTACTGCACCTTCAGCCCGCGGACCCACTCGGTCGCGCGTGCCATCTCGTCGTCGGACAGGCCGCCGGGCCGGTGTATCGCCGCGGTCACGGCCCGACCGCTCGTCTCGTCGGTCGCGGTCACCTCGATGCGCCCGTTCGACGCGACCCCGCACTTCACGCGTACCGGCGAACCCTTCGGCAAGTTCGCGGGCAAGCCGTCGATCCAACACTCGCCCACCGGGATGCACGCTTCCGCCTGATGCGCCTCGCCTTGCAGGATGCGGACGCGGACGCGGGTCTGGTTGTTCGTTGCGGTGGAGTAGAGCCTTGTCGTGGACGCCGGGAGTTGCGTGTTCTTGGGCACGAGTTTGTCGTTCACGCGATCCGCGCCAGACCGCACTTCCACACCCAGACTGTGCGCGTTCACGCTGTTCTCAACCACGTCGGCAAGTTCCGAGGCGAGCGGGGGGCGAATGCCCCCTGATTCCGCGCTCTGCATGTTCGCGGACACAATCCCCGCGTGAACGGCCGCGCCGCGGGCGACCACTTCGCTTACGGCAAGGCTGTGGTCCGGTTCCTTGCCGGTCAGGTCCGCAAGCATCCGCACGCACGCCGGCATGTGCGTGCTGCCGCCGACCATCAGCACCTTGTCCACTTGGTCCCACGTCAGTTTCGTGTGCTTGAGAACCTGTTGCGCGGTGAGTCGCGTGCGTACCAGGAGGTCACGCGTGAGCGCCTCGAACTCCGCGCGCGACAGCGGGAACGTGAACTTATACCCGCCGTGGCTCGCGGTGAAACTGGTCTGTTCGACCTTGCTCAGAGTACGCTTCACTCGCTCGGCAGTGGAGTACAAGTGCGCGAGCGATTGCGGGTCGCCGCGTGGGTCAGCGCCGCACTGCTGCGTGAATCGCTCCGCGGCCCAGTTCACGAGCCGCTCGTCCCAGTCGCGCCCGCCGAGCCGTACATCTCCCTCAATGGTGAGTACCTGGAACCGCTTGCGTGACAGCTTCACCAGCGTCACATCGAACGTGCCGCCACCGAGGTCGTAGACGAGGATTGTTTCTTGGGCGAGTGGTTGTGAATCGCCATCAGGGGGCTTACGCCCCCCGTTCGCCTGAATGGAGTACGCGAGCGCTGCGGCCGACGGTTCGTCAATGATGTCGATCACGTTCAGCCCCGCGATCTCACCCGCGTCCATCGTCGCCTTGCGGCGGGTGTCGTCGAAGTACGCGGGCACGGTGATGACGCACCCGCTCACGGGGCCGAGTTGCGCCTCCGCATCCTGCGCGAGTTTCTTGAGGAGGACGGCCGAGAGCGCCTCCGGGCGGAACTCTCGCCCGGCAACGGGACGACCATAGTCCGGCAGGCCCATTCGCCGCTTGATGAGCGCGGCCACACGATCGGGTTCTTCCAGTGCCATGTCAAGCGCGGGCGTGCCGACCACCGCGCTTCCGTCCGGCGCGAGATAGACCGCGGAGGGTGTGAGTACCTCGCCGTCGCGGTTGGGCACGGTGAACGGGCGGCCGCGATCGTCGAGCGTGGCGATGGCGCAGAACGTGGTACCGAGGTCGATGCCGATGAGCGACATGGGGATCAGTGGCGAGTGGCGAGTGACGAGTGACGAGCCGGAAAGGTACCGGCGGCCTCGCCAAACTTCTCCTATTGTAGCTGAACTCGTCACTCGTCACTCGTCACTCGTCACTCCCGAAAAAGATGCGCACCATCGTTACCGTCTTCCCATTCGACCTATTCGGTAGTGCCGGCACCGGCGCGGGCGCGCGGTTGCTAGGCGACGCGGTCAACGAGATTCTCGACGACACCGAGGCCGAAACGCGCCCGTGCCGCGCTGATGTGCTTCGCGGCAAGGTGCGAGTAAAAGAGCACGCGTTCGACACACTCGCGGAGGTGACCGACTGGCGCAAGCGCGGTCGGGTGGCGGCAAAGCAGGCGATCAAGTCGGGCGAGTTTCTCGTGTGGCTCGGCGGCAACCACCTCGCCGCACTCCCGGTGCTCGAAGAACTCGGAACCGAAACTCTCGTCGTGCAGTTCGACGCCCACCTCGATGTGTATGCGTTCCACGACACCACCACCGATCTGTCGCACGGCAACTTCCTGACGCATTTCGACACCCCACGTCCGCGGTTCGTGAACGTCGGGCACCGCGACCTGTTTCTGACGCCAGAAGAGATTGGCGAGACATTCGAGGCGGTCTACCCCGCGTGGGACGTAGCGGTGGACGCGACACGCGTCGCGACGGAGTTGCGGGCGAAAGTGAAGACGGCGAAGCGTGTGTGGATCGACATCGACTGCGACGCGTTCGACCCAGCCGCGCTGCCGGCGGTTCACGAGCCGTTGCCATTCGGGCTGTCGGCCCCGGCGTTTCTCACGCTATTCGAGGCGGCGTGGGAAGGAAACGTGGTTGGGGTGTCGATCACCGAGTACGATCCCGGCCGCGACACCCGCGACACCGGGCTGAACCTGCTCGGCTGGCTTGTGGAGTACGTGCTACTCAAGGCCGCGGAGCGAGCGCCCTGACCAGTGAGGTAGTGCGCCCGCGCCACAGGTATCGTTGGTCAGGGTGTCAATCGTCGTCGAACGCCCTCCGGCGATTGCGCTTGACCGGCTTTGAGGCGGCGGATGCGTTCGCGACCACCAAGGCCAGCACAGCCAGCGCGCCGAGGAGCATGATCAAACCGAACACGATCCCGACCAGCTTGAGCGTCTTCGAGCGTCCACCCGACGAGGAAGAGGACGAACTGTTGTCGGGTGTAGAAGTCTCCGATGGGATTGTCGGTGCGGGGTTGGCGAGTTCGGTCGGTTCCGCGTTGTCGGGCACGGGGGTGCTGATGGCAAACGTGGGGTTTTCACCGCTGGCCGGGTTCGTCGGTGCCTTGGCGTCGGGCGACCCCGTCTTGGCGGGCGTGACGGGGAGGTTTGGTCCGAAGCCAGAACCGGATGTCGATTTGGGGCCGGTCAACCTCGCGTTGCATCGCGGGCACCACCCAAATCCGGAGCCGGACGCCGGTCCAATCCCCAGACTCGCGCCACAGCCGCCGCATTTCCAAGAGAACAGGCCGCTGCCGGTGCTGGTCTTCGGAGGCCGACTCGACGCGCCGGGGCTGGGTGGCGGCTTCGTGAACCCGCCCGGTGGACCGCCGGGGTTGCCGTGTATCGCGCCGCCGGGAAGACCGGGCAGGCCGCCAGGACCGCCAGGACCGCCAGGAAACGGCGGCTGGGCGTTCCCCGTGGACATCAAGAACGCGAGCGTCAGCGCCGAGAAGATCCCGACGAGCGCGAACCGCACGCGAAAGGGGGAGGCTTTGAGCATGAGCAAAACCATTGGGGAAATGCCCGCCGGAAATGAGAAGTAATCTACCCGTCGGCGGTCGCGTGAGCAACCGGGAAGACAGACACTTCTCGCGCCCCTCTCATCTTTTTACCCTGCTCCCGCGTCATAATGGTACTGGTTCACATTCCACGAGGGTGGTCCCATGCGCGCGGCGTTCGTTCTGGCGGTGTTCGTCGCGGGCGGCGCGGTCGCGGCCGACGGCGAGCGGCTCTTGAAGGTATCCCCGCAGCGCGGACTGCCGCCCGCCGAAACCGTGACCGTGTATCAGACGAAGGACGGCAAACGCGCGCCGGTCGCGGAAGCGACGAAATTCGACAAGGCGCTTCCGCTACCCAACGACGGACCGTTCGAGGTGTGGGTGAAGCCGAAGGGCGGGATCGCGGTGAAGGTGTCGGACAAACTCACCGTGAAGGCCGGACAGACGCACGACCTGAAGATCGGCGACGTACTCGGCGCGGTCGAGGTGTTTGGCGACAACTTCCCACGTGCCGACAAGATCGTGCTAACCGATACCCGCGACCCCGGTCCGGGCGAAAAGGGCCACGTCGCGATTCAGGTCGCGACCGAGTACCGCGTCGATATGTGCGTGCCGCCGGGCACCTACGCGGTGTGGGTAGTGCCGGCCAACGGCGCGAAGGCGCAGCGGGTTGAAGACAACGTCCGCGTGCAGGCCGGTCGGAGCGTGCGCGTCGGGGGTTGAACCGCCGTTCGACTCGCGCCGCGGGGCGCGAGACAATCCATCGCGCCCCGCCCACATCCTCCCGTCGGAGTCCCGTGATGGGCGACATCGCGTTCTGGGTCGCGCAACTTACTTACCAGTCCCGGAGTTGCTGGTTTGCGGTCTGGGCTTGAGCCTCAGTCTGGTGTACCGTCGTCGGTGCCCTGGCACGGCGTTGATGACGATCCTCGGGTGCGGCCTCCTGTTCCTGACCGCGCTCTGTTACGGGGTTGTCCACGCTGTTTTCTGGGATCGGATGCGCGGGGGCGAAATGCGGCAGGGCAGTTCGGGCGAATGATGAGCATCCTCGGGTTGGTAGCGTGCGGTGCCCGCTCGATCGGGCTGGCGCTGGTGGTGGTCGCGGTGTTCGTGGGCCGTGGCGGTTCGCCCCGAACGCAACCGTACGCGAACGCCTGAGCGGAGCGAATCTCCCCTTGTCGGTGCGTGCCCGCGCTTTATCATGTGTGAAGTCTGAGCGCGAACTCGGTGGCGGGGCGCCGCGTCAGAATGTCCGAGGGGCGATAGCTCAGCTGGTAGAGCGCTTCGTTCGCAACGAAGAGGTCGGGAGTTCGACTCTCCTTCGCTCCACTCGAAGAACATCGAGAATTGTCT
>SXID01000167.1 GCA_005772955.1 Planctomycetia bacterium
AAGTCGCGCCTTCCACTCCCCTTCACCCCTTCTCCCCTACTCCCCTTCTGTATTCCGATCCGTGCCCGCGTTTCACCGCAACGCCGCCGAAGTCGTAGTCGTCGCCCGCGGTGTCGATGAGCGGCGGAAGCCCCCGTGCGCGGCGATCCGGATCGTTCTGCAACACCAGCGGTGCGACCGCGGCGATGCGCGGGTTCGCGAACCACGCGAGCGCCGCGTCGGCCCAACCTTCGGTCACTTCCGCGTCGTCGTTGAGCAGTTCCACGACCGGCGCCGATGCCGCCGCGATGCCCGCGTTCGCCGCGACGCAGAACCCGCCCGCCTTCGCGCGGCGCACGATCTTCACGTTCGCGAACTCTGCCGCCGCGTGCGAAACGACGGCCCCGCATGAGCCGTCATCCACGACGATCACTTCGGTGCCGGGTGGCGCGAATCGCGTCACGCTCGCAAGGCACAGGTGGAGCAGGTCGGGGCGTGAGTGCGAGGGGATAACGATAGACAAGGAGGAAGGAGGAAGTTGAAGAAGCCGACGCGAGGGCGTGCTGAGTTCTTGATTCCTCCTTCATCCTTCCTCCCTCATCCTTACGAAGTGCGGCCGTCTTGTTCGGCGGCGATCGGGTGGAGGAACGCGGCGGCATAGCGGATGCGATCAGCGGCTTCGCGGTCGCGCCCGGCGCCCACGTCTCCGACGAGGCGTCGCAGTTGGCCGAAACACCGGGCGGATTCCGATTCGCCACGGGCCTTCGACCAGAGTTGTCGCGTGCCGGCTTCCAGCCACACCACGCCGGAGAGCAACCGCGACTGCCAACCTGGCCAGTGCCGACGCGCGTAGGTCAAGAGCGCGTGCCGCGTAACGAGGCGCAGCGGCGGCGGCACCCGGCGCGCGTGCAGCGGCCAGTGATGCGTGACCTCCAGCGCCGGGTCGAACCGCACCTGCCAGCCGCGTACTGCCGCGCGCCGGCAAAAGTCCACATCCTCGTAGTAGAGGAAGAACGATTCATCCAGGCCGTTGAGTTGCTCGAAACACTCGCGGCGCACGAGGAGACAACCACCGGTGGCCCATTCGACCGCGCGCCCGGCAGCGCCGTGGTTCACGCGGCACTTGCGGCGCGCGCGGGAGAGGCACAGCCCCGCGAGCGTGCGCCCGAATGACGGGAACGGACCGGCCGACGGTTGCGGCGTGCCGTCACGATTGAGGAGCCTGAAGCCGATCACGCCAACGTCAGGCGGCACGTCGCCGCGCGCGGCGCGCCCGAGTACGTCGTCAAGGAAGCCGTCGGGAACGGTGATGTCGGGGTTCAGCAGCAGCACCCACGGCCCAGTTGTGAGCCGGCACCCGCGGTTCACGGCGGCCGCGAAGCCGAGATTCGTGTCGAATCGGCGCACGGACACGCCGCGAAGTTTGGCGACACTCGCCGCAAGCGGGTGCGATGGCGAACCGTTGTCGATAACTTGAATTTCGGCCACGCCGGTGCGCACGAGGGCGGAACGCCGGAGCTGTCGCACAAGGCGTGCGGTGTTTTGCCACTGGCAGAAGTTGACGACGACGACCGCCAACTCGACGGCTGGCGGCGCGTGAGGGCGGCGCAGCGCGAGTTCGTGCCCGTGACCGGGTGCGGTCACGGGCGCGTGCGGCGGGGTGCCGTCTGGCGGGTGTGCCAGAGCCATGCGGGTTCCTTCCCTGTGCCGTCCGCGGGTCCGCCCGCGGTCGCGAGATGATACGCACAGTGCGAAACCCGATGCAACCGCAACCTGCGGTTCTCAATTCTTCCCGAGAACGAGGTCAACGATCCAGCACCCGCGAACGTGTCCGCCGGTTGTACCAAACGAACACGGCCGGGTCGCCCCGGCCGCGCTTCGGCTTTCACTCCATGTTTCGCGTTACTGCTTGTCGGCAGCGGCGTTCTTCTTCGCCTTCGGTGGGCCGAGGATCTCTTTCAACACCACCGCCATCGCGACGCCCTGATTGGAACCGAGCAGCGACGTCAGGTTCTTCCCGAAGTTGGTCTTCGCGGGCGGGCGCGGGCGGTTGAAGAACTT
Organism: Planctomycetia bacterium; assembly: GCA_005772955.1. Taxonomy (GTDB): domain Bacteria; phylum Planctomycetota; class Planctomycetia; order Gemmatales; family Gemmataceae; genus Gemmata. Next base: position 2,041 of record SXID01000167.1, read on the forward strand.
CGTCACCTTCGTCGCAGGCGCGCCCGTGGACGAACTCGGGCGCAGCACCTGCGCCACCGGTAGTTCTTCGATCTGACCCGCGACCGGGGCGGAGCGCGTCGGCGCCTGCGGCATCGTGCTGAAGCCGGCCGCGGCGTTCGCGGCAGCGGCGGCGATTTCGGCCAGTTCCGCGCGTGCGCGCGTCCGCTCCGCGGGCGGTTTGGTCGGCTGAACCACCTGCGCGACGGGCACCGACGAACCGGGCGCCGGGGGCGCCGGGTCGGGAGCCGTGGATGCCTTGCGCCGCAGACGGTCGATCTCGGCGAGGAACCGGTCCATGTCCGTGTTCCCCGCGCGCACAGCGCCGGCGTTGGCGGTTTCCGGGGCCGTAGCGGGCCGCACCGGGCGGGTCTTGGGCCGTTCGGCGCGATCGTCCTCGCGCTGGGCGCGCGCGGCTCGGTCGCGTTCCACGCGTTCGTACCGCTCCCGCTGGCGGTTGTTCGTCTCTTGCAGGTTGTTCAACATCTTCGCCACCGCGCCGATCACCGCGGAGAGAATAATCAGACCGACAATCAACCCGAGCGGCCACATGCTTCGGCTCCGTGTGAGGGTGTGACGATCAGCGGCCGGAGCCGCTCTGCCCTTCGGCGCCGCCGGTCATGGTGGCGATGTTGTTCCGCATCAACGTGTCGGACTGCACGTTCTTCATGTTGTAAAAGTCCATCACGCCGAGATGCCCCTTGCTGAACGCGTCGGCAATCGCCTGCGGCACCTGAGCTTCCGCTTCGACGACCTTCGCGCGGTTCTCTTCCACGAGCGCACGCATTTCCTGCTCGCGGGCGACGGCCGCGGCACGCCGCTTTTCGGCTTCGGCCTGCGCAACGCGAAGGTCCGCCGCGGCCTGGTCCGCTTGCAACTTCGCGCCGATGTTCTCGCCGACTTCGATGTGCGCGATGTCGATGGACACGATCTCGAACGCGGTCTGCGCGTCGAGCGCGTTGTGGAGTACCGTCTGCGAAATCATGCCGGGGTTCGCGAGCACTTCCTTGTGGTCGTGCGACGAGCCGATGGCCTTCACGATGCCCTCGCCCACGCGGGCGATGATGGTTTCCTCAGTGGCACCGCCGACGAGTCGTTCGAGTTTGGTGCGAACCGTCACGCGGGCCTTCGCGAGAAGCTGAATACCGTTGCGGCACACCGCGTCGAGGAACTGCTTGCCCTTCGCCGGGTCCGGGCAGTCGATGACCTTCGGGTTCACACTCGTGCGAACGGCTTCGAGGATGTCGCGGCCCGCGAGGTCGATCGCGGCAGCGGTGCGCCACGGCAGGTCGAGACCGGCCTTGTGTGCCGCGATCACCGCGGTCGCGGTCTTCGGCACGTTGCCGCGTGACAGGAAGTGGCTTTCGAGGTCGCCCGTGGTGACCTTCACCCCGGCCTGCACGAGCGCAATCTTCTGACGCACGATCATCGCGTAGTCAACGTTCCGCAACTTCATCCCGATCAGGCTCCCGATGCCGATGTCGGCTTTCGTCAGCAGCGCCTGAATCCAAAGCCTGATGAAACTGAAGAACAGAAACAGGAACACGATGAAGATGAGGACCGCGACCAGCGCCACCACAATGATAACGATGTGGGTGGGGTTGATCGCCTGATCAGCGCCGAACAGGGCGGAAGCGGTCGAAGTCGTCACGGGTGTCGGTCCTATAGTATTGGGTGTATCGTACTTCGCGCGTTCTCACGCGATGTCGTCCGAGTCCATTGTGGTGCCGGAACCGTCACGGGTCGTGTTTCGGGACATCCGCATCACCACGAATACGATCGCGGTCACACCGACCGGCACCGTGACTCAGCACAGTAGGAGCAAGATCTCCTGCGCACCAAGTCCGAAGATCGCGAACACGCGGTGCCCTCCGCATCAAATCTTATCGAGACCAATGTCGAAGTCGTCGAAGTCGTCGCGCGGGCGTTTCGCTCCGTCCTTCCCGTTCGCTCCATCTTTCCCCGCTCCGTCCCTCTTGGGCTCTTCGCTCGTTGGCTCCGCGGCTTTCAGTTCTGGGAGTCGCAGCGCAGTCGCGTCGTCCGCGCGTTCGATCTCCGACACGTCGGGCGGCAAGTCCATCGCGCGGACGATCACCTGCCCGCGACGCACGTCCACGCACCGTACCCACACGCCCGCGTCGAGCATCGTGCCCTCCGTCATCGCGTCCACGCGTTTGCCGTCGAACTCGACTGAGCCAGACGGTCGCATGGGGGAGACTGTCTTCCCGGTGCGTCCCTTCAGCGCGTCCGTCTCGGCGGTCGCGGCAACCTGCGCGTCGGTTGGAACGTCATCGAGCGCGGTGTCGAGCGACAGCCGGCGCCACGCCGCGACCGCAACGAACCCGGCCGCAGGCAGCCCAACCGCCAGTCCTCCAACCGCGACAACGGCTTCGATGGTTGTGCCATAGTACATGATGACACCGACCGCGAGCGCAAAGAAAACCAGCGCGAATACCACGAGAATGCCGCCGGTCGGCACCAGAATCTCGGCGACGAGCAGCGCCGCGCCGAGAGCGATCAGGACGAGGGCGATGGTCAGGTAGTCCATTAACGAGTGTGAGTGTGAGTGTGGGTGTGAGTGGCCCCGGTTGCGTCCGCTGTCACAGGCAAAGAGTACGCAAGTTCTCGATCCGAAGCGATGTTTTAGCCCCGGAGGGGCGGCGGATGTTAGCCCAGGGTTTGCGAGTCTTCGAGCAAACCCTGGGCTAACATCCGCCGCCCCTCCGGGGCTAAAACTAAGAGCGCAGCGAGCGATCACACTTCTTTTACCACGATCCGCGTGCCCTCGACGACGATCACCTGAACACGTGTGCCGGCCGGGACGAACCCGCCATCGGACACCACGTCCACGAACTGCTCCCCGAACCGCACCACGCCGGCCGGGCGCAACGGGGTCGTACTCGTGCCAATCGCGCCGAGCAACTCGGCCGCGGCGTTCGCGCCGGGCAACTGCGACTCGGCCACGTTCGGCTGATCGCTGGGCGGGTTCAGCATCATCCGGTTGGCGTACGGCACCTGCGGCAGGAACTTCGCGATCAGGAACGCGATCACCATCGCGCCCATCATCGCGAACAGGTACGTGGACATCCGCACCCCGAACCCGACCCACTCGCTCGTGTTTTGCGGAACACGTTCCAACGTGACCAGCCCCAACCCGGCCAGCATGAAGAGAACGCCGCTGATCCCACACACACCGAACCCCGGCAACACGAATATCTCCAGACCGACCAGCACCAACCCCATGACAAACAACAGCAGTGCGAGGACGAACATCTCGCCGCTGAACCTGGACTGCGACCAGAACACCAGAATGAAACACAGGGCCGCGACGATGCCCGGCACCGTGAGGCCTGGCACCTTGAGTTCGAGGATCAAGCCGATGAACCCGATCATCACGAGGATGATGGTGACGGCCGGAATGCGGAGGAATTCGGCGAACTTATCGAGCCAGCCGGGGTCGGGGCTTTTCGCCTCGCCCAGCCCGTAAACGCTGACCACGTCCTTCACGTCCGTGGTCGGCACCGTCAAGCGGGCCAGCCCCAGTTCCGCCGCGAGCGTCGCGTTCAACCAGCCCGGTTTCGTGTTCGGTGCCTTGACTACCTTGTCCAGTTCCCACGTGCCGGCGTTCGCCTTCCGTTCGGTCTCGAACTCGGCGCGGGTCATCAGTTTCCGCTTGTTCCGGTTGTCGCCTGTACCGCGGGCGCGGATGATCTCGAGTTTGGGGTCGAGCATCCCGTCGATCAGCACGCCGGGGTAACCACGCTGCTCAGCCAGGTCGCGGATACTCTTGCGCTGGGCGTCGATCGTGGCCGCTTTCTTCTCGTACTTGAGATACCGCTCGAAGTTGCCAAACTCGACCTCCTTCGCGTCGGCCTCCTTGGGCCTGGTCATCACGATATCGGAGCAACCCAGCGCGACGACCGCGGCCGCGTCGGGCGCGCCCTCCGGCACGAAGCCGATGATCATCATCGCGTCGTCGCCGATCTGGGCCTTCACGAGGTCTTCGGCCAGCTCTCGCGCCGCGTCGAGGTCCGTCCCGCCGCAGTTCAGCACGAGGATCAGCACGTTCCCTTTCTTCTTGCGCACGTCGCGGACAATCCGGTTGACGGACTCCTTCATCGCGCCGTCGATGTCGCCCTTGAGCGTCCACTGATACACATCGGGCGTGCGCCCGCTGAGCGGGTCGTCACGAAGCGGCGGCAGCCCAAACAGTTCCGCGACCTCACGCCGGTTCTCCGCGGTCCCGTTGGCGAGTTCGACTGCCTTCGCGCGATCGACTGTGTAACTCGCGAGCTGGTTGTCCTGTACGCCGTTCACGGGCGCAGCCCCCGCGACCAGCGCCGCCGATGCCGCGTTGTTCGCGTCCGCGTACCGCGACTTGTTCGCGTCGGCCCGGTCCTTCCCCTTCACGAGCGACACGTTGGGGTCGAACATCTTCTGCACGATCGGCCACCGGTCTTCGCGGGTGAAAATCTCCTTGTATGCCCCCGTGACGGCGCCGGTAATCGGCAGCACTCCCTCGACCATGATGGGGCCAAGCACGCCGGCCTTGCCCATCACCATCTCGTTGCACGCGAGTACCGGTAACACGGTGTGCCCGGTCGCGGACGAGTGAACGTACGCGATGGTATTCACCTTCCCCTTGAGGCTGCTGATGAACTTCGCGAGGTCGTAGCACGAGCCGAAGTTCGCGGTGGACGCGGGCTTGCCATCGGGGCTGAAGTCGAACACGACCGCGCGCACCCGCTCCGCCCGGTTCTGGTCGTTCGTGCGGAAACTGATTTGGTTCTTGATCCGCTCGGCAACGTCACTGGTGATCGGGTTCTGAACGGTCACGAACATCGCGCCGTTCGCCTCTTGCGCGACGACTGGGTCCGCGGACAGCGCTACCCAAACGACGGCAAGGACAGGAAGCCCCGCCCAACAGCGCAGAGAAGAGAGCATCGGTGTGTCATTCCTTGGGAATGCGCTCGGGGGTTCTTCATCCCCGCGCACCTGTTCTGATTATAACGGCGCGGCGTGCATGGGCCAAAGAACGTCCTGGCACCTCGGCACCGATCCCGTCACCCGACACCTGCTTCGCAAGTGAATGCCGGTGTTGGCCAGGTACCCGCATCACCGGGCCGACTGGCGAAACAGAGCTGATTGTGCCGAGTTTAGCGAGTTAAACTACGCAGATTGAGCGAGATAATGGGATTCATCCCCATCGAAGGGATTGAAGGAAGCGAACGGGTATATTAACTTTATTGAAGATGGAGAAGATGGGTTGATCGAGTGACAGGCGGGTTTGGCGGTGTGTGAGGCGAGTTGTCTTACGACAGCGTGACGTGTCGTTCCCCTTCACGGATGGAGACTGGGAGCGACCGATCGGGGTGGCGTCATGCGCAGGGTGGTAATTTCTGGTCTGGGCGTGGTAGCCCCCAACGGCGTGGGCAAAGACGCGTTCTGGCAGGCGTGCGTGGATGGGCACAGCGGTATCGGGCCGATCCGTTCATTTGACGCCTCGAACCACCCAATCCGGGTGGCGGGCGAAGTTCTCGACTTCTCTCCAGAACCGTTCATCCCGGACAAGTTCCGCAAGTCGGTGAAGGTCATGGGCCGGGCCGCGAAGTTCGGCATCGGTGCCGCGGGTCTCGCCGTTGCCGATAGTGGCCTCGACACCGCGAACATGGACCCGGAGCGGTTCGGCGTGGTGATGGGCACCGGTCTTGTGCCGATGGACCTGGGCGAACTTGCACCCTTGCTGGCGCGGGCGTGCCAGGAAGACGGCGCCTTCGACGAAACGAAACTGCTCGATCCCAACCGACCCGATTCGCCGCTGTTCCCGCTGTGGCTGCTCAAGTACCTGCCGAACATGGTGGCGGCGCACATCTCGATGGCGTTCAACTGCCAGGGGCCGAACAACACGGTTGTCACCGCATGCGTGGCCGGCACGCAGGCTGTCGGCGAAGGCTACCGGCTCGTGGCTCGCGGCGACGCGGACGTGATGCTCTGCGGCGGCGCGGACAGCCGCATCGACCCTCTGATGCTTCTCGCGTACACCGCGCTGGGGACGCTCAGCAAATGCACGGGCCGCGCCCCGGAAGAGCGGTCACGGCCGTTCGACCGGCTTCGTGACGGGTTCGTCATCAGCGAGGGGGCCGCGGTTCTGGTGCTCGAAGACTACGAGCGTGCGAAGGCGCGGAACGCCCCGATCTACGCGGAGGTGAAGGGTTGGGGGAGCACGTTCGACGCGTACTCCGTGACGAAACCAGACCCGGAGGGTCGCGGCGGCGCGCGCGCGATCACGGCCGCGCTGACCGAAGCGGAGGTAGACTTCCGCGACGTGGGTTACATCAACGCGCACGGCACAAGTACGAAACTGAACGACGCGATGGAGACAGCCGCGGTGAAGCGTGTGTTCGGCGACCACGCTCGCGGGATGCAACTTTCTTCGATCAAGTCGATGATCGGCCACTCGATCGGCGCAAGCGGCGCGATCGAAGCGGCGGCACTGGCGCTGAGTTTGAAGACGCAGGTGTATCCGCCGACGATCAATCTGACGAACCCGGACCCGGCGTGCGACCTGGACTACATCCCAAACACTGCGCGCGCGGCGAAGGTGCGCTACGGCCTCTCAACGAGCTTCGGCTTCGGCGGCCAGAACGGCGCGCTGGTCATGGCCTCGGTGTGAGGGAAACGCGAGCGGGGCGGAAACGGTTCGCGGCGGCGCGGCTCATGGACGATCTGATGGTGGGGCGAATGTGTAGCCGAGGAGACGGTTGAGGCGGGACCGGGCGCGGCGAAACATGGGCGTCATCCCGAAGTGGGGAGTTGGAGCGTTCAACGCCACACGCACGGTAATCGCGTGCAGCGCTGCGCCAAACAACAAATACCAACGCTCACCCAAGTTCGCGCAAGTGTTGACCGCGACACAGCATTCAATTTCCGTCTTGAACGTGAATGCACAACCGCGACTCTGCTTCGTCGCGCTCACCTTGTCGATGTACACGACGGCCACACACGGCATCTTCAGCGGGGCGCCGAGTTCGATCGTGCGGGTGTAATAGGCCACGCACTCCCACTGCGATTCGACCTGCGCGCCGACAGTCTTCTGCTTGAGCAGGTTCTTGACGATCACCACGTCGTCGCGGAACTCCCCGACCACGAACGGCAGTCCACGGGTCGCTTGCGGGATCGCCCGAAGCACCTCCGCGTCGGCCGGCGGTTCCCGATGCGTCGAACCCGCCAGCGCCACCAGCAACGTAATCGCGGCCAGACTGGCAACCCCTCCCCTTGATATGTGTCGGATCTGCGCGACGCGATACGCGGAGCGACCCGCGGAGTCAATCCGTTCGTTGCCCGGCACCGCCCGCGTTCGCAGAATCACCTCAACCGACGCGATCACCACTCAACCCAAGCGTGCCCCCGATGCCGTTCAACCCGCGTGTGTTCTTCCGCAAGGCGCACCGGTGGGGCGCGATCGTGATCGCGGTCCCGTTCCTGCTCGTGCTGCTCACCGGCGTGCTGCTCCAACTCAAGAAAGAGATCGCGTGGGTTCAGCCGCCCACCAAGAAGGGCGCGGGCAAGGAGCCGAGCGCGAGTTTCGACGCGATCCTCGCCGCCGTGAAGGCCGTACCCGAAGCCGAGGTGAAGGGGTGGGGCGACATCGACCGCATGGACGTGCGCCCCAAGGACGGCGTCGTGAAAGTGCAGTGCAAGAACCGCTACGAAGTGCAGGTCGATTTCCAGACGGGCAAGGTGCTTCAGGTGGAGTACCGGCGGTCGGACCTGATTGAGAGTTTCCACGACGGGAGTTGGTTCCACGACTCGTTCAAGGTGTACGTGTTCCTGCCGGTGGCGGTGGTCGTCATCATGCTGTGGGCAACCGGGATGTATCTGTTCGCACTGCCGCTATGGGTGAAATGGCGCCGCCGCCGCCGCCGCCGCCGCGAAGAGAAGGGGAGAAAGGGAGAAAGGGAGAAAGGGTGACGAAAGCCAATCCGTTGTCTTCATCTCCCTTCACCCCTTCACCCCTTCTCTATCATGTGGCGATTCCTGGTCATTCAACTCCTCCTGCTCTGGCAGGGCGGGTTCTTGTTCTACACCGCGTGCGTGGTGCCGACCGGCACGCGAGTCCTCGGTTCGGCCGCGGCGCAAGGCGCGATCACCGCCCGCGTCACCGACCTGCTGAACGCGATCGGGGTTGTCGCACTCGCGGTGCTGGCGTGCGACCTGATCCTCGCGCGTGACCCGTCCCGCCGCCGGGCGCGGTGCCGGTGGGCCGCGTGGGTGTTCGCGGTCGCGTGTCAGGGGTTGCTGTTCTACCTGCACCTACGACTCGAATCGTACATGGACGACGAACGGCGGTACGTGATGGTTTTGCCGCCGTTTTACCCGACGCATCGTGTCTACTTGTGGACGAGTATTATTCAGTGGGCCGCGTGCCTGTTGCTGACGTGGTGGACGTTGAGAGCGTGGCGAGCGGAGGACAACCGCGGTCCTCAGTGACGAGCCTTCCAAATCCGCACCCAAACGACGTACACCGCGCCTTCGTCCGGGGCGGGTAGGAAGCGGAACGTCCGTTCGCCGCAGATGATGACCCGGTACGGCGGGCCGCGCGACTCGCCCGTCCCCTCCGGGTCGGCGGTCAACGCGGCGCTCAACTCTTGCAGCGCGGCCGGTTCCGCACGGACGGTGATTTTGCCCGTCGCGGTCTCCTTGTGATACACTGCCGCCGTTCTAACCGCCGCCCAAACTCTGTTGAAGAGGCTTCTCGTGCGCGCCCTCCTCTCTCTGCTCGCCGCACTCGGTTTTGCCGCGCCATTGTGCGCGGCCGAGAAGCCGAACATCGTGTTCCTCACGTGCGAGGACATCTCCCCGAACCTCGGGTGCTACGGCGACCCGGACGCGATCACGCCCAACCTCGACAAGTTCGCGAAGGAAGGCGCCCGGTTCACGCGTGCCTTCAGTCACGCCCCGGTGTGCGCGCCGAGCCGCAGCGGGATCATCACCGGGCAGTACCCGACGGCGATGGGCAGCCACCACATGCGGTCGAAGCTCGTAAAGACTCCGCCGCTGTTCACTGACTACCTGCGGAACGCGGGCTACACCGTGTGCTGGCCAACCGCTGGCGGGGGCGGCATCGGCAAGACCGACTTCAACTTCGACGTGCCGAAAGGTTGGGTCGATGTCACCGAAGACTGGACGAAGAAGCCGGAGGTGCTGAAGGCGCCGTTCTTCGCGGTCTACAACATCACGGTGACGCACGAGAGCCAGGCGCGCGCAACGAAAGCGCAGTACGCGAAGAACACCGTACGACTCAAGCCCGCCGAGCGCCGCGACCCCGCGAAGGTGAAGCTCCCGCCATACTACCCGGACACGATGCCCGTCCGCGATTGCGTCGCCACGTACCACGACAACATCACCGCGATGGACTACATCGCCGGCGACGTGCTGAAGTTACTCGACGACCGGAAACTGACCGAGAACACCCTCGTCGTCTTCTACGGCGATCACGGGTGGGGCCTGAGTCGCGGGAAGCGGTGGCCCTACGACAGCGGGCTGCGCGTGCCGTTCATGGTGCGCTGGCCGGGGAAGATCAAGCCCGGCAGCGTGCGCGACGATCTCGTGTGCTTCCTCGATCTCGCGCCGACCGTGCTTTCGCTCGCGGGCGCGGAAGTGCCGGCGCACATGCAAGGACGCGTGATGCTTGGCGAAAAGACGCAGCCGGCGCCGGCGTTCGTGTTCGGCGCACGCGATCGCATGGACGAGACCTACGATCGTATCCGCACCGTGCGCGGCGATCGCTACCGCTACGTCCGCAACTTCGAACCGGACCTGCCGTACTTCCAGTACATCAACTACATGGACGAGATGCCCATCATGCGCGAGTGGCGCCGACTCGCGTTCGAGGGCAAACTCAACGAGACGCAAAAGCTCTTCATGAGCCGCACCAAGCCGAAGGAAGAACTCTACGACCTGGAGACGGACCCGTACGAAATCAACAACATCGCGAACGCGGAGTCGGCGCTGATCCAGAAGACACGCAAGGAAATGTCCAACGCGCTGGACAAGTGGATCAAAGACACGCGCGACCTGGGCGAAGTGCCTGAGAAGGAACTGATCAAGCGCGGCATCGTCAAGGACGTGCTTTCGACCGAGTACGACGCCCGTATCAAACTACACCCAAAGACATCACCGGTGCCGTGAGCAAACGGCGCAGCGGTCAGGTTGCTGTGCGCGTTGTGAAGGCGGGTGAGGGCGCTACGCATCTCACCGCCGCACCTTGAAACGCCTGGCAACCTCGCGGTTCTCTCTCGCCGCTCGTGCGAAAACGTCCTGCTCTAACTCTTCACCGGCGGTAGCCCCAATACTTCCACGGCTTGCTTCCCTGCGGGCGTCTCGGCTTCCATTCGCGTACCCTGCTCCTGGTGTTGCCACTTCAGATACGCGAGCGCGACGGGCACGCCGAGACGCGGCGAGTGACAACTCGAGGTCACGACGCCCACTTCCTGACTGTCACGGAACACCTTCGCTCCGGCCAGGAGCGGCCCGCCTTCCAGCACCTTCAAGCCCAGGAACGCGCGGTTCACGTGCCCGGCGCGATCGCGGGCCATCACGATCGGCTCTTGCCCCAGATAGCAGCCCTTCGAGTAACTGACCGCACGCGGCGCGTAGCCCACCTCCATCACGAACCGGTTGTCGTCAATGTCCTTGCCGAACACCGGCGTGCCGGCTTCGATGCGGAGCGTCTCGAACGTGCCCGCGCCAGACGCCACGCCACCAGCGGCGACGAGAAGTCGGCGCACGCCCTCGGCCACGTCGGTTCGACACACGATGTCGAAGCCGGGCACGCCGAGTTGGTCGCGCCGGCGCAGGCTGCACGTCCCATCGCGCGCAAAGGTGCGTTCCATGTGCGCGAACTCCGGCAACTCCGGGACCGCTTCGCCGAGCGCGGCGCCGAGGACCGTTGCCGCTTTTGGTCCGGCGAGATGGAACTGCGCGAAGTCGCCCGTGCGGTCGGCGATCTCGACCTGCTCCGAGATGAGATAACGGTCGAGGTACTGAACCAACTCCGTGTTGCGGCCGGGCGTCGTTTCGACCCACATCGCGTGGCGGGCATCGCTCAACCGGATGTGATAGATCCACGTCTGGAACTTCACCTTCGCACGCGTGTCGCAGAAGTACGCTTCGCATCCACCGCCAAGCGGGAGAGCCTTGGTATCGTTGGTACCGAGATTGCCGAGGAACATCGGCGCATCCGGGCCGGTCAGCACGAGCTTCGCGGACGCGGACGTGTCGAAGAGTGCCGCACCGGTGAGCGCGGCCTGGTATTCTGGCGAACCGGGAACCGAGGTTGCGAGTGTCATCGAATAATCCGTGAGTTGCGTTGTTGACAATTGTAGCTCTCGGAGTGGGCTACGACTGTCAACTGCGTAACACCTGACCTTCTCCCTTTTCCATCACTCCAACAGAAATGGCGGTTGCCCAGACCGTGCCCGCAGGCGGTTCACGCCGCCGAGTATCATGCGCCGCGTCACGAGCCACCTCTGGAACCAGTGCTTGCCGGGGAAGTCGATCAGCATCACGCCCATCAGAACCGTGAGCAGTCCCTGACCGGGAACGCCCGGCAGCGAGAGCACCGCGCCCAGCGCGATCAGGAAGTACCCGATCGCGTTCCGCGTCAGGACGAACAGCCACTTCAGAACCGGGTGCCGGTCGAGCGGGCGCTGCGCCTCCGGGTTGATGAAGTAGTCGGCTGGCAAGCGATTGAGGACGTAGCCGACGGCGACAAGGCTCACCGCGGCCATGCTCACGCCCAACGCGACGCTCAGCGCGGCGAGGTGCCACGCGGTCCAGCCGTCGGGTAATCGACTCGCCAACCATTCCGGCATGAAAGTGTCTCCGTTCGCCACCGCCCGTATTCTACCCGCGTGCGACCTGAACGCGGGGACTACAGCAATATGACGCCCGAAACGGAAGTAATCGCGTGCCCGGCGTGCAAACACCTGGTGCGTGTTCCGCTGGACTGGCTCGGCACACAGGTGCAGTGCCCGGAATGCCAGGCGATGTTCCGCGCACCGGTGCGCGTGGACGGGAAGCTCACGGAAGCGGAGTTGCTCTCGCGCCCGGCTTCGGCGGACGCGCCGAAGCCGCGCCCGCGAATGGACATCATGCTGTTACTACCCGCGTTCGGACTGCTCCTGTGCGGCGTGCTGGGCGTCGTCGTGAACGGCTGGCTGCTCGTTCTGGTGTCCGACGCGGACGCGGGCAAAGAGTGGGCAGGAAAGCAAGTCGAGGCAATGCGAAAGATGGGCATGGGAGCGGGGGAACCTTCCGAGAAGCAAGCCGAAAAGGACGCGCAAGAAACGGACCAGTTACTCCGCCAGTTCAAGTGGATTCTGCCCGTGTCGCTGGTGGTCAGCGCGGTGGTGTTCGCGGGCGGGCTGTCGATCACCTTCCGGCGGAACTACCGGCTCGCGCAGGTGGCGTGCGTGCTCGCGGCGCTGAACTTCGCGCACCTGTGCTGCATTCCCGGCGCGGTCGCGGGCTTGTGGGGGTTGCTCATGCTCGGTTCCGCCGAGGGCCGCGAACACTTCCAGAGGTAACGCACGGGCGAATCTGCTATCATGTCTGTTTGTCTTTCCGCCCGCGCACGAGTTACCGATGTCCCGCTCCGGACGACCGACTGACGACAAGCCGTTGCCCGCGCTCTACGCCATGACGCACGGCGGGATCGAATCCACCGCGGCCGAAGAGATCACACGCGACATCGGCGGCCAGGTGAAGAAGACCGCGCGCGGACTCGTCGTGTTCCGAATGGACAACCTGAGTGACAAGCTGTTGTCACTGCGGACCACGGAAGACGTGTTCTTGATGGCGTGGGGTTCCGACTCGCTCACGTACAAGTCGGGTGACCTCGAAACGCTCAAGACCTGGACCGCGCGCAAACCGGACTGGGACCACCTCTTCAAGTTGCACCACAAGATTCGGCCGAAGACGAAGGGCCGCCCAACGTACCACATCGTCTGTCAGATGCAGGGCGAACACGGGTTCCGACGCGCGGACGCGCGGGCGGCGTTCATCGAAGGCTTGGCAGGCAAGATTCCGCAAGGGTGGCACTACAGCAACGAGAACGCGTGGCTCGAAATCTGGCTGACGATCTACAGCAAGACCGCGGTGTGCGGGGTGCGTCTCAGCGACCGCTCGATGCGGCACCGCACGTACAAGCTCGACCACATCCAGGCGTCGCTGCGGCCGACCGTTGCCGCGGCGATGGTGCGGCTCGCGGGGATCGGCCCGGAGATGACGGTGCTCGACCCGTTCTGCGGTGCGGGCACGATCATGGCGGAAGTGATTACGGTAGCGGAGCAGCGGAGCAAGGCCGGTGCGGTGCGTGTGATCGGCGGCGACATCGATCCGAACGCGGTGTTCGTCACGTCGCAGAACTTGCAGCACGTCGGCCGCGCCGACCTCGCGCGCTGGGACGCGACCGCGTTGCCGCTCGAAAGCGAATCGGTGGACCGAATCGTGTCGAACCCGCCGTTCGGCAAGCAGCTTTCTTCGATCGAGCAAATCGGGCCGTTGTACGAAGCGGCGGCGGAGGAGTGGAATCGCGTGCTGAAGCCCGGTGGCCGCGCGGTGCTGCTCGCAATGGAAGTGGAAGGGCTGAAACGCGTGTTGCAGAGCCACCGGTGGTCGCAGGTGCGACAGACCCGCGTGCGGTTGCAGGGTTTGCCCGCCGTGCTGACCGTGTGGAACAAGCCGCTGACGTGACGCTCTTCTTCAGCCGCGGAGCGGCGTCGGATGGTAGCCAGGGGTGGAGCGAGGCTTTGCGAGCGCAACCCCTGGAAACGATGCGGAAAACGAATGAAGCCCCGTAGGGGCGACGGAACCTCACCCAAAGGTTTCCGTCGCCCCCTACGGGGCTTCTGGGTTTTCTTCGGACGCCTACCAGGGGTTGCGCTCGCGAAGCGCGAGCTTCACCCCTGGCTACCATCCGACGCCGCGCCGCGGCTGAAGAAGGGCGTTCACTCCTTGCCCAACACCAAATCCAGCGCCCAGCACCCGCGAACGTGCGTGGCGTTCGCATCACGCAGGTGAGCGAGGATGTCGTCGCTATCGCACCCGGCGTCCTGGAGCGCGTCGGCGAGGATCGGCATGCGCTCGAACGCTCGCTCCGCGTAGATGCCGTTCGCGAGCAGCATCACGTCCGACGTGCGCCAAATGGGGTCGAAGGTGACGGGGCGGAAGGGGTTCCCGAAGATTTCGCGAAGCAATGCGGCGTGCGGGAGCGGTTCGGGCGGGTCACACTGCAAAGCGGTGGCGAGAAGGTAAGAGCCGTCGAACAGTCCGAGATTGGGACCATTTATCAGGTCATCGGCCGCGCACGCCGCATGATACGCCTTTGATCCGACCGGGCCTGCGCTATCAATAGTTTTGCTGGCCCCTCTGATCGCGGCTCGCCGTTCGGTGTCGGTCACAGCCCCGTCAGCAAACTGTTCAGCGATCTCAACAGCCGCACGGCTTCCGGGGTGTTCCAGAAGGTGCCATGCCGCGCGACAACACGCGCACACGAACAATCGCAATTTTCGCTGCGTGAATTGCGCACCCCGGCCATCGACCAATGCTTCCCAGTTGTCAGACGCGAGCCATTCCGCTTCCGTCTGCACTCCCCGTCGCGCCATCAGAACACGCCGGGGATCGGCTCGCTGCCGGCAACGAGGTTCGCGAGCGTCGCGGGCAGGTCGCGCGTGATGCGGATCGCGCCCACGTCGAACAGGTGGTGCATCACCGTCGCCGTCAGGTGCGCGGTTGTAATCGGGTCGCTCGCGGGCACGTCGTTGGTCCGCGCCGACTTGCCCACCACTTGACCCGTCTTCAGGCTGCCGCCGAACAGCGCCAGCGTGCAGAGGTTCGGCCAGTGGTCGCGACCGCCGTTCTTGTTGATCTTCGGCGTGCGACCGAAGTCGCCCGTTACCACCACGAGGGTTTTCTCCAACAAGCCGCGTTCGCTCAGGTCGGTGAGGAACGCCCCGAGCGCCTTGTCCAGCGGCGTGCCGAGCATCTCCATGCCTTCCTTCACGGCGGGGTTGTTGCCGTCCGCGTGCATGTCCCACCCGGCGCTCTGCACCGTCACGAACCCGACGCCCGACTCGATCAACCGCCGCGCCATCAGGAACTGCTTCCCGAGGATGCACGGCTCGAACGTCTTCTTCCCGGTCTTGAACGACGACGTGTCGTACTTGTCGCGAACCGCTTTCGACTCCTTCGAGATGTCGAACGCCTGGCCCGCGCCGCGCGTGAGTACATCAGCCGCTTGCCGCTCGAAGTCGCCCATCCCGCCCTTCGCGTCGGTTTCGTCGATGTGCTTCTTCGCGTCGTCGAGTCCGCGAAGCAACTCCATGCGCTCCGCGAACCGCTCGGTCGTGACGCGAAGCTGCATGTTCTGGATCGCCGGTCCCTTGCCGGTCGGCACGAACGGCTCGAACGTGCTACCGAGCGGACCCGACCGCGACCCGACCGTGACGCGGTTCATCTCGCGGTTGTACTGCGGGTCTTTGTGCGGGTCGGGGAGCAGCGTATACGTCGGAAGCCCGGTCTTTGGGTGGTTCGCCCCGCGAACGCGTGCGAACAAGGACCCGATGCTGTGGCCCTCTTTCGCCGCGCCGCTCACGTCGCTGCCGCCGGTGAGGACGTGGCTGATGGCCTGTTCGTGCCCGCCGATGGGGTGCTTGAACGAGCGGACGATGACGGCGTCTTTGGCGTGCTTCGCGAGTTCGGGGAACGTGCCGCCGAACGTGACGCCGGGTAGCGTGGTCTTCACTTCGCCCGTAACCGAGCGCGACTGTTCCGGGCCGTCCATGTTCGGGTTGAACGTCTCGATGTGGCTCGCGCCACCGCCGAGGAATACCATCACGACGGCGCGGTCCTTCACCCACGTTGGTTCGATCGCAGCGGCTTGTGCGCGCGTTTCGAGTAACCAGGGAAGCGACAGCCCGCCGAGCGCGAGCGAGCCGGCGCGGAGGAAGTTGCGGCGCGACAGACCCGAGCAGTCGTGGGAGCCGGAACCGGTGTGAAGTGTAAGCATGGCAGGTGGTAGTGTTGAAGGCGTGAGTTCGGCAGTCGAGGGCCAGTATACTCAATCCCGCGGCGGGACGCGACAGACAACCTGCCACGTGGAGGTTCTTGCGCGTTCGGCGTGCGCCAGGATTTTCAGGCGTCGGTGGCGGTGGTCAAATCGCGTTACCCCAGTCCTCATTGGTGTTCAAGCGGTTTATCTTGTCTGGTCGATGACATTTCGTGATTTTTACCCCAGTC
>SXID01000168.1 GCA_005772955.1 Planctomycetia bacterium
ATCGCGCTCAACGTATGAATCGCGATCTGCTGCACCTCCGCGCTGAGGTCACCGAGCAACTTGATGATTCGCGGCACCAGACCTTGCGCGAGCGAACCGGCGGCTTTGGAAAGCGTGTCGCACGCAGCGGCACGCACCTCGAACACCTTGTCGTCGAGGAGCGACACGAGCGCCGCGACCGACTCGTGTGTGAGCGTGATGTTCCAACTGTAACCGCCGAACTGTTGGGCCGCGATCCTCCGCACCACCGCGACACGGTCCTTCATCGCCCGGCACAGCGGCGGAACCACGGTCGCGAACTTCAGCCGGCCGAGCGCATCAACTGCCTTCTCGCGCACCTCGGGTTCCGGGTCGTCGAGCGCGCGGTCGAGTGTGGGAATCACCTCCGCGGTGCCTAGTTGCACCAACCCTTCAATTACTTCTTTGCGGTCTTCCGGGTCCGGGCTGTCGAACTTCTCTACGAGTTCTTGCAGTACGCTGCCCTTCGCCTTCATTGAGCCGAGTACCTTGCTGGCGGTGCGGCGCACACTCCAGTTCTCGTCGGTGAGCGCGGCCTTGAGTTGGTCGGTGTCGGTCACGTCGCCGGTGCCGATATCCTTGAGCGCCTTCGCGGCCTGTTCGCGCACGCGGTGTTCGGGATCACCGAGTGCTTCGAGTAGCGCGGGAACGGCTTCCTTCGCGCGCTTGCCGATGTTGCGCAAGCACATGCACGCCTGCTGCCGCACGCGATCCGTTTCGTGCTTGAGTAGTTCGATGAGGCCGGGCACGATCGGTTCGCCGATCACGGACGCGGCCCGGCGCACCTCGGTCACTCGCCTGTTCTTCTGGAGCGATTCGAGCAGTTTGGGAACCGGGTTCTCGTACGTCGGCGGCATCCACTGTCGGACGTAGTAATTGCGGAGCCACTGACCACGCGGGTCGCCGTGGTCGTCGAGCCAGTCCGCGAATATGAGCGGCAGGTGCTTATCGTCCGGTGCCGCCGCGATCGCCGCCACGAATGCCGCTTCGTCGTCCATCGCGCGCCCCTCTTGGGTGTGGTGCGGATTACGATAGCAGAAGAACCTCTCCCCCGCGAACACAGTCCGCGCGTTGGGTGTCCTTGCCCGCAACACATAGCTAAAACTCCCTCACACTCCCTCACCCACAAGAACGGAACGCGTCCCGTGGCCGACGAAACACCCGACCTCGCCGAAGTCCGGCTCCAGAAGCTCCGCCAGATCGAGGCCCTCGGCCTCGACCCGTGGGGGCAGCGGTTCGATGACAAACAACCCATCGGAGAGATTCGCCTGCTTCCGGCGGCAGGGTTCGACGAAACCAAACCGGGGCCGAAGGTGCGCGCCGCGGGCCGCATCGTTCGCGCACGCCCCGGCGGGAAGTTGATGTTCTTCGAGATCTGGGACCAAACTGGGCGCGTCCAGCTCATGGTCCGCGTGAACAAGATCACGCCGCAAGAATGGGCCGTCGCGCAGTTGCTCGACTTCGGCGACATCGTCGGCGTGGACGGCGAGTTCGGGAAGACCAAGACCGGCGAGCCAACCATCCAGGTGACGCAGCTCACGTTCCTCACGAAGAGTCTGGAGCCGCACCCGAAGGACGTGTACGGCTTGGGCGACATCGAATACCGACTGCGCCACCGGTACCTCGACATGATCTACACGCCGGACACCCTCCGGCGTGCGCACCTGCGAGTGAAGATCATCCGCACCATTCGCAACTACCTCGACACACAAGGCTACATGGAGGTGGAAACGCCGACGCTGCACGCGATCGCGGGCGGGGCCGCGGCGCGCCCGTTTGAGACGCACCACAACGCGCTCGACATCGATCTGTTCGTTCGAATCGCGCTCGAACTCCCGCTGAAGCGGCTCCTCGTGGGCGGTCTCGAAAAGGTGTACGAACTCGGCCGCGTGTTCCGCAACGAGGGCATCAGCCCGCGGCACAACCCCGAGTTCACCATGCTCGAACTGTACCAGTCCTACGGCGACTACCGCGCGATGATGGACCTGACCGAAGGCTTGATCGTCGCGTGCGTCGATGTCGTGGGACCGACCGCGACCGTCGAGGTACCGGAGGAGTACGAGGAGAAGGGCGAGAAGAAGACACGCATGGTGCCGCACAACGTCTACGCCATGCACGGCGAACGCCACCTGCGATACGGCGAGAAAGTAGTGAACTTCAGCCCGCCGTTCCAGCGCGCGAAGTACGCCGATCTCTTCAAGGAGCATGTGGGCTGCGACATGGCCGACGAGGTCGCGGTGCGGGCCGCGGCGCGCGCCGAGAACGTCGAACTGGAAATGGCCCCTTCAAAGGGCACACCGAAGGTCGCGAAGGCGCATGTCGTCCTCGTACAAGAACTCTTCGAAGACCTGGTCGAAGAGAAGTTGGTCGGGCCGGTGTTCGTCTACGACTACCCTGCCCCGCTGTGCCCCCTGACCAAGCGCAAGCGCGACAACCCCGCGATCGCGGAACGGTTCGAGTTGTACGTTCACGGCATGGAACTGGCGAATGCCTACACCGAGTTGAACGACCCGATCACGCAGGAGCAAACCTTCTCGCAGCAGTTGGCCGGGATGTCGGAAGAAGATTCGATGGCGAAGATGGATCACGACTTCATCCGCGCGCTGCGCCACGGGATGCCGCCGGCCGGCGGACTGGGCGTCGGCATCGACCGGCTCATCATGCTCTTGACCAACACGCAGACGATCCGCGACGTGATCCTGTTCCCGCTGCTGAGGCCACAAGCGTGATCGCCCGTCACTTCACCGTGACTTCGACCGGGACGAGATGGTTGATCATGTAACTGCGCCGGTCCGCGTCTCGCGTCGCGGCCTGCGTGTTGCCCTTGTCGTCGGTGCAGCGTGCAAGCAACGTGCGCGGGCCGCGCGGAAGGACGATATCGCTCCGCCACTCGACCGCCTGGAACGGTTCGGACTTGCCCCAGAGTTTCGCGGCCGACCACGTCTTCCCACCATCGGCGCTCACCTCCACCTTTGCGACGGCGTGCTCGCCCGCCCACGCGTAGCCGACCATGCCGCCAGCCGATTTCTTCGCGAGTTGAACTGTCCCCGGCGCCGGGCTGGTGATGACCGCCTTCGGTTGAATCGCGGTGACCGGCACCAGTTGAGGCAGCCCGTCCTTCGGGCGATCCCACACGGAGTAGTCGAGCGTCTGCCAGAAGCCCGCATGCGGCTTGTCCAGCACCACGATTCGCGACAGCCACTTCACCGACGCCATACCGTACCAGCCGCCGACGAGCGCCCGCAGCGGCGCCCCGTGGCTCGCGGTCAGCGGTTCGTCGTTCATATTCCAGACGAGGAGCGTTTCGTCCTTCTTCGCTTTCGCGAGCGGAATGCCCCTGTCGAAGTTGATCGCGCCGGGCGTGGCCGGGTCCGCGATGGTTCCCTTGTCCGCGCCGATCAGCACCACGTCGCCGGCGCTGGCCTTCACCTTCGCGCGTTCGAGTACCGCGCCGAGCGGTACGCCGGTCCACTTCGCCTGACCAACCGCGCCGTGACCCCACTGAAGGCCGCGCGCCTGCGGGACGAGGAACACGCGACCGTTCCCGGCGCACTCCAAGACAATCTCACGCGACACCGATTCCATCTTCTTCAGGTCGTCGAGCGTGAGTTCCAGTTTGTTCCCGACGTGCCCTTCGACGGTGAGCTTGAATGTCTTCGGATCGACCTCCGGCACCGCGAAGTGGCTCCGCACGAAGAACTTGTCGGTCTTCGCGGTGAACAGGTCGGAGAGCGCGGTTTCGAGGTTACGCGGCTCCTGCATCCGCACGATGAGCGGCTCCGCGCTCGCGTAGCGCGTGTTCAGCCCGGCCGCGACAGCGGCGATGGGCGCGGTGCGGAACAGTTCGCGACGGGAGAGGCTCATCGGAAGGCTCCGGTCGAACCGCCGGCGTAAGCCGGCTGGGTTGTTACCAACACCCAGCCGGCTTACGCCGGCGGTTCGACAATTAGGTTACCAGCCCAACCTCTTCGTCGTTGTCTCGACGCGGGTGAGCTTGTCGTTGGTGGTCAGGTACAGCACGGTGCCGTCGTCGCCCCAGCCGCAGTTCGCGGTCTTGTCGTTGGTGACGATGCGGCCGATCAGACCAACACCCAGCCGGCTTACGCCGGCGGTTCGACAATTAGGTTACCAGCCCAACCCCTTCGTCGTTGTCTTGACGCGGGTGAGCTTGTCGTTGGTGGTCAGGTACAGCACGGTGCCGTCGTCGCCCCAGCCGCAGTTCGCGGTCTTGTCGTTGGTGACGATGCGGCCGATCAGAGTGCCGTCGGGCGAGAACACGTACACGCCGTTCACCGCCGTCGCGAAGATGTTGCCCTTCGCGTCCACCTTAAGCCCGTCGGGCAGACCCTTGTTCGGGCTGGCCTTCACCGCGTCGGTCGCGTCGTGGATCATCTTGCCCTTGCCAAGCGTACCGTCCGCGTTGATCGGGAACGCCATCCAGATAGCCTTGTCCGGGTCGGAGTTGGCGACGTAGAGCGTCTTCTCGTCAGGCGACAGCGCGATACCGTTCGGCCGCGACATCTCCTTCGTGAGCAGCGTCACTTCGCCCTTGGGGTTGAGCCGATACACGCCCTGGAAGTCGAGTTCCTTCTTGGGGTCTTTCATCTGACCAGGCAGGCCGTACGGCGGGTCGGTGAAGTACAGGTCGCCGTTCTTCGCGTACACGAGGTCGTTGGGGCTGTTGAACCGCTTGCCCATGTATCTGTCCGCGAGCGTCTCGAACTTGCCGTCCTTGAGCCGCGCGATGCGGCGGTCGCCGTGCTGGCACAGGATGAGGTTGCCGTTCTTGTCGAAGGCGAGACCGTTGGCGCCCGGTTCGTCGCCGGTGAACGTCTCCTTGCCAGTGTAGCCGCTGGGTTTGAGGAAGTCGCTGATGCCGTCCTTCGCGGACCACTTCACGACGCGGTTGTTCGGGATGTCGGTGAACAGAAGGGCGTTGCCCTTCTTGTCCCACACCGGTCCTTCGGTCCACTTGAACCCGCCGGCGAGCACTTCGATCTTCGCGTCCTTGGGAATGAGGGCGTCGAGCTTCGCGTCCTTGCGGTCGATGGAACCGATGGTCATCGGAAGTTTCGGGTCGGCCGCAGACGCGGGCGCGACGAGCGCGATCGCAACAGTGGTTACAA
Source organism: Planctomycetia bacterium (assembly GCA_005772955.1). GTDB lineage: Bacteria > Planctomycetota > Planctomycetia > Gemmatales > Gemmataceae > Gemmata. The sequence goes on from SXID01000168.1 coordinate 5,145, forward strand.
CGAGGGAACGAAGCATGGGATGAGGTCTCCGGGTAGTAGGACTGCGGTGGGGGTGATGTTCGGGAGTGGCAAGTCCGCACGCGGACATGGTACCCAATACCGGCGCGCAAGCAAGCGGCGGGAAGAATCCGCGTGCGTCTGGGTCGCGGCATGGGTAAGATCGCTGCACTTTCCCCCGCACTTACTGAACCATCCGTCACACAAGGGTTCCCGACGTGTCATCAGATCCAACTGCTCCGGCACCCGCCGCACCGACCGGCCACCCACCCGGCTTCTGGTTCTTCTTCTGGGGCGAGTTCGCGGAGCGGTGCTCGTACTACGGTATGCGAGCAATCCTCGCAAAGTACATGATCGAGAAGTTGGGCGTGGCCGAGGGTGACGCGGGCACGTTCATGTCGCTGTTCATCGCGGCGTGCTACTTCTTCCCGCTGCTAGGCGGGTACATCGCGGACAACTTCCTCGGTAAGTACTGGACTATCGTCCTGTTCTCTGTCCCCTACGTCGTCGCTCAGTTCGTCGTCGGTACGGAGGACAAGTACGTCGTCTTCGGCTCGCTCGTGCTGCTCGCGATGGGCAGCGGGGTGATAAAACCGAACATCTCGACGCTGATGGGCCTCACCTACGACCAGCAAAGACCCGGTCTTGACCAGTTGCGCACCAGCGCGTTCTCGTGGTTCTACATGTCGATCAACATCGGCGCGGCGTTGTCGCAGTTCGCCATGCCGTGGCTCCGAAACAAGTACGGCTACCAGACGGCGTTCCTGTTCCCGGCCGGGCTGATGGCGCTGGCGCTGGTCATCTTCGCGCTCGGCAAGAGGTTCTACGCGAAGGAGACGATCGTCAAGAAGGTGGTGGGCGACCCGAACTCGCCACCGACCGCAAGCAAGACTGTGACTGGCATACCGATCATCTATCAGGTGGTGACGCCGGCAGAAAAGGCCGCGGACCGGAAACTCAAGCTCGAAACGCTCGGTCGAATCGGGTTGCTGTTCCTGACCGTCATGTTCTTCTGGGCCATCTTCGACCAGTCGGCCAGCACGTGGATCTTCTTCGCCGATACGTACATGGAATGCACCCTGTTCGGCGTGCCCGCGTCGGCCGATGCGATCCAAGGGTTCAACCCGGTGTTCATCGTCCTGCTAGTGCCGGTCAGCGTGTGGCTGTTCAAAACGCTGGAAAAGAAGGGCATGGGCCTCAAGGCGACGAAGAAGATGGCGATCGGGTTCATTCTGACCGGGTTAAGCATGGTCATCATGAGCCTTGCAGGGTTCCTGGCTGGGGCAAAACAGGACATGCTGAAACTGACCACACCAGAAGGCGTGCTGATTCTCCCGAAGTGGGACGGCGGTGACTTCAAGAAGGTGACCGGCACCGCGGCAGTTGGCACCGAGGTGCCGGTCTCCGCAACCGACTTTGAATTCGACGAGAAGAAAAAGAAACTCAACTTCGCAAACGGGAAAGTGAAACTGAAAAACGGCACTGAGTTGACGATCACGAACGGTCACCTCGTCACGACCGCGCTGCCCGGCGAAGCGGGTCTGACCTCTGGCGGCATCGCGGAATCGCTGCTGAAGTCCAAAGAGGATCTGGCCGCGATCAAGACCGACCCGAAGGACCGGGCCACGGTCGAAACGATCGGCTGGGTGAAGCCGAACGAGCGCGTCACAGTGTGGTGGCAGGTACTCGCGTTCCTCATCATCACGATCGCGGAAATCCTGATCTCGGTAACCGGTCTGGAACTCGCATTCGTTGCAGCCCCGAAGACGATGAAGAGCTTCGTCACCGCGTGCTGGCTGGCGGTGGTATTCCTCGCCAATCTGCTTATCAACGCGCCGATCACCCAACTCTACCAACACATGAAGCCGGGCGTGTACTTCGCGATGCTGGCGGGAGCGATGGTGGTCGTCGTCCTGGTATTCATCCCGGTGGCGGCACAGTTCAACCGCGCAATGGCACGGATGAAGGCGGCCGAAGACGCGGCAAAGGCTGCTGAAGGGAACACGGGGACAGCGTGAGGTAAGACAGCAGACACAAGCCGTGAGAAGTGAAAAGCCAGAAGGCCAGAACCACTCTTGGTTCTGGCCTTCTGGCTTTTCACTGTCCTGGTCTCCTCACTCGGCTTACCTCACACCCACACTGCCTCAGTAGCGCGGCACGTCTGGATCGACCGAGAGCGTCCAGCGGTCGATCCCGCCGGCCAGCGACACTGCTTCGATACCGGCGCGGATCAGGATTGCCGCGCCGCTCAAACTGCGAACCCCGTGGTGGCAATACACCACCACGGGGACGCCGTCCGGTTGCACCTCTACTACGCGAGCCGCGAGTTCACCCAGCGGAATCAGCACGCTACCCACTAGCGCGCAGAACGCGTGTTCGTCCGGTTCGCGTACGTCGAGCAGCACAAGAGGCTGTCCGGCGTCGAGCATCCGCTTCAGTTCGGCCGGTTGTATTTGTGGGATCATCATGTTGGCGCTCCCGCTTGGCGCGCTCCGCTGCGCGTCGCGGCTACGCGATGTTGGGTAGGCCAAGTTTGGTGAGGTATTCGCGCTCTTTGACGCGCATCTCGCGTTCCCCGGCGTCGTCGGTGTCGGTGAAGCCGCACAGGTGCAGGCACCCGTGGATCACGTACAAGAGCAGTTCCAGGTTCAGCGCGTGGTTGCGGTCAGCGGCGTACTCCTTCGCGACCTCGTACCCGATCACGACCTCGCCCTCAAGAGACTTCGCGCCAGGTTCGGTGTACGGGAACGTCAGCACGTCGGTGGGTTCGTCGTGCTTGAGGAACTGATTGTTGAGCCGGTGAATATGGGCGTTATCGACGAACGCGAGCGTGACCTTGCTCGCCTTCACGCCCTCGCCTTCGAGCACGGCTCGCGCGGCGTCCTTGAGTTGCTGAAACTCAAGCGGGTACTCATACGGGTTTGCAACGGATACGCGAATCATGGAGACATGATAGCAGCGTCCCACGCCTTCCGCACGCGGTCGGCCGCGTCGGGGGCGTTGGCGTCCACGGGAACGCACACGGGCATGTGGCGGAACCACGTGAGTTGCCGCTTCGCGAACTGGCGCGTGTGAATGCGAATCCGGTTTACGGTTTCGTCCCAGTCGCCGCCGTTGTCGATGTACTCGAGCATCTCGCGGTAACCGAGCGCCTGCCTTGCTTCGCGGCTCAAGGGTTGCGGCAGTTCCTTCAGTTGGCGCACTTCGTCCATCCACCCGGCGTCGAGCATCGCAGTCACGCGCCGGTTGATGCGGTCGTAAAGTGTCTCGCGCGGCAATTCCAGTTTCACCGCCGGAATGCGTGCCGGTGGCGGTGCCGCTTGCGGCGTCGCGGAAAATGAAACCGTGTCCCACGTCTGTTGCCACTCGGAAATTGGCTTGCCCGTGAGCGCGTGAACTTCGAGCGCGCGAACCACGCGGCGCACGTCGTTGGGGTGAAGGCGCGCCGCGGTCTTCGCGTCAACCGCCGCGAGCCGGGCGTGCAGCGCCGCGTTCCCGTCGCGATCGGCGTCGGCTTCAAGGTTGGCGCGCAACCCTACGTCTGCGGGCGGACCAGGGAACAACCCGTGCAGCAGCGCCTTCAAGTAAAACGGCGTGCCGCCGACGAAGATCGGTCGCAAACCGCGAACCGTAATGTCGGTACACGCAGCTTCAGCGCGTTCGAGCCACCCCGCGACCGTGAGCGATTCCCACGGGTCGAGCACATCGAGGAGGTGGTGCGGGACCCGAGCGCGATCGGCGGAAGACGGCTTCGCGGTACCGATGTCCATCCCGCGATAGACGGTCATGGAATCGAGCGCGACGATTTCGCCGCCGATGCGTTCGCACAGATCGAGGGCGAGCGCGGACTTCCCGCACGCGGTCGGCCCGGACAGAATCAATGCTTGCTCGAACGCGGACATGCGAAGAATTGTAGCAGCCGACCGCATCGCACGCGTCAGTCGGCGGTGTTCGTCTCGGACCACCCGAACGCACGCGTGTCCCATTCGGTGCTGTCGGAGATCGGGAATTTCACCCACATCGGTGCGTCGATGAGGGCGCGGAAAATCGCGATCCGGTCGGCGCCGGTGGGTTCGACCGGCGAATGGTGACGCACGTCGCACGGTTCGATGGCTTGCAGTTCGCCGTTCATTGTGTTGCTCCCGGGAGGGCGGGCACGGCGCGAGCGCGGTGCCGACAACCAAATGATCGTGCGAGATGTGGTTTCGTTGCCCGAAAAAGCGAGACTCGGCGCCACCTACGAACAGCCCGCCGCGGCGCGCTGGTAAAATGTTCCACCTAGAGCGCTTTCCGGAAATGCGTAGCACCTCAACGAACCGCGACCGCAAGGAAGCGGCAAAGCTCAACCACTCCCTTGCGGTCGCGGCTCGTTAAACAACGCTACACCGTTCCCAAACGCGCTCTAGAGCGTCGGAAAATCAGAATGTCGACCGTCAGAATGAAGTGCGGTCCGGTCACTCCTTTACCAACACGAGGTCAACCGCCCATCACTCCCGCGTGCATTCGGGAATCGGGCGGATTAGCAGTTGCGTCGTTGCGGCCCAAAGATAATATTAGACACTGCCGCGGCTTCCCATACAGGGCACTCCCGCCTGCGACATTCGACCCGCCAGTATGCTCCGCCGAAGTTAACACCCTTTGAATACTGTGTACTCAAGCACCCCAACCCACCTTCCGTTCACTCGCTAAAGAGGTGTCCTCGCATGTTCCTTCAGAATGGCGTAGCGACTCATAACGATAAGCCGGGCCGCCGCGAGTTCCTTCGCGTAGGCGTGCTCGGTGGCCTCGGCCTCACCCTCGGCGACTTCTTCGCCATGCAGGCACGCGGCGACCAGAAGAGCTACATCAGCAAGGAAGGCGTTGCCAAGAGCGTCATCCAGATCGTGCTTCCCGGCGGCATGGCACACCAGGAATCGTGGGATCCGAAGCCCGAAGCGGCGCTCGAATACCGCGGCCCGTTCGGCATCGCGAAGACGAAACTCCCCGGCGTCGTGTTCAACGAGAACTTCAAGAACCTCGCCGGCGTCGCGGACAAGATGACGGTGATCCGGTCCATCGCCGGGAAGGAGGCGGATCACGGTCGCGCGTCTTACACCATGTACACCGGCTACCGCAAGAGTCCTGCTCTCGAACACCCCAGCCTCGGCGCCGTGGTCTCGCACGAGTTCGGGCCTCGCAAAGACCTGCCGCCGTACGTCGCGGTTCCCTCCGCGACGGAGTACGGCGGCACGGGCTACCTCGGCTCGCAGTTCGGGCCGTTCGGCATCGGCAGCGACCCGGCACGCAACGGCTACAAGGTCCGCGACCTGATGCTCCCGCCCGGCGTGGACGACCGCCGCTTCAGCACGCGTCGCGAGATCCGCGGCGTGGTCGACGATCACTTCCGCACGCAGGCCAAGAGCGCCGAAGCGCTCGGCGCGATGGACGAGTTCTACGCGCGAGCTTACGCCCTCATCAGTTCGCCGGCCGCACGCGAAGCGTTCGACATCGAGAAAGAAAAGACCGCGACCCGCGAGAAGTACGGCACGTCGGACGCCGGCCCGCGGTTCCTCCTGGCACGCCGGCTGGTCGAAGCCGGGGTGCGGTTCGTCACAGTCAGTTACGGCGGTTGGGACATGCACGCCGGAATCGAGAACGCGATGCGGCGTCAAGCACCGGGCCTGGACACGGCGCTCGCGGCTTTGATCCGCGACCTCGATGATCGCGGGCTGTTGGCCTCGACGGTGGTGCTGGTGACCAGCGAGTTCGGCCGCACGCCGAAGATCAACGCCTCGGCCGGTCGCGACCACTTCCCGCGCGTGTTCTCGCTGGCGGTTGCGGGTGGCGGGTTCAAGAAGGGTCTCGTTTACGGTTCGTCCAACTCGACCGCGAGCGAGCCGGAAGAAGACCCGGTGCGTGTCGAGGACGTGCTGACCACCGTGTACCACCAACTCGGCATCAACGCCGACAAGGAACTGATGGCGCCCGGCGCCCGCCCCATCGAGATCATCGACGGCGGCACCGTGGTCAAGGATCTGCTGGGCTGATGCTCGCGAACCCCGGCCGCAAGGCCGGGGGTGGGCCAACCGACGCGCGACTCGTTGCACCCCCCGGCCTGTGGCCGGGGTTCGCCAAGAATCCCCTGCCTCACGCACTTCGGTCAGGAACAACACGATGCGATCCCTCCGCACGACCTTCGCCTGCGTCGCAATCCTCTTTGCTGCGACCAGTGCCGCTGCTGGCACGCCGAAGCTGGCGCGGCTCTCGCCGCCCGGCGGGCAGCGAGGGACGACCGTCGAGGTCGAATTCTCCGGTCGCCATCTGGAGCAACCGCGTGAGGTTCTCTTCTACGAGCCTGGCATCACGGTCGAATCCATCGAAGTGGTCGAGAGCGCGATCGGTCCGAACGGCAAGGCCGTACCTGTCGAACCCGGGCTGCGAGTTCGCGTGAAGCTCAAACTCGCGGCCGATTGCCCGCTCGGGCCGCACGGGTTGCGCCTCCGCACCGCTGACGGACTGACGGAGTATCAGCGGTTCTTCGTCGGGCCGTTCCCGACCGTCGAAGAGAACGAGATTCCCGTGAAGGGACGCAACGACAAACGCGAGACCGCGACCAGCGTCCCAGCGAACAGCACCGTCCTCGGCAAGATGAACGACGCGACCGACGTGGACCTGTATCGCGTCGAGGTGAAGCGCGGTCAGCGGGTGTCGGCCGAGATCGAGGCTGCACGGTTGGGTGTCGATCGCGGCATCCCCGACCTGCACCTCGCCATCTATGACGCCGATGGAAAGAAACTCGCTGCGGTGGACGACTCCGCGCTGTTCGTGCAAGACCCGGTGCTGTCGATCCTCGCGGACCGCGACGGCGCGTACTTTGTGGAGGTGCGGCACAGCATGTACAACGGGGCCGGCGACGTGTACCGACTCCACGTCGGCACGTTCAGCCGGCCGACCGGCATCTACCCCGCGGGCGGTCCGGCTGGTGAAGAACTCAAGGTTCGTGTACTCGGTGACCCGAAAGGCACGTGGGACCAGAGCGTTAAACTGCCGAAGGTGCCGGGCGACTTCGCGTTCTCGGCCATCGCCGAGGGCGTGCTCTCTCCCTCGCCAAACCGGCTGCGCGTGTCCGCGTTCCCGAACGTGCTCGAAGCGGAGCCTAACGACTCGCCCGAAACGGCAACGGGTGTCGCTTCGCTGCCTGTCGCGTTCAACGGCATCATCGACAAACCCGGCGACATGGACTGGTTCCGCTTCCGCGCGAAGAAAGGCGAGCAGTTCCGCTTCCACGCGATGGCACACGTCCTCGGCTCGCCGCTCGACCCGGTCATCTGGGTGAAGACCGTCGGTGCGAAGGCCGGCACTCCGGGTCAGCGAGTGGCCGACTCGCGCCCGAACCAACTCGGCTACGCGCCCGCCGGCGGTCTCAACCGCGAGACGCACGACCCCGTTCTTGAGTTCACCGCGCTGGCCGACGGCGAGTTCGTCCTCGGCATCGAGGATGAACGCGGCGAAGGCGGGCTGGACTATGTGTATCGCATCGAAGTGACGCCGCAAACGAACGCGGTCCACACGTACATCGCGCCGGAACCCGAAAATCAGTTCGCGCCACAACTCCGGCAGGCGATCTCAATCCCGGCCGGGAACCGCACCACGGTTCAGGTTGGTATCTTTGCCACGAACCGGCCCTTCACGGGCGAACTGGAACTGGTCGGCCTGAACCTGCCCAAAGGCGTGACTCTGCACGCGCCCAAGATCACGCCCGGCATGACGAAAGTACCGGTCGTGTTCGAGGCGGCCGAGGGCACGAAAGCCGAAGCACTGCTCATCGACCTGATCGTTCGGCCGGTCGGCGGCGGGTCTGCGATCGCAAGCGGTTACCGCCAGACGATCCTGATGAACGCTTACGGCAACAACGACTACTACATGCACACGCCGATCGACCGGCTCGCGCTCGCGGTGACCGAACCGGCCCCGTTCAGCGTGAAAGTGGAAGAGCCGAAATCGGCACTGGTTCAGAACGGCGAGATGTCCCTCAGGTTTACTGTCGTCCGTGCGAAGGGCTTCGACGGACCGGTGACGGTGCAACTGGAAGGCAAGCCGACCGGTGTGAGCACCGCCACGCCTGTAACCGTCCCCGCAGGCCAGACCGAGGGCACGTACCAACTCGGTGCGTCCCGCAACGCGACCGCAGGGGCGCACCTCATCACGCTCACCGCGATGTCAGGCTCTGCCCGCCGGGGCTACCAGGACGGCGACGGCCGCACCTACATCGCCTCGCAGCCGTTCAAACTCGCGGTGGCCGAACCGCACGTAGAGGCCCGCATCCCGCGTACGTCGATCGAGCGTGGCAAGACCACGACGCTGGTTATCAAACTGAACCACCTTCAGACGTTCGAGGGCAAGGCGAAGGTGACGCTCGCCCGCCTCCCGCGTGGCGTGGAACTGGTCGAGCCGATGCGTGAGATCACGTCGGCCGACAAGGAAGTGACGTTCACTCTGCGAGCCACCGGCGAAGCTCTTGTAGGCAACTACCAGGGCGTGGTCCTGGACGTGACAGTGACCGACAACGGCCAGTCGGTGCGGCAACTCAGCGGCAGCGGCATCCTGCGCATCGACGCCGAACGCGGCGCGCCCCCGAAGGGGAAGTAGAAGACAACCCCTCCCCTAAGAAGGGAGGGGCTTAAAACCGAAGACACGACCCGTTGGCGAAATGCCTCCCCCGTTTCGTTCTGCTCCCCCTCCCTTCTTAGGGGAGGGGGTTGGGGGGAGAGGTTCTTGAGAAACCAACCGAGGCGATCCCCGATATGCGTACCACGTACCTGACCGTCGTCGCCCTGCTCGCGCTCGCTGGCCCCGTGGTCGCAGCGGAAGCGGCACCCGCGCTGAAGGTCTTCCCCCCGACCGTCGAACTCCGCGGACTGGACGACCGACAAACGTTGGTCGTCCAGGTGATCGACGCGCAGGGCGCGACGAAGGACGTCACAGCCACCGCGAAACTCTCCCTCGCTGACCCCGCGGTTGCCGGCCTCACGGGGCAAACGCTCAGCCCAAAGAAGGACGGCAAGACCAAGCTCCTCGTCGAAGCCAGCGGCTTCAAGGCCGAGATACCCGTTGTGGTCGCGGATGCGGGCACGGCGCGGGCTGTCAGCTTCCGCTTAGACGTGATGCCCGTCTTTATGAAGCACGGGTGCAACAACGGCAGTTGCCACGGCGCGGCTCGCGGCAAGGACGGGTTCATGCTGTCGCTGTTCGGGTACGACCCCGCCGGCGACTACTACCGCCTCACGCGCGCGATCGTCGGTCGCCGCATCGATCTCGCCGCGCCGGAAAAGAGCCTGATGCTTGAGAAAGTCACCGGGGCCGTCGCGCACACCGGCGGCAAACTCTTCGACACCAAACACGATGACTACAAGACGCTACTGAGCTGGCTGAAGGCCGGCGCCCCGGACGACGGCCCGAACTCGCCCGAACCGGTCGGGGTCGAACTTCTCCCCTCGAAGGTCGTGTTCTCCGGCAAGGCGCCGACGCAGAAGACCGTCGTGCTCGCCAAGTACTCCGACGGTTCCGTGCGCGACGTGACCCGACTCGCTCTCTATATGACCAACAACGAAGCAATCGCGGCCATCGGTAAAGACGGCGTGGTAACCGGCGGCGGGCGCGGTGGGGCGTTCGTCTTCGCCCGGTTTGGCAAGTACACCGTCGGCAGCGAAGTGATCGTGCTGCCCACCGACGACAAGTTCACGTGGCCGAACACGCCGGAACACAACTACATCGACGGACTCGTTTTCGACAAGTTGAAGAAACTGCACCTCGCGCCCTCGGACCTGTGTTCGGACGAGCAGTTCCTGCGGCGCGTGTATCTCGACCTGATCGGTCTGCCGCCGTCTCGCGAAGAGTACGACAGCTTCCTCGCGGACAAGGACGCCAAGAAGCGCGAGAAACTGATCGACACGTTGATCGACCGGCCCGAGTTCGTGGACGTGTGGACGATGAAGTGGGGCGAACTGCTCCGCATCCGCGCGTACAACCAGGTGCCGCAGTACGGCCGCGACGCGAAGGCAATGTTCTCCTACTCGGCGTGGGTCAAGGAACAGATGGCGAAGAACCGCCCGCTGAACGAGTTCGCGGCCGAACTGCTCGTCGGCAGTGGGAGCAACTTCAAGTCGCCACCGTCAAACCTCTACACCGCGAGCGAACGGCTCACACCCCAGAAGACCGCTGAAGACATCGCGCAGGTGTTTCTGGGCACCCGCATCCAGTGTTCGCAGTGCCACAATCACCCGTTCGACCGCTGGACGCTCGACGACTACTACGGGTTCTCCGCGTTCTTCGCGGGCGTGAACCTGAAGCGCGGCGTCGAGGGCCGCGAAGTCGTCGTCACGAACAACAACGCGACGAACACCGTGGCGCACCCGGTGGACGGCCGGCAGATGAAACCGAAGTTCCTGGGCGGGGCCGTGCCGGAAGTTGAAGGGCAAGACCCGCGCAAGGCGCTCGCGAAGTGGCTGACGGCCGCCGACAACGCCGCGTTCCGCGAGACGATGGCAAACGTCATGTGGGCGCATTTCTTCGGTCGCGGGATTGTCGATCCGGTGGACGACGTGCGTATCAGCAACCCGCCGAGCAACAAGGAACTGCTCGAAGAACTCGGCAAGAAGCTCGCGGACTACAAGTTCGACAAGAAGAAACTGGTGCGCGACATCTGCAACTCTCGCACGTACCAGCTCTCCGCCGCGACCAACCCGACCAACCAGTTGGACGAGGTGTACTTCTCGCACTCCTACGTCCGCCGGCTACGGGCCGAAGTGCTGCTCGACACGATCACCCGCGTGACCGGCACGGAAGACCGCTTCGCGCTGTCGCCGCCCGGAACGCGTGCCGTACAGATCCACACCGGCGAGGTGTCCACCTACTTCCTGACGACGTTCGGCCGCGCGCCGCGCGAGACCGCGTGTTCGTGCGAGGTGAACATGGAGGCGAACCTGTCGCAGGCGCTGCACCTCGTCAACGGCGACACGATCACGCTGAAGATCGCGCAAGGTAAACTCATGCCTGCGCTGCTCGCGGAGATGAAGACGCCGGAAGCGATCATCGAGGAACTGTACCTCCGGACACTGTGCCGCAAGCCAACCGCCACCGAGGTGAAGAAACTCGCCGACATCGTCCGACGCGAAACGGAACCGGAGCGGCTCCGCGAACTCGGGGCGCTGCTCCTGAAGCCCGATGCGAATTACGCCCGGTCCGAGCTGCGGGTCCGGGAACTCAAGGCGGATCTTGCGAAGTTGCCAAAGGGCAGCAAGGAGGCGATCTCGGTGGCGAAGCAACTCGAGACGCTCGAAGGGCAACAGGCCGCGACCCGCAAGCGGTTCGAGGGAATCGCCGCGCAGACGATCTACGGCGACATCCTGTGGGGGCTGTTTAACTCCACCGAGTTCACGTTTAACCACTAACAAAGTGCGGACCCTCTGGGGCCGACGCTAAACCTCGAATCACGTACCCCATCGACATTCCTATGCCGACGCGCATCCTCTGTTTGTTCACCCTGTCGTCCCTGGCGTTTGGCCTCGCGCACGCTCAGCCGCCGAAGGTTGATCCGAAGGCCGACCCAAAGGCCGATCCGCCGAAGGCCGCGGCTGTGACGTACAAGGATCACGTCCAGCCGATCCTGCGTAAGCACTGCCTGAACTGCCACAACGCGGACAAGCCGACGTCCGACCTGGACGTGTCAACGTATCAGTCGCTGATGGCCGGCGGGTCCAGCGGCGAAGCGGTGAAAGCCGGCAACACCGGGCAGAGCAATCTGTACCGCATGACCGCGCACGAGATCGAACCGAAGATGCCGCCGAAGGGACCGAAAGTATCCGACGCCGAACTTGCCGTCATCAAGAAGTGGATCGAGGGCGGTGCGCCGGAAACAGCCGTTGGCGCAGCCAAGACCGCGGCCCGCAAGATCGAGTTCGACCCGGTCGCGGTGGGCGGCAAACCGACCGGACCGCCGCCGATGCCGGGTACGCTGCCCGAGGTGAAGCTCGCGAAGACCGAACGCGCGCACCCGGTCACGGCGATGGCCACGAGTCCGTGGGCGCCGCTGCTGGCCGTCTCCGGGCACGAACGTGTCCTGCTCTACAACACCGACACACTGAAGTTGATCGGCACGCTCCCGTTCCCTGAACGCATCGCGCACGTTCTGAAGTTCAGCCGCAACGGGAAGTGGCTGCTCGCTGGTGGCGGGCGCGGCGCGTCCGCGGGTCGTGTCGTGATCTGGGACGTGACCACCGGCAAGCGTGTGACCGAGATCGGCGACGAGGCCGACATCGTCCTCGCGGCCGACATCAGCCCAGACCACAAGCTCGTGGCACTCGGCGGCCCCGGCAAGCTCGTCAAGATTTACGACACCGCGACCGGCGAACTGAAGCGCAAGATCAAGAAGCACACCGACTGGGTGACCGCGATGGAGTTCAGCCCGGACGGTGAGATGCTCGCGAGCGGTGACCGCAACGGCGGGGTGTTCGTGTGGGAGGCATCGACTGGCGGCATCGTGTTCACGCTCGGCGACCACAAGGACGCGATCACCGCACTGAGTTGGCGTGCGGATTCGCAGATGCTGGCGTCGTCCAGCGAAGATGGCCGCGTCATCTTGTGGTACACCGAAGACGGCTTCCCGACGCGGTCGATCAATGCTCAAGTCGATGCGAAAGCCGTGCCCGCGGCGCGGGGGAAATTGCCCGGCGTGCTATCCGTGCAATACGCCCGCGACGGTCAGCTCATCACCTGCGGGCGGGACAACACCGCGCGTATCTGGAAGGCCGACGGCAGCCAGGTCGCGCGTCTGGAGGGCTTCACAGACGTTCCCTCGAAGGTGGTATTTTCGCACGACAGCGGGCGTGCCTTCGCCGGCGACTTTACCGGCAAGGTCCGGGTGTGGAACATGAAGGACAAGCAATCCGCTGGCGAACTCACGACCAACCCGGAGTAACGCACCGTGGTGTTGAAGAGTGCCCGTGCCGGCTCTTGTTCTTGACCTCCCCAGAACGCGTTCAGGAGTGGTGGAGCATCTAAACGAGCCGCGACCGCACGGGAGCGGCCTACGTCAGCCACTCCCTTGCGGTCGCGGCTCGTTACACAACGCTACACCAGTTCCGAAACTCCGCTAAGGATATGGGGAGGTCAAGACGCAGGATGGTTCCTCTTCAACCTCGGCGAATCACACCCACGTCGGTTCCCAGCCCTTGCGGTACGGCTTCTTGAGCAGCGCGTCGGCGGTCTTCGAGTTCGTCACCTTCAGGGCGCTCGCGTCCCACTTCAGCGTTTCGCCGGGCACCCGGATCGCCACCGTTCCGAGTAGCACGGTTTCTGTCAGAGCGCTCGCGTAGTCGAAGTGCGAAGTCGTCTTCCCAACACCGCGACATGCATCGGCCCACCCGATGTAGTGATCGACCGCCAGCACCTTCTCGACCTTGAAGTCTTTAAAGGTCGCGTCCGGGAGGAGCTTCGGAGCCGCGACGTGCGGAATCACGAGCGACCCCTTTTCGCCAATCAACAGCGAGCCGGAACCGGGCAGCTTGACGTCGGCCGCGATAGCGAGCCGGTCGCGTGGCGGGAGTTTCCCTTCGCCGTCGTACCACGTTAGCTTGAGCGTCTTGCCCGCCGTGTAGTCCGTGCTGGGGAACACGTACTCCGCGACCGACCACGTGGACCACACTTCGCGGTTTAGCGCGGAACTCTCGCCTCGCACAGTCAACGGCGCGGTGAGGCCCAGCGCCATGAACACGGGGTCGAGGATATGGCACCCGAAGTCACCGAGTTGGCCGTTGGAGAAGTCCTGCCACGCCCGCCAGTTGAACGAGTGGTACAGTTTCGCCTTGAACGGCCGCGTCGGGGCCACGCCGAGCCATTCGTCCCAGTGAACCTTCTCCGGGACCGGGTCGGTTTCCTTCGGCCGGTCCGCGGCGAGCATCCACCCCAGTTTGCCGGACTGCCAGGAGTGAACCTCCTTCACCTTCCCGATGGTGCCGTCGCGGACCAGTTTGACCGCGGTGCGGTACGCCTCGTGTGACTGGATCTGGTTGCCCATCTGAGTGACGACACCGTACTTCTTCGCGGCCAGCCGCATCTGCCGGGCCTCGAACACCGTGTGCGTGAGCGGTTTCTGGCAGAACACGTGCTTGCCCAGCGCCATCGCCGGCAGCGCGATGGGAGCGTGCATGTGGTCCGGTGTGGAAACGGAAACGGCGTCGAACTCCTTGCTCTGATCGAGCAACCGGCGCCAGTCGGTAAAGGTCTTCGCGCCCTTGAACTTGGTCACCGCCCGACCGAGGAACGACTCGCTCTCGTCGATATCGCACAGCCCAACGACTGCGACCTTCGGACTCGCGGAGATGCGCGTGAGATCATCCCAGCCCTTGCCGCCCACGCCAACCGACGCGAGCCGGAGATTCTCGTTCGCTCCGTATACGCGGGACCAACTCGCGGCTGTGAGAAGGGAAGCCGCACCGAGGCCCGACTGCTGGAGGAACTGCCGACGAGAGGATGTTCGAGTGCGCATGGGGAGATCCGGGGGGGTGAATGAGACCGCTGTGACTCTACCCGCCCCGGACGCGGGCTTCAACTGCCGACAGAATCGAGAAACTCTTAGGCGGAAACTCAGATCGCACCGCCGATGCTTGTTCTGAAGAAGAAGTTGCGTGTGTACACCCAGAAAAATGGTACAACGACGGGCGACGAGCGTCCGCTCCCACCACACCAACCACTCCTCACCCCAATGTACCGAACCCTCCTCGCGGTCAGTCTGACCCTCCTCTCGCTCCCCTTCACGACTGCGGCCGACCCGCCCGCGTCAAACAAGGTACTCTTCGATTTCGAGGACGAGACCGAAGCGAATGCGTGGGCACCGCTCGCGCTTCCGAAGGGACCGAAAGAACCCACGCCGAAAGTCGAGCGGGTCGCGGAGAACGCGACTTCGGGTAAGCACGCACTGAAGGTAACGTTCGCCGGGGGAACGTGGCCGACCATCGCCACCGCGAAGATTCCCGACGACTGGATGCCGTGGGAGACGTTCAAAACCGACGTGACCGTGAGCCGCGAGTGTGTGATCGGCTTCACGGTGATGCAGGAAGCCAGCACCCGCGAAGCCGGCTGGGACGGAAGCGTGTCGCGGTGGTGTAAGACAGCAATCCTGCGCCCGGGCAAGCACACCATCTCCGCGGACCTGCACCCGAACGGGTGGAGCGCGATCCGCACGAAGCTCGAGAACGGCAAGGTGATGGGCAAGTGCGTGAGTCTGGAGTTCTTCGTCTACTCCCCGCACGACGGCGACACGGTGTTCATCGACAACATCCGACTCATCGCGAAGAAGGAGCCGGTGACGCCGCCCGCGAAGACGGAGTTCGCGGTACTCGGCACCGACATGAAGGTGACCGGCGTGCAGGACCTCGGCAAGAAACTCGCGGCCGGGTGGAAGGAGCCGCCCGCGACGACCGTCTCGGACGCCGAAGCCGCGTTCGCGAAACGATTCGCGGAGATCAAAAAGAAACACCCAAAGGCGGTTCTGGCGAGCTTCCGCGACGGCGAAACTGGTCACGATTCCGGCAACGCAACGAAGGTGTTCGCGGGGTGGAAGGATGCGTACTGGTCGAGCCATGGACCGGACGGAGCGAACGTGGATCGCGCGAATAATCGCGGCAAGGTCGCGACCGAAGAAGTCTTCATGCGGCACCGCAGCCCGCTGTACCGCGTGGACGTGGCGAGCATCCCAAAGGGCGCGAACATCCTCGCGGCGGAGTTCCTGCTGGTTCGTGCCGGTCAGTTCGAGAAGGAGCGTGGCCCGAAGGTGGCGAACGTGTGGGTCGCGGAAGCGTGCAACCGCCCGTGGGACGAGGCCGATGTGAACGCCTACCGCTTCGCGAAAGATAAGTTCTGGACGGCGGTTGGCGGAATGGACTGGTCCGGCGACGACCCGGACTTCCTGCCGGTGTACCTGGCGCACGGTCCGGGCCGCGTGGGGTGCAACGTGTGGGACTTCACCGAGGCCGTGAAGTTCTGGCTTGATGGCAAGCACCCCAATCATGGTTTCATGCTGCACGGCGACTCGAAGGACTGGTTCAAGGCGTACTACCGCGAAGCGGAACAGGTGAAGAACCGCCCCGCGTTGCTCGTGGTGTATGAGCCGAAGTGAGAACCATGTGCGCGAACGCTGTAAGCCCGCGGGCGCACCAACCTGGAGCCGTCCCATGAGACCGACCTTTCTCGCGTTGCTCCTCGCCGTGCTCGCGGGCACGCACGCGACCGCGGCCGACCCACTCGCGAAGCCGGTCCGGTACATGCTCCACGGCGGGATGTCGCCCGAACCGCCGACGGAGGAGTACCTCAAGTTCGTCGAGCGGGTGAAACCGGACGTGCTCGTCGCCGGTGCGTTCGACCAGCGTCTCTACGCGCTCGCGGCGCCGACCAACCCGAAAGCCAAGGCACAGGCGCCCGCCGAACTCCTCACGCGGTGGAAGGCGGTCGCCGACCGGTTGCACAAGAGCGGCATCCGGCTCATCGGACACATGGAAGTGAACGTCGTCACCGACCGCCCCGCGGACCTGAAGGACGGCACCGGTTGGTTCGCGTACTACGAGAAGCACTGGGACGAGAAACTACTCGGTAAGCGGCCAACGAAGACCGCCGCGGAACTCCTCGAAGAACCCGACCTGGACGGGCACGTTATCGGGGCCGACGGAGTGGCCCTCTGCGGTTGCCGCGTGAACACGAAGGCGCTGATGGGGTGCGTCAACAAGCCCGCCTGGCGCACGGTGCAACAGCGAATGGTGACCGCGGCGATCGACGCGGGCGTGGACGGGTTCATCACCAACCGCAACTACTTCGGCCACTGTGCCTGCGACCATTGCAAGCCGGCACTCCGCGGCTGGCTCGGTGACCGCTATGCGCCAGCAGAACTCAAGGACCGGCTCGGCATTTTCGACTTGAAGAAGCGCCCGCTCGACTGCGTCGCCGGCCAGCACCGCGATCATGACACCGTTCCGCCAGAACTCACGCTTGAGAAACTCCGATTCTCCAAGCGGGCGATCAAAGACTTCTTCGACGACGTGTACGTGCGCCACGCTCGCGAGCGCCGCAAGGACGTGTTCGCGGCGCAGTGGAACCACGCGGCGTACTTCGACGAACTGCACCTCGACAAAGGCCACCTGCCGCCGTCTACCCGGACGAACTTCGCGCACGCTCTCGCCGACGAGAGATGGGGGTTATCCGCCCAGTCGTGGGGGCGCGGCGAAGACCTGATCTGGTATTGCAACTGGGGCACGACGCAGACGACGCAGCTCAAGAAGGAGTACGCCGGGGACACGGCACTTTACGGCAAGTACATCCGAACGATGTCGCGGGGGACGCCGTACACCGTGAACAAGTACGACTACTACCGACCGCGAAACATGATGGCCGAGGCCGCCGCGCTCGGCTACGCGACCAACGCGATGATCACCCACTGGGAACACGCCGAGGACCGCGCAGTGACGCTGAACTACTTCGACTTCCTTCGCAAGCACGAGGCCGCGCTCGGCGCGCCCGAGTCGTTCGCGGAGGTCGGGCTGGTGTTCCCGCGACGTGCGCTGCATGCGGGCGACGCCTCGCCCCTGGAGTACGTCGAAGCCGCCGGGCGAGCGATCCTGCGCCGGCACACGCTGTTTGACATGCTGCCCGACGAACTGCTCCCGGAGCTGCCGCTGAGCCGGTACAAGGTCGTGGTCGTCGCCGGGGTTGATTACCTTGAGAAAGCGGAACGCGAGGCACTGGACCGCTACGTCGATAAGGGCGGCAACCTGCTCGTGTTGAAGGTGAGCGCGGCCGATCGCGACCGGCCCGGTGCGGCCGGGACATTCGCACGCCGCAAGACCGAAGCGCCCGCCTTCCCGAAATCGACGATTGTCGCGGACGCGCGGACAGATCGCGACGGGTTCCTCAAACAACTCGATGCCGCAGCCGGCGGCGCAGACCACTTCAGTCGGTTCGAGACCCCGTGGACGGTTCAGGTCCATGCGTACCGCACGCCGGGTAAACGCACGGTGCTACACCTGGTCAACTACGACCGCGACGAGGCGGCGAAGGGGGCCTCGGTATCGGCACGCGAGGCACCGGTCGCCGCAAAGCCGGTCGTGGTGGCGCTGCGCCTCCCGGAGGGGGTACGCGTGAAGTCGGTGCGGTTCGCTTCCCCGGACAACGCGAAGGAACACGTTCCCGAGTTCCGCCAGAAAGACGGCGTGTTGACGTTCGAGGCGCCGGGGTTTCTCGTGTACGGGTTGTGCGTCATCGAGGAAGAGCCGGCGAAGTAGTGCCGCCGATTCCCGAACCCCCGCATCCGGCGCCCGGAAGGGACGCCCCGCCAATCGGGACGCGTCTCCTCAGCACTTCGGTACACTGGGGATATCCCACCGCCCACGAAGCGCATCCGCGCTCGCGCCGAGGTTACCATGCACTGTACGCGATTCCCCGGCTGGCTCGCGGGCATCCTCCTCCTGCTCACGGGCACGACCCGCGTGTTCGCGGCCGACCCGCCCGTTCCTTCGTTCCAAAAAGACGTTCGGCCGCTACTCGAAGCGAAGTGCGTGAAGTGCCACGGTGAGAAGGTGCGGAAGGCGGATCTCGATCTGAGTACCGCGGCCGGTGTGCTGAAGGGCGGCGAGTCCGGGCCGGCGGTCGTGCCCGGCAAGCCGGAGAAAAGCCTGCTTTACGAGAAAGTTCACAAGGGCGAGATGCCGCCCGCGAAGAAGGACGCGCTCGCGGCGGCCGAACTCGAGACGCTCCGCAAGTGGATCGCCGAAGGCGCGAAGGTTCCCACCGGGAGCGCGGAAGCGAAGCTGAATCAACACGACGTGATCCCGATCATGTTGCGGCACTGCACCGCATGTCACGGCCGGTACAAGCAGGAAGCAGATCTCGACCTACGCACACCAGCCGCAATACTCCGCGGCGGGAAGTCTGGACCTGCGATCGTGCCCGGCAAGCCGGCGGAAAGCCTCGTCATCAATCGCATCGCCGCCGGTGAGATGCCGCCGCCGAAGAAGCTCGTCGCGGCGTGCGTGAAGCCGGTGGAGAAGACCGAACTCGCCGTACTCACGAAGTGGATCGCGAGCGGCGCGCCGGTCGTTGACGTGCAACCAGACGTGGCGACCACGACGCCTGATCCGCTCGTGACCGACAAGGATCGCGACTTCTGGGCGTTCCGCCCGCCACAGCGCCCGGAAATCCCAAAAACCAAAGCCCGAATCTCAAACCCGATCGACGCCTTCATCCTTCAGAAGCTCGAAGCGAAGGGGTTGTCGTTCTCGCCGGAAGCGGATCGCGCGACGCTCATGCGCCGCGCGTACTTCGACCTGACCGGGCTTCCGCCCGAACCGGCGGAGGTGAAAGCGTTCCTCGCGGACAACTCCCCGAACGCCTACGAAAAGCTCATCGACAAGTTGCTCGCCTCACCGCGTTACGGCGAGCGCTGGGGCCGGTACTGGCTCGACCTTGCGGGCTATGCAGACTCCGAAGGCAAGCGCGAGCAAGACCTGCCGCGCCCTCACGCCTGGCGGTATCGCGATTACGTCATCAAGAGCTTCAACGGTGACAAGCCGTACGATCAATTCTTGCGCGAACAGTTGGCGGGCGACGAACTCGCGGACTACGCGAGCGCGAAGACCATCACGCCGCAGTTGCACGACAATCTCGTCGCGACGGGCTTCCTCCGCATGGCCCCGGACGCGACGTGGGCGAACATCACCGGCTTCATCCCGGACCGGATCGAGGTGCTCGCGGACGAGATCGACGTTCTCGGTTCGGCGGTGATGGGCCTCACGATGAAGTGCGCCCGCTGCCACACCCACAAGTTCGACCCGATCCCGCACCGCGACTACTACCGCCTCGTGGCGGTGTTCAAGGGCGCGCTCGACGAGTACGACTGGCTCAAGCCTGAGATTCGACCCGGCATCGGCCCGGAGAGTATCGACGTCGCCCCGCCGCGATTGCTGCCGTTCGTGACCACGATCGAGCGCAAGGCATGGGAAGCGAAGAACGCGAAACTCGCGCCGGGAACCAAGCCGACACTGGAGCCGAAGGTTCAAGCGGTGTGGGATCGCGGCGAGCCTTCACCCACATACGTCTACCGGCGCGGCGATTACCTGATGCCCGGTGCGCCCGTCGGACCGGGCGTGCCGTCCGTGCTGACCGACGGCAAGACGCCGTTCGATGTACAACCGCCGTGGCCAGGTGCGAAGCAGACCGGACGCCGGCTCGCGTTCGCGCGCTGGATCACACGCCCCAATCACCCGCTGACCGCGCGCGTGATGGTGAACCGCGTCTGGAAGCATCACTTCGGCACCGGCATCGTGCCCACGCTCGCGAACTTCGGCAAGGCCGGCACGCCGCCGACGCACCCTGAACTACTCGACTGGCTCGCGTGCGAGTTTGTGGCGAAGGGTTGGAGTGTGAAGGCACTGCACCGACTCATCATGACGAGTACGACCTACCGGCAGGCTTCCGCGCTCACGCCCGAGGTGAAGAAGCTCGACCCCGCGAACGCGCTCTACTCGCGCATGCCGCTCGTGCGGCTCGACGCGGAATCGCTCTACGACTCGTTGCTTCTGGTCGCGGGCAAACTGGACGAAACCCGCGGCGGTCCAGCGGACATGGTGCAGGCGCGCAAAGATGGCCTCGTCACGCCCGTGGGAACTGCGAAGGGCTGGCGGCGGTTCATCTACGTTCAGCAGACGCGGAAGCAACTGCCGACGCACGCGGAGACGTTCGACTTCCCGCAACTGAACCCGAACTGTATCGAGCGCCGTGATTCGACCGTCGCCCCGCAGGCGCTTCATCTGATGAACAACGGGATGGTGGAGCAACTCGCGACCGAGTTCGCGAAGCGCGTGAGGCGCGACGCCGGCGGCGACCGCGGCAAGCAGATCGACGCGACGTACCTGATCGCGTTAAGCCGGTTGCCGACCGACGAGGAGAAGGCGCTGGGCCGCGACGCGCTCCGCGAACTGTTCGCGGTGTGGGATAAGCAACTGGCCGCGAGCAAGCCCACCAGCGACGCGATCGACCTGAAGGCGCTGACGACTTACTGCCACGCGATCCTGAACTCCGCCGCGTTCCTGTACGTGGATTGACCGTAGTCATCACGTTCCGCGTGATGTCCACATTGCAAACGACGATCGCGTTCTGCGCTGTGCAGGCGACATCACGCGGAGCGTGATGACTACGATGAAAACTGCTCCGCGTGATGTCGCACTTGAAACGACGCTCGCGTTCTGCGTTCTGCGTTGTGCAGGCGACATCACGCGGAGCGTGATGACTACGATAAAACGAAGCGACGATGAGATACGGTCTGAGGTGATCGCCGATGGATGCCATGCCACTTGCGATTCAGTTTTTCGACCACGAAGCGCAGCGGCTGATCGTGGATCGACGGCTCCCGCACTGGTCGCAAGCGGGCACCGTCAGTTTTATCACCTGGCGCACGTCGGACTCGATGCCAATCGCGGTGTTGGAACGGTGGCAGTCCGATCGCGACCGATGGTTACGAGAGCACGGAATCGACCCGGAGAACCCAGTTTGGCGCACGCAACTTGGGCAACTTGACCACAGCGCCACGCGGCAGTTTCTGGACACTTGCTGGAATCGGTGGCACGACGAACTCGATTCCGGGCACGGAGCCTGTGCATTGTGTGCGCCTGACTTGGCCGAGATCGTCGCGAGCAGCCTTCATCACTTCGACGGTGATCGCTATTTGCTCCTCGATTTCGTCGTCATGCCGAACCACGCACACGTGCTGGTCGTGTTTCCCGGCGAGGAGAGCATGTTGGCGCAGTGCGAATCGTGGAAGCGCTATACCGCGACGCAGATCAATCGCCGGCTGAAACGGAGCGGTCGTTTTTGGCAACAGGATGCATTCGACCACTTGGTTCGGAGCGAGGCCCAGTTCGAGTACCTGCGGAACTACATTGCCAATAACCCGGCGAAAGCCGGTCTGAAAGCCGGGGAATACGTCCACTACTCGAAACCGTTGTCTTCATCGTAGTCATCACGCTCCGCGTGATGTCCGCTGCACAACGCAGAATGCGATCGTCGTTTCAAGTGCGACATCACGCGGAGCGTGATGACTACGATGAAAACCGCGTGATGTCTCTACCGTAGTCATCACGCTCCGCGTGATGTCCGCTGCACAACGCAGAATGCGATCGTCGTTTCAAGTGCGACATCACGCGGAGCGTGATGACTACGATGAAAACCGCGTGATGTC
>SXID01000169.1 GCA_005772955.1 Planctomycetia bacterium
CTGGGGTAAAAATCACGAAATGTCATCGACCAGACAAGATAAACCGCTTGAACACCAATGAGGACTGGGGTAACGCGATTTGACCACCGCCACCGACGCCTGAAAATCCTGGCGCACGCCGAACGCGCAAGAACCTCCTTCGTTGTCGTAGCCCCTCGACAAGCGTTCGCGTGGCGCGGTACACTTCTTCTCACCATTCGCGCCTCGCTCCGCACTTTCTCCCGTTTCCGACGTGCGACCGCGTGGCGTCTAGCCAAACATGAGGTTCGTCGTGAACCACAGCGCGAAGAAACAACAACACGAACAGACCCGCAAGAAACACAAGCATGAGAGGCAGGAGCATGCCCGCGACGCGGCCCGACGCGGTTCATCGAATTTACCGCGGACGTTCCTCGTTGGCGGAATCGTACTCATCATCGCGTTCGTGGTGTTTATGGCCACGCGGTGAGTGCGAGACAGAGCAACACTACACCCGCGATTCGATCCAGCGCACCACGTCTCCCAACCAGGGGTGATCTGCACGCTCGAACTCGAGCGTGTGGTGTGTGCCCGGGTACGTCACCATTTCTGGCGTCTTGGAGAACCGCGCCACAAAGGCAACTGTGCGCGCGTTGTCGATGATCCGGTCGTGTTCGGCGAGCGCGAGGAAAGTCGGCACGGTCACACGCTTCGCTGCGCGCTTCAGGTAAATGTCGAGCGAGAAACTGCTGAACAGGAACCGCGCCGTGGCCTCGCGCAGCCCGTGCGGGTCGGTGTCGATGTATCGCTGCCACTCCGGGGACGCGGTGAACAGGTCCGGTTCGTTCAGGGGGATCGGAAAGAACTTCCACGGCCGAGACACCCGCGCAACCGCAATCCTCGCTCTCTGGGGTAGCGACGGACTGACCTTCGGCACCAGTCCTGGGCAGAGCAGAACCAGCCCATCGACGAGTTGCGGACAGCGATACGGTAGTGCGACCGCGAGTTTCCCACCCCACGAAATGCCGCACACGAACACCGGCAACTTCGCGTGCTCGACGCGGAGGTGCTGCACGAGCTGCGCCACGTCATCGATCAGTCGGCGGAAGCTGGGCGTGTCCCCGCGATACGCGGTGTTCAGCCCGGACCCGCGGCGATCGAGGAAATACACATCGAAACCCGCTTCCGCGAACGCGGCACAGGAACGCGTGTACCAACCGCCGTGACTGCGGATGCCGTGGACGAACACAAGGCGCGCGCGGGGGACACCGGTGGGAGGGTAGTGGCGTAAGTAAAACGAGTAGCCGTCGGAGGCGCGGAAGGCGGAAAGACAACCTCCCCCCCCAACCCCCTCCCCTAAGAAGGGAGGGGGAGTAGATCCGGCTCCCCCTCCCTTCTTAGGGGAGGGGGTTGGGGGGAGAGGTTCTTCGTGCTCAGCCAAGCAGCGTCTCCTTGCGCTTTGTGACCCAGTCGAGCCGGGCTTGGTCGAGCTTGAAGCCGAGACCGCTGCCGATCAGCGCGGGCGCCCAACCGCTGCGCCGGAATGTCAGGTCTTCGACCGCGAGCGATTCCCACACCAGATGCCGGTCGTAGCTGCCTTCGAGGTAGCGGATGTCGGCCACGCTCGTCGCGAAGTGCCGACCCGCGGCGCTGAGAATCGCCGTCTCGCCGACCTGACAGCCGAGTTGATACCCGAGGTTGTGACGCTTCGCGAATTGCGCGAGCCGCAAACTCGGAATGAACCCACCGCACTTCGAGAGCCGCAGGTTGAACAGATCGCACCACCCGCCCTGCACCGCTCGCTCCGCATCTACCGCGCCACACAGCGATTCGTCCAGCATGATTGGCGTCTTCACCTGTTTGCGCACAGCCGCAAGGCATGCCACGTCTTCGTGCCGCACCGGTTGCTCGACACTCGTGATGCCCAACGGCTCCAACTCTTGAATGCGTGCGGTCACTTCCGTCGGGGACCAGGCTTCGTTGGCGTCGATGCGCAGGTCGATCTTGCGGCCCAACCAGCGGCGCATGATCTTCGTGCGTTTCACGTCGTCCTGACCTTCGATGCCGACCTTGAGCTTCACCTGGGAGAACCCCGCGAGCCGGTACACCAGTGGGTACAGGCGTTTCTTCCAGCCACGCGGGTTGCCGATCACGCCGCTGTACTGAACGCGGTCGCGGAACTTGTACAGTTCCGGGGCGACCAGTTCCGTGACCCGTGTGAGCGGTTCGCCGAACGCGCGGCCGAACGCATCGAGCACCGCGAGTTCCATCGCGCAGCGGGCCGCGTTGCCGAGAATCTTGCGATCGTCTTCGGGCGAGGCCGCGAGTTTGATCCGCTCCGCGAGGTGAACCGCCTGAACGAAGTTCTCGGTGTCGGTGTTGAGTTGCTTCGCAAGGTCAGAGCGTTTCAGCAGGTCGAGGGCGAAGTCGATCGTCTCGCCGGTGACGTAGTCTCGCGGCACGCCCTCGCCGTAGCCGGTGGTGCCATCGCTGAGCTTACATCGCACGACGACGTTATCCGTCTCCGTGCGAACGTGGCTCGCGTGTGTGACCTTCCGCCGCAGTGCGACGCGAACGTGCCGGGCTTCGAGTTCAACAACCCGCATGCGTGCTTTGGGTTTGTGGAGATTCGTCGTCGCGGCCCCGTTGGGTCCGACGCTAAACGGCGCTGGGCGCGATTGACTTGTTGTATCTGTTGAAGGGAGCTTTACACCACTTCAAGCACGATCGTCGGCGCGCTTGCGCCGGCGAGGTGCGCCGCCATTGCATCCCAGAACGCATCGATCACAAGTCCCAGGTACGCGGGGCGAAACGGTTCCATGTAGCGGCGCCCGGAGTGGTACAACCGCGATGCGCCGGTCGCGTTCCCGCGCGAATAGTGGTACGCCGCGACCGCGGCCTGAATCAGCGACTGGTAGAACCTGCGATCCGCTGACCCGCACTCGTGCCACAGATCTTCCCAAACCTCGTGCGCGTCGAAGAACTCGCCGCGGTTGAACAGGTCCACTCCGGCGAGGAAGCGCGGATCGGGTATGTCGGGCGCGTCGGGCATCGGGTATATCGGAAGGTAGTGGCGCGAGATCGAAAGCGTTCGTCTCCGTCTACTTCACAATACGCGAAACTCCATCCCCAACACACCCGGTCCAAGATGCTCTTCTCGTCCTCGAAATGCCCGTTGCCCGCGCTCGTGGAGTGGTGCCGGACCCTGCGGTTCAGCCTCAGCGCGGGCCTCGACCCAATCAAAATCTTCAAGCAACAGGGGAAGTCCGGGCCGCGCGCTCTCCGCGCACTGGCGAAGGAATTCTCTGAAAAGCTCAGCAAGGGTTCATCACTGGAAGACGCGCTCGAACCGCACCGCGACAAGTTCCCGCCGCTGTTCGTGGAACTGGTCGCGGTGGGCGAGCAAACCGGGCGGCTCGAAGACACGTTTCAGGAACTCGAAGAGTACTACTCGTCCGCACTCACCACGCAACGGAACTTCCGCTCGGCGATGATGTACCCCGCGATCCAGTACTGCGCGGCCGTCCTCATCATCAGCGGTTTGATATTCGTCCTCGGAATGCTTGAATCGAAGGACTCAAGCGGCAAGGAGATGGACCCGATCGGCCTCGGGTTGACAGGCACTTCGGGAGCGCTCACGTTCCTCTTCTGCGGAGCCGCGTTCGCGGGCGGGATCCTGTTCGTTCTGAAAGTGGCCGCCGAGAACGTGCGCTTCCGGGCGCGGCTCGAAGGGATGTTCCTGATTGTGCCGGGTTGGGGTCCGGCGCTGCTCGCGTTCGCGGTGTTGCGGTTCGCGGTCGCGCTGCGGATGTGCGCCGAAGCCGGTCTGCGGGCCGAGACGACGCTGCACTACTGCTTCCGCGCAACGTGTAACGCGCGGTTCCAGTCCGGCGAAGCGCGTGCGGTGGAGGTCGCAAAACGCGGCGGCGAGTTGCTCGAAGCGATCGATGCTTCGCGCGCGCCGTTCCCGGCGGAGTTCCGCGAAACGCTCATGGTCGGCGAAGAGACTGGGAACACGTCCGAGACGATGGAACGGCTCGCGAACCGCTACCGCGAAGATGCCGAGCGTAAGATGAAGGTCGCGGCACAGTTCACGGGCTACGCCGTTTACGCGATGGTTGCGATCATGATCATCTTCTTCATCTTCCGCATCGCGAGCGTCTACATCGGCGCTGTCAGCAACGCGGCCGGTGGGTAAGCACGAAATCCGAAGAGTGGTCACCGCGGAGAACGCAGAGAACACTCTACTCTTACTCTGCGCCATCCTTCGGCGGGACGTGGTACTTCGGCACCACCACCGCCACGTCACACAATCCCCACGGCGTCGAACCCGCGAACTTGTCGAGCAGCGACCCACTCCCCTTCCGCTTGAACGTGGTCGTTTCCACGATCTCCAGGCTCGGGGGCAGCGTGTTCTTGAAGCCGGTGAACGAGTCGCGGTGCGTGAACAGAATCACCGTTCGCGGGCGGTGGTGACAGTCCATCATGAGTTGGTTCACGTTCTTGGTGCGCACGTACCGCATATCGGACCGGTCGTGGTAGAACGCGAGCGAGTCACAGTGCCGCGGGAAACACACCACCGCCACATTGTGATCGCTGACGAACCGCCCCACCATCTCCGGGTTGCCATACGGTGACCGCTCACGCGCGTACCACGGCACCGCGACGTGATGCGCCATGAGCATGATCGCGGCCATTGCGCCGATCATCGCGCGTGTGCGGAGCGCGGTGTTCCACTTGGTACGCGCAACGAACTCGCCCACCGCGAGGCACAGGAACGGGTACGCCGGGAGGATGTACGTCGGGAGTTTGCTGCCCGAGCAACTGAAGAAGAACACGCACCACACGCCGGTGAGTAGCCAGAACCCGCCCGCGGACGACCGACTCGCGCTGTCTTCTGCCGATCCTCGCAGGAGCTTCCAGAAGTAAGCCGCGAGCAGGAGCGTCCCGGGCAGCAACCCACCGAGCAAGAGGGGCACGTAGTACCAGATCGGTTGCAGGTGGTCGAACGGCTGGAGGAACCGCATCACGTTGTGTTCCCAGAAGAAGTGCTTCAGGAACTGCGGCTCGCGGAGGTACATCGCGACGTACCACGGCAGATTCACCGCGAACACCACGCCGAAGAACACGAGGTACCAGCGGAAACCTACCCCCCCAACCCCCCTCCCTGAAGGGAGGGGGGTTGGTTCTTCTCTTCGCATCAAGAACCCATACGCCCACAGCGGCACGAACAACAGTACTTCCGAGATCGGGCCTTTCGTGAGGAACCCCAGCCCGGACGCGAGCGCCGCTGCGAGCCACCACCCGCGCTTCAGCGTGCCAGTCCGCACTGCCTCGAAGCCGCACAGCACGGATGTCGTCACACAGAATACGAGAAGGCCATCGAGTAAGAGCAGACGTGCGACGCTCACGAACCCCGGCGCAACAGAGAGCAGCAGCGCGGCCCAGAGCGCGCCACGCTCACCGACACTTCGTCGGCCAATGAGGTACACCGCGAGAATCGTGAGATGCACACACAACGCGGGCACGAGCCGGGCCGCTTCCGGTGTGACGCCAAACACTTTGTAGCTCAGAGCTGTCAGCCAGTACATCAGCGGCGGTTTGTCGAGATACGGTTCGCCTTGAAGCGTGGGCACGACCCACGAACCGTTTTGCAGCATCTCTTTCGGAATCTGCGCGTAGCGACCCTCGTCCGGTTCCAGCAGGTGAAACCCGCGAGTCGGGTAGAGCAGCACCGCGGGGAGAAGCAGTACGAGGAGAAGCGAAAGCCGACGAACGCGAGTGTCCGCGTCAGCGGTTCCGGGAAAGAGGATGCCAGTAAAGAGAAACCGGCACCACGCGACCACGCCCTTGTGTTTCGCCGCATCCATGCGTTCCGCCTCCGCGAAGGTGCGGCGTTATCGCATAGAAGCCGAACGGCGGTCAACCTGCGTTCTCTCGCTCAAAACAGTTCGCGGATCGGCTCGCCGGAATCGACGAACCGCACTGGGCGGCTCTGCTTGTCCGGTAGCGAATCGGCGTGGTCGATGCCGAGGTGATGGTAGATGGTCGCGAGCATGTCGCCCGGTCCGTAGCGGTGCGTGGCCGGTTCGCCGCCGTCGGCGGTCGTCGCGCCGACCACATGGCCGCCCTTCACCCCGCCGCCGCTCAGCAGCACGCTCATCGCCTTCGCCCAGTGCCCGCGACCGGCGAGCGAATCGATTCGCGGCCCTCGCCCGAACTCACCCATCGCGACAATCAACACGCGTTCCGCCAAGCCGCGGTCGTGGATGTCCTCGATGAGCGCCGCGAGCGCCCGGTCAAACGGTGGTAGCCGCTTCTTGAGATTCGCTTCGATGGTGTAGTGATCGTCCCACCAGTCCACATCGGCTTCGTAGTGGTTCACGGTCACGAACGTCACGCCCGCTTCAACGAGTCGCCGCGCGAGCAGCGCCGAGCGGCCCCACGGGTTCGTGCCGTACTTCTCGCGGAGCTTCTGCGGCTCACGCGACACGTCGAACGCCTCCTTCGCGGCGCGGCTCGTCACGAGTTCAAACGCTTTCTGGTTGGCCGCGTCCAGCCCGCCGACCGCGGGTTCCGCGCGCTTGCTCGCGGCGTCGAGGCGTCGGAGCAACTCCTTGCGGTCTTCGGCGCGTTCGACGGTGATGCCGGCGGGAAGCGAGAACGACGGCCCCGGACCGGTGAACCGGAACGTCGGCTCGCTGCCGCTGTTCACCGGGTCGAACTGCTGCCCGAGGTACGTTGCGAGTTGGTAGAACCCCTGGCGAGCGAAGTACGCGTCCGGGATGCACACATACGGCGGGATGCCCGGTGCGTTCGCGCCTCGGACCTTCGCAACCACAGACCCTTGAGCCGGGTAGAACTGCCCGCGGAACTGCACGTTCTTTTCGTGGTAGCCGGTCTGAACGAGGTGCGCCGCGTCGGGGTGGTTGTGGTCGTAGTGGGACATCGAGCGGAGAATCGCGACCTTGTCCGCGACCTTCGCCTGAAGCGGCAGCAGTTCGCTGAACCGCACGCCCGGCGCGGCGGTTTGCACGGACCCATACGGCCCACGAACTTCGGCCGGCGCGTTCGGCTTGGGATCGTAAGTGTCGTTCTGGCTCGGCCCGCCACCCATCCACCAGAGGATAACCGCGGTGTCTTTCCGCGCCGTAGAAGTTTGCGACTCTTTCGCGCGCAGCACGTCGGCGAGCGTGAACGCGGAGCCGAGCGCGCCAAGGCGGATGAAGCCGCGCCGCGTGACACCACCGCAGAGGCTGCTCGAAGCCGGACCGAGGACTGTGAGCATGAGGCGGGACTCACGTAAAGGGATGAGATGAGTGTACCGCGTGCGCACGGTCGCGGTCGAGCGCATTCCGCAACGGAACACAGGGCTTCCACCCTGTGCTACGTCAGACGGCCCCTCTGGGGCGAAGAGAAGAACCGGGTGTCGTGGTTTTCGCCCCGGAGGGGCCGTCTGACGTAACACAGGGCGGAAGCACTGTGCTCACGCGGGTGCGCTGAACCTGCTCCACCCGTGCCGCGTCTGTAGAAAGGCTACATCGTTTAGCGAAGACGAAGGAGCAAGACCGTGACGGACAAACCCCGCTGGTTCCAGACGACCGCCATCGACTACCCGAACAGCCGGCCGCACATCGGGACCGCGTTCGAGAAACTCGGCGCCGACGTGCAAGCCCGCTATCGCCGTATGGAGGGGTTCGACGTCTACTTCTTGATGGGCAACGACGAGAACACGCTCAAGGTCGCGGACCGCGCGCGGGAACTGGGGGAGGAGCCGCAGGCGTACTGCGACGACATGGCCAGGCAGTTCCAGCACGTCTGGCGCGCCCTCGACATCAGTTTCGACACCTTCGTGCAGACGAGCGGGGAGCGCCACAAACAGTGCTGCCAGAAGTTCGTTCAGAAGGTTCACGACAGCGGCTACATCTACAAGGGGAGTTACGAGGGGTGGTACTGTCCGGGGTGCGAGGAGTTCAAGAGCGACAAGGCGCATACGGAACACGCGGGTCAGTGCCCGGCGCACAAACGCCCGCTCGTCCGGCGCTCGGAACCGTGCTGGTACTTCAAGCTCTCCGCTTTTCAGGACCGGCTGTTGCAGCACCTGAAGGAGAACCCAGATTTCGTGCAGCCGGAAAGCCGGCGGAACGAGATGATCGGGTTCATCGAGGCCGAAGGGCTGCAAGACCTGAACATCTCGCGGCACGGCGAGCAGTGGGGCATCAAGCTGCCGTTCGACCCAGAGTTCACCATTTACGTCTGGTTCGACGCGCTACTCACGTACATCACCGGTATCGGGTACGGCGACGACGAGGCGACGTTTCGCAAGCACTGGCCCGCGGACATCCACTTCATCGGGAAGGACATCACGCGATTTCACACGCACATCTGGCCCGCGATGTTATGGGCGGCGGGCGAAGAGGCGCCGCGCAAGGTGTTCTCGCATGGGTTCGTGAACAACAACGGCGAGAAAATGGGCAAGACGCTCGGTAACGTCGTTGATCCGCTGGAGATCATCAGCAAGTCGAGTACCGACGCGTACCGCTATTACTTCATGCGCGAGTGCCCGTTTCCCAACGATGGAGACTACAGCGGGCAGCGATTCGAGGAGGTCTACAACTCGGAGTTGGCGAACAACCTCGGCAACATGCTGAGTCGCGGGCTGACGCTCATCACGAAGAACTACGAGGCGAAACTCGACGGTACCGCGAACAAGGTGCCGGAGTCCGTCGTGCCGGGGTTGGACCTTATGCTGTTCGTGGACGAGGTGCGCGAACACGTTGAAGCGTGCCGCTACAACCTCGCGCTCCAGAAGATCGTGCAAGACTTCCTCACGCCGACCAACCAGTACCTTGAGGCGAACGCCCCGTGGAAGTTGGTGAAAACCGACAAGGACGCGGCCAAGCGGGTGCTGTTTAATGCCGTCCAGTCGCTGCGAATCGCGAGCATCCTACTGAAGCCGTTCATCCCCAAGAGCGCGGAGACGATCTACACCAGCTTCAACTTCCCGACGCCGTGGCTGGAGGTGAAGTACGCGGACGCAAGCGAGTTGAAAGCCCAACCGGACGACCTTCGCGTTACCGCGGAGTTGGTCGAAGGTAAGGTGAAGCCGCTGTTCCCGCGCATTGGGTGAGCGAGAAAAACAGCGTACATGCTGGCTGCGGTGCCAATTTCGCACAGTAGCCAGCGGGATATGAATCTACAACAACCGATATAACCATCCCAGACCGACGCATTTCGACCCCTCAGTCGTCGACGAGGGACGGCAACACCAGATCTCAAGATTAATCAGTCCGATGTACTCAGTACGGGCGCGGATTCGCCCTGTTGACGCGCGCCAACCGTGCCGCGCACGGATTCAACCCAAGGTTCAAGGATGAACTCTCTCACCATAACCGCGTTGCTCGCGGTTGGCGCCGTCGGTGCCGAACCAGTACACAACAGTCCCGAGACGTATCAAACACTGCCCATTTCGGGGTACACTGCCCCGCCACCGGTCGCACTGCCCGCGGCTCCGGCGACACAACCCGTTCCACGACCTGCACTGTGCGACCAGTGCGCCGCACCGGTTCGCGGGCTGTTCCAGAGCGACCGCGAGTTTGAAGGCTTCGTCGGGCCGATCTCGAACCCGGTGCTGAGCAAAGACCCACGCTCGAACTCCCACGCCCGATTGCTGTTCATCAACAACAACATCCCGGCATCGCACCCGCTCGGCGGCGGCAATGTTCAGGTGTACGGGCTGCAACTCAACCTCGCGCTCACGGAGCGGTTGAGCTTCATCGCGGACAAGGACGGGATCGGTCACCTCGCGCCGCGGAACGGGGCCACGCAGACCGGGTTCCTGAACATCGCGGCCGGGCTGAAGTACACGTTCTACCGCAACGTCGAAACGCAGACGCTGGCCGCGGTCGGCTTCATGTACGAGGTTCCGACGGGCGAAGCGAAGGTGTTCCAGAACCACGGGTCCGGGTCGTTCGCCCCGTTCGTGACCTTCGGAAAAGAGTTCGGCGACAAGTGGCACTACCTGCAAACAACCGGATACTACTTCCCAGTGAAGAGTTCGCAGGGGTCGAGCTTCCTCTACAACAGCGTTCACGTGGACCGACAGTTGTTCGGGTGGCTGTACCCGCTCGCGGAAGTGAACTGGTTCTGGTACACCGCAGGCGGAAACCGGTTGCCGGCCGAGATCGGGGAAGGGGACGGACTGCTCAACCTCGGCACCCGAGGTCAGTCTGGCGCTCACCTGATGACAGCCGCGTTCGGCGCAAAGGCGCTCCTCTCGAAGAACTTCACACTCGGTGCGGCATTTGAAGTGCCACTGTCGAACCGACACGACATCCTGAACCAGCGACTCTTGGTGGAACTCATCGCCCGGTATTGATTCCGGTCGCGGACCGCGCCGAACTCGGCGCGGTCGTTCGACCCGGTTGGATCGCAACTTTCGCTTGCACATCCCAACGAGTCGGGTAGACTCATCTTTCAGAACACATTTCCTCTTTCCGTTCGTTCCCGGTTCATTTCATGCTGGGAGGTTCGTTATGGTCTCTTCACATCTGCGGCGTGGTTTCACGCTGATCGAGTTGTTGGTGGTAATCGCGATCATCGCGATCCTGATAGGGTTGTTATTGCCCGCTGTGCAGAAGGTGCGCGAAGCCGCCGCACGCATGAGTTGTTCGAACAACCTGAAGCAACTCGGCATCGCGACCCACAGTCTGCAAGACTCCATTCAGACACTGCCGCCGCTGTGCGCGCCGTCGGCAACAACCGCGACCGGCGCAAGCCCGTTTGGCGTTCACAAACTCACCGGGTTCCACTTCCTGCTCTCGCACGTGGAGCAGGACAACGTCTACAAGTTGGTCAACCCCACAGTCGATTACAACCACCAATACGACAAGGTTGTCAAAACGTTTGTGTGTCCCACCGACACGTCACACACGCAAGGCAAGAGCCTCACCACACGGGGGGGGGCGAACAACTGGGGAGTCTCCAACTACGGCATGAACAACTACGTGTTCGGAGACCCGGCGAACGGCCGAACGTGGTCGCCCGGCCGCAAGGAGATGATGACGACCGCACTCGACGGGTTGTCGAACACGGTGTTCTTCGCGGAGATGTATGGGACGTGCGGGGACACAGCCGTTGTTACGAATCTGTCCGGCAGCTTGTGGGCTGACGCCAACCAGGAGTGGCGCCCGGGTTTCAACCTCGGACCGGGCGGCGTCGGGGCAGGAAAGGGCAACGTGACGGGCTACCCGGCAGCACGGAAATTCCAGGTCCAACCGCACTTCGCCAACAACTGCCAGATGGACCGGCCCCAGGGCATCCACACCGGCGGGATCCTGGTCGGCCTCGGGGACGGCAGCGTTCGGTTCGTGAGCGCCGGCGTCTCCGACCTCACCTGGCAACGAGCCACCGACCCGCGTGACGGGAATCCTCTGGCGAACGACTGGTAACCCCAATGAAAACCCGAACCAAAGCCGCAGTTTTCGCGCTCGCACTTCTCGCGAGCGCGGGATGTGGCACCGAGGCCAAACAACCGGACTTCCCCGATCTGAACCCGGTAAAAGGCGTGGTCACACGGAGCGGGCGATCCGTCAGTGGCGGGAGCGTCCGCTTCACACCCGACCCGGCCCAGTCGGATTTCGTCGTCAATTCCGAGGTCGGAACCGACGGCACGTTCTCGCTCACCACCGTGCGCACCACGGACTCGAAGGGCGAACGCAAGCCTGGCGCGCCGGCGGGCAAGTACAAGATGACCTACACCCCACCACTCGGTGATCAGGCCACTGGCGGGCCAACCGGCCCCGTCGAACTGCCGACGCCAGTCATGGTGAAAGTGGGCGACAACAACGTGACGGTCGACTTGCCGAAGAAGTGAGTGTTTGGGTAGGTACCGCTCGGCAAGCGGCACCTACCCAAACACTCACTTCTTGCGCTTTTTCTTCTTGTCGCGGCGTGGGTTGTTCGGTGGCTGACCGTCGGGGCCATTGCTGTCGGGGCGGGTCGGGTCGTTACGGATCTGCCGCTTCGATTGCTCGTCGGCCTTCTTCTGCATCTCCTCCATCTTCTCCTGCAACTTCTCACGCAAGCGACCGAGCAACCCCTTGCTCCTTTTCCGCGCTTCCGCCACCGCAGATTCCGCCGTGGGCGAGAGTTTGCCGTTGGTCGAGACCGCTTTGGTCGTGCCGTTGGTTTTGTCGTCGTCGGAGCCGAAGCCGTCAATCTTCGGCTTCGGTATGAACTGACGCTCGATGATCGCCCACCCGGTACTCACGATGAAGTACAGCGCCAGCCCCGCCGCGACCTTGTAGAAGAACACCGCCATCATGATCATCATCAACTTCATCATCATCCGCTGCTGTTCCGCCTGCGGGTCGGTCGAGGGCGGCATCATCTTCGCTTGTTGGTAGAGCATCAGCCCCACCGCCAGAATCGGGAGCAGGTTGAAGTACGGTCCCAGGTAGATGAAGCTGCCGATGTCTTCCGTCGTGCTGATGAACGGGATGCTCTCGCTCCACCAAACGAGCATATCCGGCGCGGCGAGGTTGTCGCACCACAGGAACGAGTCGAGCCGGAAGAACACGCTCTCTTGAAGACAGAAGTACAGCCCCATCATGACGGGCATCTGGGCGAACAGCAACAGGCACCCGCCCATCATCGCGAACGGGTTGGCCCCGTGCTGCATCATCAACCGTGTCTTCTCGCGGTTGTACGACGACATGTCGTCCTTGTATTTTTCCTGCAGTTTGTCGAACTCCGGCTTCAACTGCTTCTGTACCTCCATCATCTTCATGCTCATCGCGGTCTGCTTGCGGCTGGGCATCAGCAGCACGAGGCGCACGCACATGGTCAGCACGACGATGGAGAGCGCCCAACTCCCGAACACCCAGTGGATCTTCGCGAGAAGGAAGTGCATCAGGTTGGTCATCGCGATGACGAGATCGGCCCAGTAGATGGAACTGGCGAACCGACCGATCCACGTCTCGGAGCGGAAGTCGGTGATGGTGGAGAGCGTCAAGTCGTCCTTGTAGCGGTCCACCAAGGCATCGCTGACCTTGCGATCCTTCGGCATGAGTTTCAACAGTCCGACCTTCGCTGGCCCGTTGTAGATCAGGTAACTGTGCGTCCTCTTTTCGCCCGGAGCGAGGTCGAGCGGTTCGGACGCGGCCCGCACGGTGATGTCGTCGAACTGCGTTTGCTGCGGGTCTTGTTTCTTGTCGAACGGGAGTTCCGTGGTGGCGCGGACGTGGGACCACGGGTTCTTCATCCCGTTCTCGACCGTGTCGTCGGCTCGGTCGTCGACGGCGACACCACTCGCGAAGAACTGGTTGGCGACCACCATGTACTTGAAAGTGTTGTCGTCGAGTTTGGCCTTCTCACCGCCGCGTTTGTTACCGATCGAGACGGAATCTTCGTACTGGCGCCGGGGCGTGCCGCTCTTGTCGCGCCAGCCGACGATCGCGACGCGGTAGATGCTGGTGTACCACTCGCCCTCGATGGGCAGCCCACGCGGGCCGGAGAGCTGATAGCGGAGTTTGCCCTCGTCGCCTTTCTTCCCTCCCGGCAGCCGCTCGATCTCGATCCGCAACCCGACGTGGTAATCCGTCGGTGCGAGCGTGTAGATCTTGCGGAACTTGACGTAGTACGGCTTGCCCAGTTCCTTCTCGAACACGACCTTGTGGGCGCCGCCCTCTGGACGCTCTTCGGACGCGATCGTCCAGTTCGTCTCGCCCAAGAACGGGTCGGGATTCTGGTCATCTGTCGTTGGGTAGTGGAAGAGGGCGTAGCTCGGCTCCGCGAGTTCTGACAGGTCCGCCACCTTGCCCGGGCGCAGGCCCGGGACGGTGTACTCTTCTTTCAGCTTCTTCGACCGCGAGTACGGGGTGCCGGGGAGCAGGTGCAGCGAGAGCGCATCCTTCGTGGAGTTGCCGTCGTTGTCCTTCTGTTTGACTTCGCGCCCGAGCCGGTCGGCCTGGCCGAACTTCGGCAGCACGACCTGCTGCACAGCGCCGCCGCGAGTGGTGAGCAGTACGCGGTTGTAGAAATCATTGGTGCCGAGTGCGACAAGTGTCGGCCGGTTGACGATATCGAAGATGCCGTTGGTGATTGCGGTGTGAACCGCGAGGGGATCAATGCCGCCAAGCAACGGCACACCAACCTTCGGCGGTTCCGGAGGCTTGGGCTTGGGCAGGTCGAGTGCGACTGCCAAGCCGCCGCCGGCCGCGCCAATCGCTTGCTGCGCCATCCGTTTCTTCTCGTCCGCTTCCGCGACCCGCTTCGCGTCCTCTTCGGCCCGCTTCTTGGCGTCCTCAAGGAGTGCATCGGCGGGATCAATCTTCTTGGGGGGCTTCGGCATGTTCTCGTTTGCGTACTGCCAGAGGAAGAACATCCCCCCCGCGAGAAACAGGAAGACGACGAAATTGAGAGCGTTCTTACGCATGTGTGGAGTCGATAGGTGCGCGATCGGGAGCGGACGCGGTGTATCTTACGAAACCGCACAGTCCTCGGACGACCGTCCGCAAGCTGATGTGTTATTCGCAGGAGAATCCGAGAGATTTACCGCCCTTCGCCGAGGCGGTCACCGAGGAAGTTGTCGAGGTCCGGGATGTCGTAGATCTTATCGCGGGTCTTCTGCCAGTCGTACTCAACTCGCCGGAACTTGATCACGTCGTTATCGAGGACGACATAGCAGGCGCGCCAGTTGCCGTCGCGCGGTTGCCCCACGCTACCCACGTTGCAGAGCGTCTTGCGTCCGTCGAGTTTGTACGCGTAATCGACTTCTTCCGGGCTGAGGAACTGCATGTTCTCGGTGAAGACGCCGGGGATGTGTGTATGGCCCTGGAAGCAGTAGCGGTCCACGAGGGCGAAGATGCGTTCCATCTTGCGCTGGTTGTACACATCCTCAGGGAACACGTACTCGTTGAGCGGGTTGCGGGCGGAACCGTGAACGAACAGGTAGCCGTTTTCGCGGTGGCTGCGGGGCCGCTCCGAAAGGAACTCCCACCGCTTCTCTCGTGACGGTCGCGGTTCGCTGGACGATTCAAGTTGGCCACGGGTCCAGAAAATCGCCCGTTCGGCGGACTGGTTGAACCCGTCCGGGTCGAACATCGCGCCTTGATCGTGATTGCCCAAGAGGACGAGTTTACTCTCCATCACCAGGTCGATGCACTCGCGCGGATTCGGTCCATAGCCGACCACGTCACCGAGACAGTAGAGTTCGCTGATGCCCTGCGCCTGGATGTCGGACAGTACAGCCTGGAGGGCTTCCATATTGCCGTGGATATCGCTGATAATTGCCTTCACGCGGAATCTCATGAACACGCGGGTTGTGTTGCGACCCGCGTTAATTGTAAATCATTACTCACGCACTCGCAGTGGAAAACAGCGGAACATTGGAGGAATGCTAATCGGGGGCGTCAGCGCCCTGCGAATTTGAACGCGCAAAACGTCGTGGGTTAGTTTAACAGTGGGCTTACGCCCCGCTCTCCAAGAAATTGTTCGTACTCACGTCGGAAGTTCGCGATCTGCTCAGCGGTCAGCGCGGCGTGCGGCAATCGCACCGACCCAAGATCGACGCCCCGCAAGCGCATCACTTCTTTTGCCGCCGGAAGGTATCCGTGGCGCATGAGGAGAGCGACCAGTTCCACACCGCGATACTGCTCCGTTCGCGCCGTCTCGAAGTCGTTCGCGCGAGCCGCGGCGAGCAACCGGTTGTAGATCGGCGACGCGAAGTTGTACCCGCTGCCAACCGCGCCACGCGCGCCTAAAACAACCGCCGCGAGCAATTGCTCGTCCATTCCGAACAGCACGTCGAACCGCCCGCCGTTCACGCGGATCATTCGCTGGAAGGTCATCAGGTCCGGGTTGGTGAACTTCACCCCCGCGAGCGTCGGGATTCGCGCCGGGGCTTGTTCGAGGAAATCCACCATCGAGAACGCGACCCCGGTCAGCACCGGGATGTCGTAGAAGTAGAACGGCGTGTCCGGTGCCGCAGACGCCAGTTCCGCGCACCACTGAATGAGCACATCGAGCGACTTCGGCTTGAAGTAACTCGGCGCGACGGCGGCTATCGCAGCGGCGCCGAGCGTGTTCGCCTGTGTGGCGAGTTGCTTCGCGTCCACGAGGCAGTTCGCGCCAACGTGTACGACCAAGCGAGTGGGCGTGCCCCGCACGACCGCGGCCCAGCGCGTTGTTAGTTTGAGCCGCTCTTCTTGCGTGAGCGAACTGAACTCGCCAGTCGTGCCGCCGACGAACACGCCGGCCACGCCATCACGCGTGAGCAGCGCCGCATGCGGTTCAACGGCTGAAAGATTTAACGCGCCAGCCGCGTCGAACGGCGTGAGTACGGCCGGAACAAGCCCAACAAACGGTGTGTGTGCAGGCAAGACCTCTCCCCCCAACCCCCTCCCCTAATAAAGAGGGTGAACAAAACAAAATCACTCGTTGGCAATGGCATTTCATCGGCGCGACGCTCCCCCTCCCTTCTCAGGGGAGGGGGTTGGGGGAGAGGTTCTTCTCACCACCCGTTTGCATCAAACCACGTCGCCATGTCCTTTGTCATCGTGCCGCTATTGTCCATGCGCGGCACCTTGTTCTGCCCGCCGTACTTGCCGCGAGCCTTCATCCACTCGTCGAATCCGCCGCGCTTTACGACGCGCACTTCCGGCATCAGCATCGCGAGATCGCCGAGGCGGTGCGGTGCGTAGTCCTCGTTGATGCAGCTCAGTTCCTCGTCGATTGCTTTCGCGAAGCGTGCGGTGTCCGGCGATCCGTCCGCGAACTCGATGAGGTACAGGTGGTGCCCCGGTTTGCCCGGTTGCGACGGGAACACCGGCCCGACGTGGAAGTCGAGTTGGTGAACGCCGCACACCTCGCACGCGTGCGCGACGGCCTTCTCGACTTCCTCGCTGATCAAGTGTTCGCCGAACGCGGAGAGGAAGTACTTCGTGCGGCCCGTGAACCGAATCAGCGGCGGGTCGCGGCGCTCGAACGCCACCGTGTCACCCACCAGATACGACCACACACCGGCGCATGACGTGAGGACCACCGCGTACTGCACCCCGACTTCCACGTTCGCGAGCGTGTGTCGCGTCGGCTTTTCTTTACCCAAGTCTTCGACCGGGACGAACTCGAAGAAGATGTTGTGATCGGGCACGATGCGGAGCAGGTTGTATCGCGGGTCTTCAGTCGCGATGAAACCCTCCGAACACGGGTACACCTCGCAAAACTTCACGAGGTCGCAGCCTATCTCCTTCTTGAACAGGTCGCGGTACGGGTCGAACTTCGTGCCGCCATGAACGATCAGCCGCAGGTCCGGCCACGCCTCCGCGACCGTCTTCTTCCCGGTTGCTTCTTTCAGTCGCGCAAACAGCACGTACATCCACGCCGGTATGCCGCTCAGCGCGGTGATCGGTTCGCGCGCGCTCAACTCCGCGAACTTCCTTACTTTCTCTTCCCAGTTGGTGATGAGCGTCATCTCACCGGGCGGGAACGTGTACGGGCGCAAGAACTCGAACAGCTCCTTCGCCGCGATGCCGCTCAGGTCACCCGCGAGGCTGCCGTCGTCTTGCTTGCGAAGGTCGGTGCTGCCGCCGAGGAAGAAGAACTTGCCGGTGAACAACTTTGCGCTTGGGTTTGCGTGCCGGAACAGCGCGGTTGTTGTGAACCCCGCCTTCTTGTTGGACGCAACCATCTCCCACGAAACGGGAATATACTTCGTCGCGCCGCTCGTCGTGCCGGACGACAGCGCGTAGTACGGGATCTTCCCCGGCCAAGTGATGTTGTCGAGTCGCGGGTACGCGTCCTTCCAGTACGTATCCCAGAACCACCCGTACTCGCGAACGCGTGTGCGCGCCTGGTAATCCGCCACCGACGCGATACGCGAGAAGTCGTGATCGCGCCCGAACCGCGTACGCCTGGCCTTCCGCACCAGACGCATGAGCGTCCGACTCTGCACGGCGGCCACGTCCATCTGATCGAGTTGAACGGTGCGGTGGTGAGCGTATCGCAACAAAACTGCGTCGGCCACACGACGGACAAGGCGACTGTTTGCGAGCGGCGCGAGGAACTTGGTGCTGGCCATGGTGTCTCCTGGCGAGCGGCCGGTGTCAGCCGGCCGGTAAGCCCTGAGAACCCGCCGATGCCCCTGCGTCTCACCGGCCGGCTGACACCGGCCGTTCGCCAAAACCGAGAGCCTACCCAAGTGGGTAGGCTCTCATTCTACGCCACTGGACTGCCGTCACTTCGCGGGTGCGTCGCGGAACCCGCGGCACACGTACACGCCACCGGGCGGCAGGTTGAACGGCACGAACCGAAACCGCACATCCTCGAAATACCGGCGGTACATCTTGTAGTAGATCAGCGGCATCACGGTCAGTTGGCGGAACGTGCCGCCGTCCGCGACCGTTCGTGCGGCCGTCGCCAGGATCGCGTCGCGGGTCTCCGCCGGGAATGACGGAAGCGGCAGACCGGACAGCACGTGGTCGACCTTCGGAATACCGCGTTCCACGAGCAATTCGCCGAACTTCGTCGCATCGCCCAAAATCACTTCGACGTTGGGCGTGTCGCGGAACCGGTCGCGAAGCCGACCGCATAGCGTGGGGTCGAGTTCGATCACCACGAGTTTCGTCTTCGGGTTCGCCTTCTTGACCATCTCGGCTGTAATCGGCCCGGTGCCGGCGCCAAGTTCGACGATAGAACCGGCTTTCGCCCAGTCGATGCCGTCGAGAATCTTTCGGGCCATGAACCGCGAACTCGGCGCGAACGACGCGATCCGCTTCCCCTGTGTGAGGAACGCTCGCATCATGAGCCACCAGTCCGGCCCCTTGGGGGTCTGTGCGCCCGCGGGCGAGTTCGGGTTGCTCTTCGAGTCGCTGGTCGGAGCGGGCGGAGCGTGCGGCGCCGCAAGGGACGCAGCGGGCGAGGTGGCTACCGGCTGCGACGTCACGGTTGGTTGCATTATTTGCTCGCTCGGGTTTGCTTCGTCAGGATGAGTTTGGTCCATGATGGGTGTGCGGTCGGCCGTGTTGAACTGAGGAAGTCTACGACCAGTCGGTTGATCAGCCAGTGCTTCTCGATCTGCGGAGCGTGGCCGCACCGCTCGATCTTGCGGAAGTGACCGTTGGGAAGTTCCCGCGCCGCTTCCTCGGCGATCTTCGGGTCGCACACCTTGTCCCCGGAAGCGGTGACGAGCAGGGTCGGCGCCTTGATGTCCTTCATCTTGTCGCGCACGGTGTGTTCGAGCGTGCCCCGCACGGTGCGCAGGAACCCTTTCTGCCACTTCCGGTTCGCGAACCGCGCCCGGTAGTAGCGCAGCACCTCGCCGTCAGCGCGCTTTGGCTTGTGGAACACGCTCTCGACCATCGCCCTCGCGTTCCGACCGACTACGCCCTCCATGATTGGCAACTGCTCCTTGTCGCCCATGCCCGACGGGCACAGGAGCACGACGCGGTTCACCATTTCCGGGTAGCGTGCGGCAAACTCGACGGCAACTTTCCCGCCCAGACTGCTCGCAACGATGTGGTACGGCGGGGTCTGCACGAACTGGTCGAGGTACGTGTGAAGCTGGTTCACGAGGTACTCGACCGTGATCGGCTCTTTGGCCGCGATCAGGCGGTGGATCGCCTCACCCTCGTACGCGAGGATGTTCGGCGTCAGAACCTCGAAGTACCGCGACCAGAATTTTCGGTTGCGGTACCACGACTCGGCTTGTTCGGCTAACCCGTTGAGGAGAACGAGCGGCTGGCGCCGGCCGTACGACCGGGGCCGCAGTCGTTCGATTAGCCCCTTGAGGGGGGAACGCATGGCGGGTAACTCCGCGACGCCGACGGTTGGGGACGTGCCGACGAATGATGTTACAGGATATTGTGACCCGTCCCGGTGTGAAGGGAAAAAGTACAACGCGCGCGAGTTTCCGTGTCGCGCCCCGGCCGAGGCGCTACAATCGGAAGGGTCAAGTGCGGCTGAGGCTTCAGGGTCAGCCACATCGCTTGAGGGGTTGTCGGGTGTGGGCGTACTGATCGAACCGGAGCACAGGATTTCCGGCCGCGCCTGAAGAACCGGCACGACCGGGCAAGAAGCCGGAGGGCGACTACGGCTTGGCGCAGTTACTTTCGTTTAATGTCGAGCAGGATGTACTGTTCCAGCTTCATTGGTGTCAGCCCGAACTCAGTTTCAAGAACCGATTTGGGATGAACTTCGTAGCATTAACAGAGTTCGTAACGACCCGGCTTGATTTTGGCGTAAGGAAGTCGGTAATTCAGCACAACGGATTCTCCCGGTTTTAGCGTCTTAATTTGCTTTTTGTTAAGCGGTGCGGGAGGGTGTAGGACCGGCTTTGTAATCAAGCAGCGGTTCGGCGCTGGAACGGAGAACCGGGTCTTGCGGCGAGATACGTGTCGAGTCGTTCGTCGTCGCCGAGTACGGCGGCGCGCACCGCCAACACGCTTTCGGCACCGTCTTGGTTCCAGAACTTCTCGGTGCCCTTGACCCGGTAGTTGACCTCCTTGATCAACGACTCGACCCACGAACTGGTCACCGGCAGACCCGCCTTCCGAAACTCCGGGTACTTCATCCGCTCAACGTTGTTCCGCAAGTACCCACGCGCACG
This sequence comes from Planctomycetia bacterium, assembly GCA_005772955.1. Classification (GTDB taxonomy): domain Bacteria; phylum Planctomycetota; class Planctomycetia; order Gemmatales; family Gemmataceae; genus Gemmata. Next base: position 20,564 of record SXID01000169.1, read on the forward strand.
ACCCAGCACCACGCGCACGTCCGTTTCCTCCGCGCCCTCCGGCGCCTCACCGATCCGTTCCTGCTCGCGGTCCATCTCCGCGAGTGCCTCCGACACACGACCCTGCCAGCAACTCCGCATCCACCTCGCGTACCGATCCCACTGTTCCGGGTCGGTGCCCCCGCTCGCACGCGCCGCTTGCCACACGTAACCCAGCACGTGGATGAAGTCCACCACCGCCACGTAACCCGCGAACCAGCGCTTCTGGATCGACCAGTTGTACGCCTGACCGTCACCCACGAACGCGCGACGGCTCGCGGTCTCGAAGTTCCGCGCCTTCGCCTCCGCGCCGACCAACCGACCGAACTCCTCGCTGTCACGAGTCGTCACCACACACGTTCGTACCCGTCGCTCCGGTTGCCAGTCGATCTGTTTCGGGGACGGCACGAGCGACGGATCTGCGCCGACGCCTGCGATTTCAGGCTCTTTCGCAACGGAGCATTGGGTCATGTTCCCGACGTGCTTGCGGTCCAAGAAGCACGCCGGCGGTTCGGGTTGCGGGTCGGTGGCGTGCGTCCTGCTGACCAGCGTGACCAGGCACGCGACCTTGTCCTCACGCCACTGCGGGGACCACGCCCCGCACCCCGGTGCCTCGGCGCGACACTGGTACCGTCCGCCATCGACTTCGACGACCACCACGTCCGGCGCGTTGAGAACTTGTGCCTCCAACTTGCGGAGTCGGTGGGCTTCCGCATGCTCGTCGCGTCGGCTCACCAACTCGGCGGCGATCCTTTCGGTTAGTCGCCCGACGTGGCGACCGCTGATCGAGATGTCGGCCAGGAGCCGGAGCGTTCGAGCGGCCAAGTCGAACGACGGGAGTACGGCGCCGGCGTGGACGATCTTGGCAAGCACCGAAGGGCTGTACCCGTGGGCATCAAGTTTGAGGTTGGTTCGTTGGGGGGAAAAAATCCCGGCGACAGACGGGACAGTGAGCGACCGGTTCTTGGAGCGTGAGCGTAGCCCCGCGTGCGACCAGTTCGCGTGGTCGCGTCTGGACTGAACAGACCCGCTGGCAGGTTGGACAGGGCAACTCGTCGGGGAGTTTTTGAGCTTGTGTGTGTGTGAGTTGTTCGAGGGTGCCTTCGACGAGCCCGGCGCTTGCGGCAGCCGCGATCTGCTCCATCTGGTCGAAGTCTACGTCGAGTTCGGGGCCACCTTCGCCGTAGGCTCGTCGGGCAACGATTTTGCCCCACTGTTTGGCGAGTTCCTTCACGCTCGTCAGTTGTTCAGGCGTTAGTTTGCGTTTCGCCATCGGCCGTCCTGCCTTGCACTTGGGGCGAACGTCGAGAGTGATTTGCTACCAAACATTGTAGACCGACTCAATACGCTCGCAAAGCCGGTCCTACACCCGCTTGCGGCTCTCTTCGCAAAAAGCCTTTGCACCCCGCGCGCCCGCCCCGCTACTATGATACACACCACATCACGCCCCTCATGACGGCACCGCCGGAGCGTTTCATGGCGAGTTTCAAGGTTCCCTGCCCCAGTTGCGAGGCGCCGGTTCTGATCAAGAACCCGGACCTCGTGGGCACCAAGGTGGAATGCCCCAAATGCAAGTACCGCTTCAAGGTGGAGGAACCGGCACCTGACGCTGGCGGCGCGACCAAGGACAAGAAGTCCGACAAGAAGGAAAAGAAAGCGAATGCGGTCAAGGCTCCGGGCGGGAAGAACAAGAAACTCGTGCCCATCGTCGTGGGCGTGCTCGCGATTCTGGTTCTCGGCGGTGTCGGCTACGCTGTCCTCGGTGGCAGCAAGGGCCCGAAGAAGAACCCGTTCGCTCAGACTCCGAATCCGAACCCCAATCCGAACCCGAACCCCGACGACAAGAAACCCGACGACAAGAAACCCGACGACCCAGTGAAGCCGGTTCTTGGCGGGAGCGACAAGGTCACCACGAACCTGCTCCCTGGTCAGACGGTGGCCGTGTACCGCTTCAACGTGGAGTCGTTGCGCGCAAGCCCCGCTTACTCAGCACTTGTTGATCAGACGACCGGGCAGATGTTCAATGGTACGTTCGGGTTTGCGCCCGACGAGGTGGAAACCTACCTCCACTGCTTCGCGGGCGACGGTCGCGACCCGTTCGGCGTCATCAAACTGAAAGTGCCCGCGAAGGCGCCGGACCTGCTCGCGAAGATGCCGGTGCAACCCAAGCCCAAGGCGGTGAAGAGTCGCGATCTCTACTCCTTCCGCGCCGCGCCGTTCCTGAAGGCGGTTTCCAACGCGCTCGCGATGCGTGCCCTATTCGGCGACCTCTATGCGACTGTTCCGATGCCTCCCACCGCCGCGCAGAAGGAGCAACCGTTTGGCCTGTGCGTGTACGACACGCAGCACATCCTGATTGGTGACTACGCGCTCCTTGAGCGGTTCCTAGGCGAACTCGATGCCAATGGGTATCCGCCGTTCAAGAGCGAGATGAGCGACGCGAAGGCACCATCGCCCAACACGACGATCACCCCGGTTCCGCCCAAGGTCGATCCGAAGGCACCCCCGCCCGTCGTGCCGCCCCCCGCGGGCGACAAGACGTACACCTCAATCGATGCGTACCGCACGATCGAGTTCCCATTGAAGCGCGCGATGGACGACCTCGAAGCCGACCGGACCGCGACCCCGCTCCTCGTGTACGCCGAGAAGTTCGACCCGCGCCAGTATGACCCCAAGATGATGCGGAAGGACTACCAGATTCTCGCGAGTGCGATCGACCCGATCGCGAATCGCACGAAATACCTGAGTGGCAACGTGACGACCTTCAGCCCGAGGCAGTTGGTCGCGAACCTCCGGCTCACATTCGCTTCGCCCGACCATTCGCGCGAGATCGCGAAGGAGCAACTGAGTCCCGGTCTGGCGCTCGTCGCCGAGGTTCTTAAACTCTACCTGACCACAGCGATCGATTTCCGCGACTACACCGTTCCGGGACTCATGCCCCCGGAAATGGGCATGCCGCCGACTATGCCACCGACGATGCCGCCGACGATGCCGCCGCGCGGATCTCCCGATGGCGGACAGCCAATCGACCCCAAGAAGGGTCCAGAAATGGGCGATCCGAAGGAACCGGTCCCGACTGCGTCGCACATCGACCTCGCGATGGTCGATAACCATCTGCTCATCACCATCGACATCTCCTGGGCAGAGAGCGTGTTCCGCACCGCGATCGCGCCGCGTCTAATGGGCGTGGCGAACCAGATCAAGGGAAAGATGGCAGTGTTCTCAGCCGAGTCCAGTCAACACGTGATCGCGGCGACCGCCCCGAAGGTGCTGGCCACGAAGCAGCCGTTCCCACGCGGGACGTGGGACCGGGCGAAGGTCGACCCCAACCGGTTGGGCCTCGAGTACCCGCCTGTCCAACGCGTCAGTTTCTTCGTCGAACTCCTGCCGTACCTTGGTCGCGGTCAGTTGCACGACTCGGTGAGCAAGAATCTGGCGTGGTACGACGAGAAGAACTTGTCTGCCGGCGGTGCGTGGGTGCCCGAACTGCTCGTGCCGACCTACCCGCAGTCGGCGTGGCGGGCGAACTCGCCCTACGCTCCCGACACCGTATTCGGCGCGACCAACTACGTCGCGCTCTCCGGCACCGGTCTCGATTCCGCTCGTTACAACCCGAAAACGACCGACCCGGAAACGAAGAAGAAGATGGGCATGACCGGGTACAACTGGGGATCGAAGGCCGAGGACGTGCCTGACGGGCTGGCGAACACGATCTACCTCTTGCAGACCCCGCCTGGGCTTCAGCAACCGTGGATCGCGGGCGGCGGGGCAACGGTTCGCGGGTTCGACGAGAACGACCCGATGAATGGGTTCAAGCACAACCACGGCGGCAAGCAGGGCACCTACGCACTCATGGGCGACGGCTCTGTACGCTTCATCCCCGCGAACATCGACAAGAAGGTGTTGCTCGCGATGGGCACCCGCGCCGGCGGTGAGTCGCTAGCCGACGTGGACACACATGCACCGAAGGTGGAACTGCCCAAGCCCGTGAAGCCCGAACCTGTGCCACCGAAGCCAGATCCGAAGGCGGAGCCCGACCCGAAACTCGCTCCGCCGCCGCGCGAGAAGAAGTCCTGAACCAGTGGGCCGTAGAAAGTGGGCGGTGAAAGACAAAGGAGGTTTGCTCCCGTCTTTCACCGCCCACTTTCTACGGCCCATTACTCCATCACCACATCGGGATCTTCACCCGGTCGCCGCTCAGCGCGCTCTCGTGGGCGCAGATGCCGACCAGAGTCCAGTTCGCGCTCGTGGGTGCGTCCGGGAACGCCGGTTGCGTGCCCAACACCGCCATCAGGAAGTTGTGCGCGAGGTGCGGGTGGCTGCCGCCGTGGCCCCCGCCCTGAACGAAACTCAGATGTGTCGCGTCGTGAATCGCGCCCGTGAACTTGCGGATCGGGTCCGGCAGGCGCGCCGCGAAGTCCGGCACACTCACGCGCCGCGGAATCTGATGTTCCGGCAAGCCGCGCATGTGCAGCACCGGCGATTCGCCTTCGAGTTGCTGCCACTCGAAACTCACGTTGCTCGCGGTCACGTCGAAGCTCTCGCGGTACTGACGCGCGGTGTCGTAGAGGCTGCGAGTTACTTCCGCGCACACGTCCGAGCCTGCAATCTTGAACGTCGCAGACTGGACCGCGAACGACGAACCGTAGATCGGGATGAACTCTTCGCGGATGCGCCCGGACCCGTGGCACACCACGCTCTCGGCCATCGCAATTTTCCCCTTCGCCGCGTCGGAGAGGATCGCGAGACACGGACTAACGCAGTGTGTCGCGTACCACATCGGCGGCAGACCCGGCCAGTAGCCCGGCCAGCCGTCCATGTCCTGTTGGTGACTCCCGCGAAGGAACTGGATGCGCCCGAGCACGCCGCGGTCATATAGGTCTTTCGCGAACAGGTACTCGCGAGCGTACACCACCGTCTCCATCATCATGTACACCTTCCCGACCTTGCGCTGAAGCTCGATGATCTCCTTGATCTCTTCCTTCTTGGTCGCCATCGGCACGGTGCAAGCGACGTGTTTACCGGCTTTGAGTGCCGCGATGGTCTGCGCCCCGTGTTCCGGGATCGGGCTGTTGATGTGGACCGCGTCGATGTTCGGGTCTTTGAGCATTGCCCCGTAATCGGTGAACCGGCGCTCTTTTGGAATGCCAAACTTCGCGCCGCACGCATCGAGTTCGGCGCGGTTGCGCCGACAGATGGCGTACATCTCGGCATCCGGGTGCGCCTGGTAGATGGGGATGAACTCAGCCCCGAAACCGAGGCCGACGATCGCGACGTTCACGCGTTTGTGGCTCATGGAAAGACCCGTGGAATGCGAGTGGGAGAATCTGCACGTGAGATTACGAGAGCGGGAAAGCGTGGGCAATGAGAAAGGAGAGGAGTGTTCGCGTGACGCGCGATTGGCCGCTGGCCGACGTCCCAGATTCCTTCGTGCCACGCGCGAACCAAATATTATCCGACGCTCTCTTCCCGGTTGAACGTCCAATTCTGCGGCTCAGTTCGGGTTGCACGTCTAGTCGGACGCATAGCAGGGAAGTCACACCATGAAGAAGTTCATTGCACTCGCGAGCCTGGGCGTCGGAGCGGCGGTCGGCACGGTCTACGTCACGCACCCCGAAGAGTTCGCGCAGTTCGTCGTCACCGCGACGAGAGCTGCGGAACGGTTGTGGGTTAGCATCGAGACAAGCCCAACTCCGGTACTCGTCGCGCTCGGCACGTTCATGTTGACGATCGTGTACCACAAGGCGAGAGGCAAGTCGCTGCGCGAATCGGTCGAAGTGGCCGCGACGCGAGTGCAGGTGGTCGCGGTGCAGGCGCCCGCGACCGGTGAACCTGAGACCGCAGTCGTGCGGCGTGCCCAGGCGCGTGCGACGCGCACGCAACTGATCGCCGACCAGATCGCGCTGGAAAACCGCATCCGCGCGCTGCCGAGCACCGTGAAGCAAGCGGAGAAGGACGCGTGCTACACCGAGCAAGCGGTCGTGGACTCCGAAAAGTCTCTGGCAACGAAGCGTCAGACTAACGAGGATGCTGTCGCGAAGTTGGAGTCGCTCCGTAAGGAGTTGGCCGTGGGCCGCGCGGAACTGTCCGCGATCGCGTCCGAACTGAAGCGGTTGGCCGAAGTGGTGTAAGACGCGACGCACGCGACGCCGCAAGCGACGAACACATGCTCGCCGCTTGCGGCGTCGCGGGCACCAATTACCTTCCTTCAAACGCCCGCCACTCGTCGTCGCTTCCGAGCACCTCGTTAGGACGAAAGCGGGCCTTGTATTCCAGCGAGCGGCAGCCTTCAACGTAGTAGCCCAGATACACATGCGGCAGCTTCCACTCAGCCGCTTGCCGGATCACCGAGAGGACGTTGAACGTGCCCAGCGACCGGTGCCGCTCATCGGGGTCGTGGAAAAAGTAGATCGCGGATAACCCCTCCGGCACCCGGTCCACATACCCCACGCCGACCAGTTTCTCGCCCAGATAGTAACACCACTCCTGCGGTGCGAATGGGTTATCCACGAACGACTCCGCGTAGTCGCTCGCGCTCTTCGGGCCGTGATCCGACCAGCCGACCGTTTCACTCTGGTGCGAGTGAAACCGGTCGTACAGGTCGAGCTTCGCGTCCGTCACTTCGGGTAGCCCGATCACGAGCTTCGCGTCGCCGTCGTTCCCGGCCATGCATCTTCGCTGCGAACGGTCTGGCTTGAAGGTCGCGACAGGCACGCGAACCGACTGGCATGCGGCGCAGGTCGGGCATGTCGGCATAAACAGCGAGAACCCGAACCGCCGCCAGCCGGCCTTCAGGCGATCCTGGTACTCCGCTGCCGTGAGACGCGAGACCATCTCGTACGTGAGCGATGACTTCCGGTCCGGCAAATAACTGCACACGCTCGGCGAACTGGTGAAGACGAACAGTGATTGCATGTTCGGTCCCTCCCCGGGCGGTGTCTGGACGGCGCGCCCGTGCCACAGCATATTACCACAGTCCACCACACCGCGGGGAAGTACACACGGCGACCACGGCGAGCGTGAATCGAACTCGAAACATGGGCGTCCTTCTGTGGTAAGATGTGCCGCGACATTATCGCGCGTGACGTGGCCGGGCGCAACGCAGCCTGAGAGAATTTTCAGTGCGGGTCGAACCGGGCCGACGTCTACTTTCCGTAGCCGCGCGGACCGCGTGAGTGTAGCTCATTGAGGGTGTGTCATGGTTGCCAGTCGTGGGTCGTGGGTGTTCGCCAGCGCGTTGACGTGCTGTCTGGTCGGCCTCGCGGGCGCGCAGAAGCAACACGACCCGCTGCCACCCGCGAAGGACATGCCTGCGGTGCAACCGGGCGGACTGCCCGAAGGCGCGGTCGCGCGGCTCGGCGAAACGCGACTGCGCCACGCTGAGCCGCCGACGTGCGTCGCGTTCTCCCCGGACAGCAAGACTTTCGTCACCGGCGGTCAGGACGGGAGCGTTCGCGTCTGGTCGGTCGCGACCGGTGAACTCGTCAACATCACCCAAAAGCCAGCAATGGGCGTGGCTGTGTTGCGGTTCACGCATGGCGGCACCAAACTCGCGGTCCACCACGGCACGGAAAGCGTGATTCGCTTCTTGGACCCAAAGACACTGCGAGAGGTTGGTTCCACGCCCTTCATCAACAAGCACCGGTTCGGGTTCAGCACCGATGGCAAGATGTTGCTAACGAACGACGCCATCGGCAATGCGGTGGTAACCGAAGTCGAAAGCGACCTTCCGAAACTGGAACTCGCTGGTGCCGATCGGTTCGACTTCCGGCCCGACGGCAAAGCGGTCGCGGTGGGCGACAAAGGCACCGTCACGGTTCACCTCGTCACGGGCGGAAAACCGACGTTCGCGCTGAAGGAATTGGGCACCGTACACGGTCTCGCGTACAGCGCGGACGGGAAGCGTCTGGCCGTGGGCGCGCGCAGTCCCGAAGGCAACGACACCGTGCGAGTCTACGAGGACAAAAACGAGAAGCCGGTCGCCGAGATCGCGGGGATGAACCTGCCGCGAATGTGGATCGACAGCGACACAATCGCCGTCGGCAACGGGACCGACGTGGGGGTGTACGACCTCAAGAAGAAGGACTGGGTGGGTCGTGTGCGCGGTGCCCGGGGAGAGTTCGCAGTGTCGCCCGACGGCACGAAACTCGTCGCGACCGGCACCGGCGGGTTACGCGTACGCCTCTGGGACTTCGCCTCCGGCAAGCAGATGCACGCGGAGAACGACAGCTTCCCGGACCCGTCGCTGATGGTTGGTTCTGCCGATGGCAAGTCGCTGTTTCTGCTCGCAACGGATACCGCGGTTCTGTGGCCGATCGGCGCCGAGAGTGCGAAGACGGTCGGCACGCTGCCCGGTCTCGCGGTTTCCGCTGCGGTGGGGAACGGGAAGCTCGTCGTCGCCACAGCCGAAGCCGTGATCGTGTACGCGGACTTCGACCCGCGCAAACCGCTGCCCGCGCGCCCGACGTCCACGTTCGCGAAGAGCGATGGGGCGAAGGTCGTTGCCGTGTCGCCCGACGGCAAGCGGGTCGCGTGGGCGATTGAAGGCGGAAAGGTGACCGTCGCGGACGCCGCCGACAAGAAGCCGCGTGCGGAACTACCCATCACGACAACAACCGTAATGGCGATCGCGTTCAACCCAACCGGTGACGGCCTCGCGGTGATCGGGCGCGACACGTTCCTCCGGCTCTGGGGTCTGAACGACAAGGACGCGGAGGTGAAAGAACTCTGGAAGGCGCGAGTCGGTCGCGGGCAGCGTGCCGCGATCGCGTTCAGCCCGGACGGGAAGTACGTCGTCTCCGCATCACTCGCGCAGGTGCCGGTGTTCAACACCGCGGACGGCACCGAGGTCTTCAAAGTCGACCGCTACAGCGACGACGGGTACGCACAGCACGCGATCTTCAGCCCCGACAGCCGCTTGCTCATCTTCGGTTCCAGCGGCACGTCGGGTCGCGTCGAGGTGTGGGAGATGGCGACGCGCGGTCTGGTGCGGAAGTTCACGACCGGCTACGGCGGCATCTCGCGACTGTGTATTTTCCCCGACGGCAAGCGGCTCGCATCGGCCGGCGCGGAAGAAGCCGTCACGGTCTGGGATCTGACGTCCCGCTCTGAAAAAATCGTGCCGAAAGCCGACGAACTCCTCATCGCATGGACCGGCCTGGAATCGCTCGAAGCGTCCGTTGGCTACCCCGCAATCAAGCTTCTCGCGAGTGCCGGCGATCGCGGCACCGACACCATTTCTCGCGGTACGAAAGAGGTGCTCGTCACACATCGGAAGATCAAGGAGTGGGTCGAAGACCTCAGCTCCGAGACGTTCACGATCCGCGAAGTGGCATCGAAAGAGTTGCTCTCGCTCGGCATCCGCGCGATGCCGGCGGTGGCGGCGGCGACGCGGTCCGAAGACCCGGAGGTGCGTGACCGCGCACTGGCAGTGCTGCGGAAGATGGAGGCGAAGGGCTTGGCCACGCCCGCCCACGGCTTGACCGGTGACACGCTTCGCCTCGTGCGTGCGGTACAGGCGCTCGAAGAGATCGGTACCGCGCGAGCGAAGTCGCTGCTCGGCGAGATTGCGACCGCCGGTGGCGCGCCTGGCGACGAGGCGAAAGCCGCACTCTCGCGATTCAAGAAGAAGTAGGCTAGAGCGCTTTCAGGAAATGCGTAGCACCTCAACGAACCGCGATCGCAAGGGAGCGGCAAAGCTCAACCACTCCCTTGCGGTCGCGGCTCGTTAAACAACGCTACACCGTTCCCAAACGCGCTCTAGTACGCGGTCGGCGCCTGGGGCTTACGCCCATAGGCTACGAACGGCCGCCCTTCCAGGGCTGAAGACAAACTGCCAGTTCTTAGCCCCGGATGGGGCGACTGTTCGCAGCCGTGTGGGCGTAAGCCCCAGGTTTTGAGGATGCCGCGATGCGTTATCTCTTTGCCACATTGTTCGTGATGGCGTTCGTCACCACGACGCACGCTGCGCCGCCGAACATCGTGTTCATCCTCGCGGACGATCTCGGGTACGGCGACCTCGGCTGCTACGGCCAGAAGAAGATCAAGACGCCGAACCTCGACCGGCTCGCGGTCGAAGGCATACGGTTCACGCAGGTGTACTCCGGGAGCACCGTCTGCGCACCGTCGCGGTGTTCGCTCATGACGGGGTTGCACACCGGGCACTGTCGCGTTCGCGGGAACGGCGGGTTCTTCCTCGCGCCCGAAGACGTCACGATCGCGGCCGTGCTGAAGAAAGCCGGGTACGCGACCGCGTGCGTCGGCAAGTGGGGTCTTGGCGATGCGAGTAGCACTGGAGTTCCATCCAAGCAAGGCTTCGACCACTTCTTCGGCTTCCTCAACCACACGCACGCGCACAACTACTACCCCGATCACCTGTGGCGCCACGAAGTAAAGGTGCCGCTGAAGAACGTGCAGGAGAAAGGCGTCGCGACCAAGAGCATCGAGTACGCACCGGACCTGTGTACTGCGGACGCGCTGAAGTTCATCGAGACGAACAAGGCGAAGCCGTTCTTCCTGTACTTCGCATCCACGCTCCCGCACGCGAACAACGAGAAGAATCGCGCCGACGGGAACGGCAACGAGGTTCCGTCCGACGAGCCATACACGAAGGAAGAGTGGCCGCAGCCGGAGAAGAACAAGGCCGCGATGATTACCCGGCTCGACGCGGACGTGGGTAGGCTCCTTGCCAAACTTAAGGAACTGAGTCTGGACAAGAACACGGTGGTGATCTTCAGCAGCGATAACGGACCGCACAAGGAAGGCGGCAACACGATCGAGTTCTTCAATAGCAGTGGGCCGTATCGCGGGTTCAAGCGGAGCCTCACCGACGGCGGTATCCGCGTACCCGCGATCGTACGCTGGCCGGGCATCGTGAAGCCCGGCACCGAATCGGCGCACGTGTGGGCGTTCTGGGACGTGTTCCCGACATTGTGCGAAATCGCGGGTGTGGACACACCGAAGGGACTCGATGGGCTTTCGTTCGCTCCGACGCTCACTGCTAAGGGCACGCAGAAAACGCACGACTTCTTCTACTGGGAGTTCCACGAAGGCGGTACGAAGCAGGCGGTGTTGTACGGTACCTGGAAGGCGATTCGGCTCGCGCCCAACACGCTGCTGGAGCTGTACGACCTAACGAAAGACGTGGGCGAGAAAGTGAACGTCGCGAAGGACAACCCGAAGGTTGTGGAACAGATCGAAACGTATCTGAAGGCGGCACGCACGGAGTCGAAAGACTGGCCGATTCGCGAACCCAAGAAGAAGTAACAATCAGCAGCCGGCGCTCGCCCTCAGCGCTACCCCGCGTGTATCATCGGAGTGCCCAGTCTACGCGGAGCGAGCGCTAGCATGACCACACTCACCTGCCCAAAGTGCCGACAGCGGATGACTGACGCCGCGCTCGATGTCGGGCAGTGCCCCGCGTGCGGCTTCCCCATCGACGGCCCGCTCGTTTTCAACGGCACCGCGAAGCGGCGTTCCCCGGCGCTGCTGTTGGCGGTCACGGGCGTACTGGTCGCCGGTGCCGGCGCCGCGGGGTACGCTTACTACACGCAGGCGAAACCTTCATCGCCTGAAGTAGCCGACGCGAGGAACGATGGATCGCCCGGCACGCCGGTGAAGCACATCGCGCCGTTCCCACACACACCGAAACCACGCGACCCATCAGGCACGGATCAGCCCATACCGCCAAAGCCCGCTGATCCAAAGGACATGACCGGCACCAAGGATCCGCCGCCAGTCGTGGAACCCAAGCGAGTCGGGCCGCGACCGCTTGGAGTCGTGATGAAAGTCGATCCTAAGATCGCGCCAAAACGCCACTTCGACCACCCCGACGACACGGCCGCGATTCCCGACCTCAACAGCGGCGACCGCGTCGTTCTCACAGGGAAAGTGCGTGCCCTCCGCATCGGCTCCGTGAACGGCAAAGGCTCTATCGATGCGTCGGGACTGATCGCGGAGGAGATCGTGATTACTGGCGACCTGAACGCCGAAGCGGTCGTCACGCTGAACTGCCCACGCGGAAAGGTAACGATCGGCGGCTACGTCGGCGGAATCTCGAAGCTCACCGTGCTCGCGCCCGGCGGCGAGGTCATTGTGCTCGCGGACTCCGGCCGGTTGACCGGCAGCGCGGTAACGACCGTGACTGCGAAGCGCCTGGAGGTTGCAGGGAAACTGCTCGGCGCCGCACGGCTCAACGCCGCGCTCACCACCGGCGGTTCGCTGAAACTGACTTCGACAGAAGAAGGCGCGATCGTCACTTACAAGAAGGCCGCGGCAAGCGACCCGGCCCTGATCGTGGAACGCGGCATCATCCGCGGCGGGGCGAAGGTTCTCGCGGAGTGAGCCCTCGCCTTGAAAGTAGTAGGCACACTCCGTGTGCCGTCGCTTCGCAACTCGATTCCGAATCGCGGGTCTGAAGTGCAGAACAACGGCACACGGAGTGTGCCTACTACTTTCAAGGCGGGCTGTCACTTCCGCCGCAGGCGCACGGCTTCCGCGTGTTGCGCCACAATCGCCCGGAACAAGTCGCCTAGCATCGGCTCGCGTTTCATGCTCGCGTAGCGTGCTGGGTCGATCGGTTCCCCGATCGAGATCGCGATCGAACTCGGTTCGGGCGGCAGCAACAGCGGCGAGAACTTCGGCCACTTCATGAACCGCGACCACGCGGCGAACGCGCCCGCGATTCCCACGGGCACGATCGGACACTTCACACGCTTGATGAGCAGCGACACGCCCGGTTTCAGCGGTTGAACCTCGCCGTCGTGCGTGCGTTCGCCCTCCGGGAACATCAGCACAGCTTGCCCCTGACCAAGCGCATCGAGTACCGCCTGGATGCCGTCTTTCCCCATGTTGCGGTCAATCGGGATCGCGTTGAGGCTCCTGATGAGTGGTGCCAAACCGCGTTGCTCGAAGAGGGTCTTGCGTGCGAGGTACGAGAGGTAGCGGCGGGACGCGAGGCCGACCATCACCGGGTCGAACATCGACTGGTGGTTCGCGAGGAGCAGCACCGGACCGGTGCGAGGCATGTTCTTCCAGCCCGCCCGCCTGATGCTGAACCCGAACGTGAAGAACGTAAACGAGGACCAGAAGACGGTGTCGTACCACATGCGGCCGACGAAGTTCGGGCGGTCAGCCATAGCCTGAAGTGCTTTCTGACGGTCGTCGTGCTCACCGTCTGCGTGGGCACGCGCGCAGGTCGCGGACGACGTTCTCTAAACGTTCGATGACTTCTTTCGAGGTGAGGTGTGTTGTATCGAGTATCACCGCGTCCGAGGCGGCGGCCATTGGGGCGAGGGCGCGAGCCGCGTCGCGCCGGTCGCGGTCGTCCTGGTCGCGCATCACGTCCTCGACGCTCACCTGCTGTCCAGCCGCCGCGAGTTCGGCCGCTCGTCGTTCGGCGCGAACGCGGGCGTCGGCGGTGAGGAAGAACTTGCACTCCGCGAGCGGGAACACAAACGATCCCTGGTCGCGTCCGTCGCAGATCATGTCGCGCCCGGTCGCGGCGGTGCGCTGTGCGGCGGCGAGCATCTGGCGTACTGCGCCGTGAACACCTACCTCGCTTGCACCGCGCGACAGTTCCGGTGTGCGGATCAGATGGGCAACGTGTTCGCCGTTGAGCAGCACGCACCCCGGCGGCATCTCGACGTGCACCCCCGAGAGCGCAGCCGTGACTGCGGCTTCATCGTTGAAGCGGATGCCCGCGCGCTGCACCGCGAGCGCGACGGCGCGGTACATCGCGCCGGTGTTGAGGTACTCGAACCCCAATCGCGCCGCGAGTTCCTTCGTGACCGTGCTTTTACCGACCCCCGAGGGGCCGTCGATGGTGACAATCATAATCCCGTGTGACGAGGAGCGAGTGACGAGTAGAGAGCAAAGACCCGCGGAGTCTTTGCTCGCTCCTCGTCGCTGATGTGGGTTACTTGATCCGCAGCGTGACGGTTTCTTTATCTTTGATGACGCTGCGCGTGGCGGCGGCGCCGGACTGAAGCAGTTGGTAGCTGAAGTCGCCGACCGGAACCTCGACCTCGATCTTGGTGTTGGGCGGAATGCGGTGCGACTTGTCGTTGATCACCATCGAGATTTCGACCGGGTACTCGTTCACCACCTTCACGATGCCCTTCGGCTTCACCTCGGGAACGATTGCTGGCTTCAGTGCGGTCTGCGTTTTGAGCGCTTTCAGTTCCGTGTCGAGTGCCTTCACTTGATCGGTAAGGCGTTTGATCTCCGCAACCGCGCCGGGATCGCTGGGCACGGCAATACCGAGTTCGTCCTTCTTGCCGGTCAACAACTCGGTCAACTTCGCGACCTGCTTCTCGAGCGCCTTGATCTTGTCGTTGGCGGTTTCCAGATCCTTCTTGAGTTTGTCCGTCACATCCTTGTCGTCGGCCCGCACCGGCGTGGCCGGGACCGTCGGGACGATCGGCGGGAACAGGGCGGCCGCTCGGGCGTTCTCGGCGGTGAGCATCGCCCCGCCGATGACCGCGAGCGCGGCCGTGTGTTTCAGGTTGAGCATGGCTGTCTCTCGTGGTGTCAAACTCGGTGGATCGTTGGCCCCTGGAACCGGGAACACGAACTTGTCGGTTGACCCAAACGCCGGATCAGTCGGCTTCGCACGTTCGACCGGAATCCCCGGGACGTCACGCCCGCCCGGACTGGTGAACGGGAACGGTGTTGCGGGCGCGACCGGTGACGGTGGATAGAGCGTATTCCCTGGAATGATCGGGTTCAAGCCAGAATCCGGTTTCACCGGCGGAGGCGTCTGCACCGGATTGGCAGGGTTGTATGGCGGCAGCGACGGCGCGATTCCCACAGGTTGGGGTGGAACGGGCGTCCCTGGCATCACCGGCGGTGGGGGCACAGGAACCACAGGCGCCCTCGGCGGCTCAGCGGTGTTCCCCGGCAGCGGCGGCAGTCCAGCCAGTTGGGTTGGCACCACCGGCGGCATCGGGAGCATCGCGGGCGGAGCCGGCAACTTGGGTTGCTGGTCCCCCGGCGGCACGACCAGCTTCACGTCCCCCGGTGCCGCGGGCACCTTCGGCAATTCGAGTGCTGGAAGCGGGGGCACCGTGGGCAACATCTTCTTGTCGCCCCCGATCAGCGCCGCGTCGGGTATGCGCGGTCTGGCCGCGTCCAGTTCGAGGCCAGTCGGAACCGGGATGAGGGGCACAACGGGCAGCCCTGGCGCAACCGCCACACCATCGGGCGTGGGAATCGGCAGTGTGCCGCTCACCTGAAAAACGCCGCTCGTTGGAGTGCCGATCCTTTCGACCTCCGCGACCGACGGCGCGCTCGGCGTCGGAGTCGCTGGGCGAATCCAGGCGGTGTTATCGACGACGGGCGATTTCTCCGGCCGCTCGATCGCCCGGGCGATGCCGAGTAGCCCACCCGTGACAACGCTCCCCCCGACCGCGACCGCCACGACCTTCCGCCACCACTGCTTGCGTTCCGTTGTCATCGGGCGTCCTCCCACGTTAAACGTGATGCCTGTTCTCTTCCTTCTGGGTGCAGGCATCCTGCCTGCTCTTCGCGATGTGGGCCAGAAGCCCGCATCACAACAACCGCTTACTCAAACATCGCGACACGGTTCACCGGTTCGCCGCCGAACTCGGCCCACTCCTCGACCGCCGGGCGGTACTCCATCTGGTACGCGTCCTCGCCGCTGTCCTCGTAGTAGTTGCGCAGGACGCGAGCCGCTTTGAAACGGTGCGCCCGGAAGAACAGTTGCGCGGCCGTGTTCCCTTCGCGCACCGCGAGGCTCAGATTCTGCCGGCGGTGACTGCACAACTTGTAGATCAACTTGTTGACCAGCAGCCCGCCGACCCCGCTGCGGCGCACCGCTGGCGCGACTGCGAAGTTCAGCAGTTGGAGCCGCGTGCGGTGCAACTCGTAGATCATGAACCCGATGATCGTGTCGCTCCGCTCGGCGACCATCCCGATGCAATTCCGCTGGCGTAGACACCGGAGGAAGTCATCCTCGGTCCAGGCGTATTCGAAACTCTTTTGTTCGATACCCATCACATCGGGCATGTCCCGCCGGATCATCCAACGGATGTGGGTAGCGTTTGCGTCGGTCGCGACCCGATCCCGGTTCCAGCGCGTCGTGCGACTAATGCTCATGAACGGACTCCCTCCCCTATTCCGGTGTGCGTCTCGCAATGCGACCGCACCCGGTATGAAGCCGTCGGACTGTAGCAACCCCCGTCCTTCCCTGCCACCGCACCTTGGCCGTGCCCCCGCACGGCCAACGCGGTTTTTTTGGCGAACCCTGCCCACAAGGGCAGGGGGTTGTAACCGCACCCACCGCCCCTTCACGGGTTCGCCGGTATCACTCCTTGCGGAACTGCGTGCTCTCTTCTTTCACTATCGGCGTACGAACCTGGTCGAACGTGAGCTGCACGCGGAACCGCTGATCGCCGGCCACGGCCCCGCGTACACGGACGCGGTACACCGTCTCGCCCTTCACCGCGAGCGTCGCGATCGGCTCGAACACCAGCGTCTGACCGGTGGCCTTGCCCTGCGTCGGGCCATTCGAGCTGGTGAACGTGGTCCCGTCGGCGAGTACAGCCATGATCTGCACGTTGGTGCAGGCACCGGTGCCCTGGTTCACGATCCGAATCTCGTAGATCGCTTCCTTGCCGACTTCGACCGGGTTCTCGAGACCGGCCACGTCGAACCGCAGCGCGGCCACACCTTCGGCCTTGATCACAGTCTCGGTCTTCGCCTCGATCGCGCGACCGGCCCGTACCACGACCACGCCACCGGCCGGAGCCAGCCCAACCGGAACTTCCGGTGCGGCGACCGCCACCGTACGAAGCACCACGTCGCCCGCGGCAGCGGCGCGTAGCTTGATCCCGACCACCTTCGTGCCACCAGCCGGAAGCCCGGTCAGTTTCCAGGTCACGGCACGATTGGTCGCGTTATATGTGCCGCTGTCACTCGACTGCACGAAGTCGAATCCGTCCGGAAGGGCCGCATGAACCGTGATGGAGTCCGTCGAAGCGGTCCCGGGGTTCGAGAGCGTGATTTCGTACGTCGGCTCGGCGCGAACGAGGCACTTCGCCGGACCACTCTGGGCGATTTGGAGCAGTGGCTCGACCACGTTGACGCTCGCCTTCGCGGTGGCTTCCGGGCCGCCCGCGGTGGTTACCGTAACCTGACACGATTGCAAGCCCGACTTCAGCGCGCTCAGCGGAAGGTCGACCGTGCGCGACTCACCTGCGGGCAGGTTCGCGAGCTTCGTTTCGAGCCGCGTGCCCTGGTTGCGGTAGTCCAGCCCGTCGGTCAGCACGGCCTGGAATACCATTTGCTGCGCCGGGCCGGTGCCACTGTTCGTGACCTTGATCTTGAAGACCGGTTCTTCGCCAGCGCGGGCCACTTCGGGAGCCGTCACAGTGACCACGACGCGGGGCCGGGTCACTTTGGTCTTCGCTTCCACGGACGCCGAGAAGTTCACAGTCGCGCGGCTGCGGAGTTCGCCCTCTTCGGTCGGGCGTACACGGATCACGATCCGCTTCTCGCTGTTGCCGTCCATCGAGCCGATCGCCCAGATGAGTTTGTTGCCGTTCATTTCGCCCGGCGGTTCGCTGCTGACGTACTTGGCACCAACCGGGATCTCGTCTTCCACGCGCACGTTCTGGACCGCGACGTTCCCCGCGTTGCGAACGTGGATCACATATTCGCAGTTGGTGTTGAACACGACGGACTCGGGGCACACCGCGTCCACGGTCACACTCTGCGAAACGCGACTCGGAAGGTTGCCGCCCACCATCGACGCGGTGGGCAAATCGACAGCCAGCGGTTTCACGGTGCCGCCCGGCGACACTACCGGGGTAGACGGAAACGCGGGCGGCGGTGGCGGGAACGTTGGCGGCGCGACCCCGCTCGGCGGTGGCAGCACCGGAACGAACGGTGGCGGCGTAACTCCGCCGATCGCAGGCGCGAACTTGCTGTCTGGCTCAACGCTCAGGCTCGGTGGCGGAAGCAGGCGGGGGGCGGGTTGCACACCACTGTCTGGCGCCGGGAACTTACCGGGCAGGTCCATGCTTGGCGGCGGGATATCGAACCCGCCCGCGGGGCGAATCGGATCGGCGGCCGCGACACCGGGCCGCGGACGATCGGTCGGGGTGCCGCCAACGGGCGGGTAGCCCGCGTTCTGCGGTTGTCCACTCGGTGGCGGGAGATAACTGCCGCCCGCGGCTCGCGTGGGCAGGACGGTCCCCTTCCCGAGTCCCGCGACCGGCGATGTGCCCGGCTTAGGAGTAGTCGGGGGCCAGTCGCTGTACGGGCGCACGGTCGTCGCTGGCAACGTGACGCTCGATTTCGGTTGCCCGAAGGCTCCGCCCGGAGGCTGGGCAACCACCGTTCCCAGAGCGGCCAGACCCGCGATCGCAATGGCGGCCGCAATCACAATCGGTCGTTTACGCACGGCCTACTCCCCCTCGACAAGTCGAACCGTTTCCAGATCGGATCAGCGTTCTGACTTCCCCAAGTCAGGGCTCGCTCGCGAACCTTGTCCTACGGCACCGGTCTACGCCGGTGGCGGGTACTTGATCGCGTTCTTCGTCATCTTCGCCGCGACCGCTTCGGACAGATCGATCCCGGTGTGAACACTCAGCAAGAACACGATGTTCGCGATGTCCGCGAGTTCGTCCGCGAGTGCCACACGCGTCGCCGGGTCGGTCGTAACCGTGACTGACTCTTCCGGCGTCAGCCAGCGGAGGATGTCGCACAACTCACCGACCTCGCTGGCCAGCGCCATCGCGAGGTTCTTCGGCGTGTGGTAAGGCTCCCACCCGCGAGCGGCGGCGAACCGGCGAATGCCGTCCTTGAGCGACTCCACCGGGGTGGTCGCGTCCATCGTCTCACTTGTTTC
>SXID01000170.1 GCA_005772955.1 Planctomycetia bacterium
CCCTCGAATGGGACCACCCGATAGCACTCTATCCGGTGGTCCAGTTTTCGGGGTCCACCACACTCGGAATCACTACAATGACCACGCGAGGTTTACAAACCCGCCGCCCTGCCAATTCCATTTCACGCTGAACCAACACAGAAGCACATCGAGGAGCCAGTGGCACGCAAAGATTGAAGTTGGGTCGTGGGTTGTTGGGGTAGTGGCATTCAGAATGGTTCGGTGTCCGCCTCTCCTGGTGTCGCACCAAGCCCAACCGTTACAGCCCAGACCACCCTGATTCATTGGCTGCGTTGTACTACATTCCGGTGGCTTCAGTGTTGGCACTGAAGCCACCCTGTGAAGGTGGACGGCGTTGGTTCGATTCCAGCCCCCCGAACTGTGAGTGACGCCTCGCACGCTTCAATGGCGAAGCCGCCGGCTTTTAACCGGTAGACATAGGGTTCGATCCCCTGGCGAGGTGCTGTTCTGGACGTACTCGGTGAAGCTAACTCGGTAGTAGCGCCGTGCTGAAAACGCGGAGAAGTTGGTTCAACCCCACCCGTCAGCACGCCTCGAGCAACTCGACCGCCAGTAGCCAGGTTCGGTCGCGCTGCCGTGAGGCAGCCCGAAATCCCGAGGTTTCCTTGGCCTTGGCCACACGATCTAGTCCTAAAGCCGTAGTTACCCATCGGGTGGTTTGGCCTTGCGCCGCTTGTAGTGCGACACTCGGGCGCGGTGCTGATGTTCCCGCCGCCCCGTACGAGGTCCGCACGCTGATGCGTAAGGTACCGAAGTGTACTCGGTGGCCGCGATTGTCGATCAACAGGAACACACCGCGAGACTGAAGACCCCGGCGGCCAGTTCATTGCAACCTTAAATCGGGCACTAACCGGGGCACAAAGGGTGCTTTTCGTGTGATTCGTAAGAAACTGTGTGTGGTGACTTCCGTTTGTTTTGCAGGGATTTCCGTAGTTCCTCGTGATAGGCATCCTTCTTCGGGACCAAGAGGGCGTAGGTTCAAATCCTATCAGCCCAACTGGACGAGACCGCTAGAAACCCCTTCTGCCGAAGCAGTTTCTGCTTACCCCTGGTGTATCACCGGGTGCGGCCCCAAACGACGCGAAGTGTGAAATGGTTTCACACTTCGCGGGGGAGCATCCGATGCCCGCTCTCTGTAAGCCCACTCCCAGTTACCTCCTTCACACACAATCCGGCCGCGCCCGTGCCGTCTGGACCGAGCGCACGGGCGTTCGCCATTTCCGGCGCCTGCCCGGCGCGTTCGCCTCCACGGAATCTCGTGCGGCGTTCGCCCGACTCCAACTCGAACTGGAAGCCGCACCGCACGCCGGATGGCAAGCCAACAAGCGAAATCTACGAGTGCAAGATCGTGGTCCGCGCGCTCCGCGAGTTGTATGGCGACACCTCGGTCGCCGAGTTTGGACCGCTCGCTCTCAAAGCTGCGCGCCAGAAGTGGGTGAACGAAAAACGGAGCCGGACCGAGTGCAACCGCCGCGTCGGGATGGTGAAGCGGATCTTCAAGTGGGCCGCGTCCGAGGAACTCGCCCCGCAGTCGGTCTACCACGCCCTGGCCACCGTCACCGGCCTCAAGATGGGGCGCACGGTCGCTCACGAAACTGACCCCATCGGTCCGGTCGAGGAGAGTGTGGTCGATGCCATCCTGCCGTTCTTGAACCGCCATGTTCGCGGTCTGTTCGAGTTCCAGCGCCTGACTGGTTGCCGCCCGGGCGGGGCGTGCAGCATCCGCCGGTGCGACATCGAGACGAGCGGGGCGATCGGGATGTACACGCCGCCGTACCACAAGGCCACTCGTCCCCGCATCTCTGTCGGACGACTGCGCGCCACGCGCCCCACGCCCTTCCACCGACCGCATCGAACAGGCCGCACAGGTGATCTGCGAGGCCCTGCGGTCCGACCGATTCGGTCGCCCCGTTGAGGCCGAGCGTGCCGTCGAGGCCCGCGCGGCTTGCTCGGGGTTCCCACATGCTGATCAAGAGGCACCCGACAACGCCGATGACTACCACTGGGCGGTCAGGTTGATGATCGAGGCCAGCCTGCTCGAGGTCAAGGAGGACAGGGCCGAGCCGTTCTCCAGGAACGACTTGACTGGGCCGGATGACTGGGTCTGGGCGTTGCGAGAGAAGATGATTTCGCATGAACTGCAGCCCCGGCAACTGCTGCGATCGACCCCGGAGCCGGGGACGAGGTGACAGGCAGGGGGATTATTCCTCGTCTCTGCCGCCTCGAGAAAAACGAAGGGACAGGACATCAACGGCCGGATGCTGGCGACCGTTGCCAAGAGGCCGGAAGCCGCAGGTGGCTGGGCAATTCTAGACAACAAATTGCGGTCGCAAACCATTTCGCTTTCGGTATTTACAAGACAACCATGCGACCAAAGAAAGGGTGCCGATCTCGTCCGAGGACGGCTGCCATTCCTTGGTGACGTGGGCGGCGCTGCGGGCGGACGATCAGGTTCGACCACATGCGGTCGCGAGGCAACAGGCAACGAGCATGTGCGTCAGGCCACACCGAGCAAACTGCCCGCGATGCCGAACCCCTCGAAGTCGATCACGGTTCGTGGGAGCCGTACCGGGTGTGTCTCGGTCACCGCATTTCCACAACGGTCGTTGACGTTTCGCGCGTGGGAGGTGACGATCGCATGGCCAAATGTGTGTCGTTCACCCCACGGGGCGCCATGTCAGACTCCTGGCCCGAGGCCGACGAGGTCGACGCACTCTTCCGTCGCCACGGCAACGGTGATCCCCTCGCGCGGTCCGACTTCATCGCCGCAACGCTCGACCCGCTCTTTCAACACCTCCGGCGGTGGCGACGCGACGCGGACGAACACGCTTGCCTCACCGCCGCGGAAGACACGATTCTCGCGCTGCTCCACAACCCGGCTATCTACGACCCCACCGGGCGCACGCTCATCGGGTTCCTCCGCATGTCGGCCGAAGGCGACCTGCTCAACGAACTCGCGAAGGAGGCGCGGCACCACCGCAACCGGGATTCCGCGGAATGTGTCGAACTCGTGCCGGACGACGGGAACACTTCTGTAGACGAACTCGCAGACGACCTGCCGTCGTTCGACGACCCAGCGGTCGCGGCTGAGATCGCGAATTTCAGCGTAACCGATCGAGCGGTGTTCGAACTGATGCGAACCGGCGAGAGGGCGACGACCGCGTTCGCCGCGATGCTAGGTATCGCGCATTTGCAGGCGGAAGAGCAGGCGCGCGAGGTAAAGCGCGTGAAAGACAAGATCAAGCAGCGGCTAAAACGGGCTGGAGGAAGGACATGAGCACAGCACTCGATCACCTTGCGGCGCGGGTCGCAACCGACCCGGAGTTTCTCGCGAGCGTATTGGCCGAGTACGCTCGATCCGAGACGCTGGACGACGCCGGACTCGCGACAGCGCTCGGATGCCCAACCGCTGACCTCACCAGGCTACGGTTGTGTGGTAGTCCACGCCCCGGTGCGGAACACTTCCGCGCCGACGTCGCGGCCATCGCGAATCGCTTCGGCATCGATCCGAACGTGCTCGTCGCGATCGTGCGGCGGGGGCAGTCGCTCTCGCGCCTTCGCGCGGGGCAGTCGTCGGAGGTGTCCCCCGGTTTTTTGCTCGCGGCGCGCGATGACGAGCGCGAACCACCCCCGGCCACGGGAGACGCGCCATGAACCTTCCCACGTGGTGTGTCGAACTCGCGGCGGCCTTCTGGGTGAAGGCCGGTTCGCCCCCACCCTTCCCCCGCGACCTGCGCCACGCGGTCGCCGCCGTGCCGCTGTCCGTGGTCGATCTGAACGGGGTGAGTGTCGCGAGCGTGCGCCGCTGGTTCGAACAGATCGACCTGCCCGTGCCGCTGGACGAACCGGACCGGCCGTTGCGGGCGTGCCTGGTCGCGCTGCGAGGTGAGGGGTTCGCGTTCCTCGACGCGCTCGATGACTCCGCGGAGCGGGTCTTCTCGCTCGCGCACGAGCTGAGTCACTTCCTGCGCGACTACCTCCGGCCACGCGAAACGGTGACTGAACGCCTGGGCCGTGAGGCGATCGAAGTCCTCGACGGCCAACGCGCGGCCACGCCAACTGAGCGGTTGCACGCGGTGTTGCGGAACGTCCCGCTTGGCCCGTTCACACACCTGTTGCGGCGGGACGACTCCGGGCGCCCGCTCACTTCGACAGAGCGCGACGCGGAAGCCGCTGCGGACCGGCTCGCGTTCGAGTTGCTCGCGCCGGCCGAAGCGGTCGGCGAAGCACGCTCGCAATCCGAACTGGTCGAGCGGCTCGTTCGCGAGTTCGGGCTTCCGCCGCAACCGGCCGCGCGCTACGCCGCGCTGCTCGTGCCGGAGCCGCGTCCCATCGACCGCGCCGTCGCCCGTCTTCTGAAACGCTGAACAATTCTGTCGAACTTCCGACGAACACCCGGAAGACCATTCGGAGGAGGCAACGCGATGGCCGAGTTCCGCGCCCGCACCGACGAGCAACCGCTGCCCGTGTCCCGCCCAGACCCGGTGAACGCGGACGCGTTCGAGGACTACTTCGGCGAGAGCCTGACGCGCACGCTCGACCTCGGCTCGTGGCGGCAGGGCGTTGACATGGTCAACGAGTACGCTCGCATCCAGCGAGAGGTCGAGCAGGCGGTCGCGTTCGAGGGTGTGCAGGAGCGGCGCGTGCGACTCGAAGTGTTCCCGAAGATCGCGTTCGGGGACGGTGCGCCGCCTGAAGCTGGGTTCTACGACAACTTGAAGCTCGACAACATCGCCGCCGTTCACACCGGGTTGCTGTTCAACGGCGGGGTCGCGTGCTGCGACGGCACCGTGCAGGTTCACGATACGCTCGCGCTCACGGTCCATCAGATCGGCGTGTGTCTGGTCGCGTACACCGGCAACCAGGGGAGTTGGAGTACGCGTCTCTTCCGTCGCGACCTGCGCGAAGACAAGGGCGACCCGGTGGTGACCATCCAGGCGCTACTCGAACGCCGCGCCCGCCGCGCCGGGTTGAACCAGCCGGATCGCCGCGACGGTCTCTCCGAACTCGCTCAACGCTCGGTGATGAGTTACGCCGAAGCGAAGGTGTTGCTCGACCACTCGGACGCCGTGTGGCGTCTCGGGCACGGTAGCCCGGCTCCGTACCAGTTGCTCGCCGGGGGCGGCGACCCGGACATGGTGATCGAGTCGATCAAGGTGCTGAGCCGACTGATCAACGGGCACCGCAAGTTCGTGTACGTGTCGAGCGAGTCCGGCGACCGCGACTATCTCCAGTTCGGGCAGGCGCTGCGCCCGCTCGAATACCTCATTCTCGGCACGCTGAAGGAACGCATCGAGGACTTCGTCGCGGCCAGCCACTTCGGCCGGAAGCCGACGGTGGACGCGAAGTGGGACGGCTCGCTCTTGACGCCGGCGCAGTGGGTGTTGCGGTTCCAGAACGAGATGGCGTCGCAGGTGCTGGTGGGCGTGTTCCGCGCATCGGCAATTGCGCCGCCGCAGGTGTTCTACGCGCACCGCGACCACTACGAGATGGCCGCAGCGATTGCCATTGCCGACAGCGTGCTACTGCCGGAGCGCGGGTTCCCGATGCTCATCGACCTGGCCGATCGCGCGTGCAAGTCCGTGTACGGCGGCGGCACCCTGCGCGAACTGACTGACGCGGCCTACGCGCGCTGCGGTGCCGGCGTTCGCTACGCGAGCGAACGAACCAACCGCCCAGAGTGAGCCGCCGATTTCACCACCAGGAGTTCCTCCCATGATCGAGAGCAAGAACGGCAGCGCGTTTCTGGACACGCTCGCGGCCGACAGCGCGAAGGCCGGCGGGCCGGTCACGCCGCATCCGGACGACGCGGGCGCGGTGGGTAAAACGCTCTTCGACCTGCCCGGCAGCACCGATCTCACGGTGACGGTCGTGGTGCCGAAGGACAAGCTCCACGCGGCCCCGGCGCAATCGCTCGTGCGCATCAAGAGCCGCCACGACGGGCGCAAGTACCTTGGCGTCGTCACGGCTGGACCGTTCGCAGAACCGGACGGGCTGCGCGGCGATTCGCCCATGCTCACCGCGGTCGCCACGCACGGCGGGGATTACCTGCCGCCGTACCACGGGCGCGTGCAGGTCACGATTCTGGGCGAAGAACTCGAAGACGGTTCGCTCACGCCCCCGCGCCTGCGGCCGGTTCCGAACAGTCCGGTGTTCGTGTTGCGCGACGACGAAGCCGAAAAGGTGCTGAAGTGCGGCGGTGACGTGCGCCTTGGCTTAGCCGTCGGGCACGAGCAGGTGGAAGTCGGGGCGCCGTCGCACCTAAAGAGTGTATTCCCGCGTCACACCGCGATCCTCGGCACCACTGGCGGCGGGAAGTCGACCACGGTGGCGGGCCTGATTAGCCGCGCCTGTGCCGCGGGGATGGCGGTCATCGTGTTGGACGTGGAAGGCGAGTACACCGCGATGCACGAACCGACCGACAACAAGGCGATGCTCGCCGGGTTGAAGACGCGAAACCTGTTTCCGCAGGGCGTTCCGGCGAGAGACATGACCGTTTACCACCTCGTCGGGCGCGGCACCGCGAACCCGGCGCACCCAAACCGCAAGGAGTTCTCGCTTCAGTTCGCCCGGCTCTCGCCCTACGCGGTCAAGGAGATTCTCGACCTGTCCGACGCTCAGGAGGAGCGATTCTTCAAGGCGTTCGACATCACGAAAGAGGTGATGCGTGACCTGGACATCTTCCCGAAGAAGGAAAACGCCGACGAACAGCGGCGGGCGCTGGAGAACGACGAGTTCGAGCGCGGTTACCCGCGAATGATGCTCGCGCTTCTGATGGACGTAGTGGGTGCGTGTCTCGCGCGGTCGGAGAAAGGGCCGAAGGATGCGAAAGGCAAGGGAAAAGACAAGGACGAAGAGGAGGAGGCGCCGGCGACGTTCGAGTCCCAGACGCCCGCGCTGCGCACGCCGGAGGGCAAAGCGAAACTCGCGATGCGCGTCAACGCGGCCAACCCGCCGGGCAACGCGATTTCGTGGCGTGCGGTGCTAGGCCGGCTCGCGCGACTGAACCGCATGAAAGTGTTCCACGGCGACGGTGGCAAACTGCCGATGATGTACGCGAACCTATTGCGCCCCGGTTCGCTGTCGGTGATCGACCTGTCCGACAGCGGGTTCAGTGAGCTGAACAACATCGTCATCTCGGACATCCTGCGAGGCGTTCAGGATGAGCAGGAAGATAGTTACGCGAAGTACGAAGCAGCGAGAGCGAAGGGCGACACGGCAACGGACCCGCCTCGCGTGCTCATCGTGATCGAAGAAGCACACGAGTTCCTGTGCGAAGAGCGCGTGAACAAGACACCGGTGTTGTTCGAGCAGGTCGCGAAAATCGCTAAGCGCGGGCGCAAGCGCTGGCTTGGGTTGTGCTTCGTGACGCAACTCCCGGCGCATTTGCCCAAACAGGTGTTGAGCCTGTGCAACAGCTTCGTGTTACACAAACTACAAGACCCGCAGGTGGTTACGATGCTCAAGCGGATGGTGGGCGGCGTGGACGAAGGGCTATGGGACCGCCTCCCGAACCTCGCCGCGGGCCAAGCCATCGTCAGCTTCCCCCACTTCGCGAGACCGTTGTTGGTGGCGATCGACCCAAGCCAAGCGAAGTTGAAGATGACGGAGTGAAGCATCAGGGTTGAGTTGTCGCGGGACGAATGCGAACGCCATTGGAACTGATGACGGTGAACGCTCCCGGCAGCTCGCGAGCGTGGGTAAGGACGACGTTCGCAACTCGTTCCGGGCGATCAGCGAATGCAACTCCGCCGAGACGAATCAGTACGATTCCAAAGTGCTATAATTGGAGGCGGAAAACCAACTCGCCGAAATCCTTGCCTTGGGTGAGAAGCACCGCTTGGTGACTGACCGCGATTGCCAACACGTCGGGATCCGCCGCGCCTCCGTTCGTGTCGCGGATCGCGTGGACGGTGTGGCCGTCGGCCCGAAGTCGAACAATGATCGACTCCAACACGCACTCATCCGCCACGAAGGTCACGTCAGCACCGGCGCAAGCGGGTAGAAGACATCATTGCGGATCACCTGAGCCGCGTAGCGCACCGCTTCGAGAATTTGCTCGCGGTTGAGATGGGAGTATTCGCGGAGGAGATCGTCGACCGAGGCGCCATCCGCGAGTTCTTCCAGGATCAACTCGACGCTGATCCGCGTGCCGGCAATGGTGGGTTTGCCGAACAGAATCTTCGTTTCCGAAACGATTCGCGGTGTGGTCATGGGAAGTCAGCCGAACGCTGTAACGGATTGAAGCGTCGCGCCAATGAACGTTAACGAAAGAATTCGCGACATTCCATCTGGATGCTGTCGAACTTCCCCGTCCCCTTCGGAACAGTTTGCAGAACCACACGACAAGGAGTTTCATTATGGAGCCGATCTTGATCGCGTCGTACCGCGTGATGCTGAAAGCTCACGCGAGCGCTTGCTCGGTGGATCGCATTCTCGAAGACCCGGAGTTCCGGAACGAGTACCTCACTATGGTTCGCTCAGGCGCTGGTGAGCAGAGTGAGTTCGACATCCTCCACACGCTGAACAACCTCCGCAAGCGCTCGAAACTCCCGCGACGCGACGACGACAAGTCCGTTTGACGCTTCCTTCCCTCCTTCACCCAACTCGGAGACCGTCATGTCCGCGATTGCCACGGACCCGATCCCGGTGCGCGCGCTGAATCAGGTCACCTACTGCCAGCGACTCTACTACCTGCAGTACGTCGATTGCATCATGCCCACGAACGAACACGTCGAAGGCGGGTTGTTCGATCACCGCCGCGTAGACGCGCCCGACCTCAAGAACAAGACGCGAAACGATCGCGGAACGGCGACCAGTCGCGGGATCGCGCTTTCGAGCGAATCACTAGGCATCACCGGCGTGTTGGATGTGATCGAGGAGAGGAGCGGCGAGCAGTACCCTGTCGAGACGAAGCACGGGAGCGCCCCACACGACGATGACGGCAACGCTACCATTTGGGACAACGACGCGGTGCAACTGTGTGCCCAGGCGATGCTCATGGAAGAAGCGTTCGGCCAAACGGTGCCGCGCGGGTTCCAGTTCCACGTTGGCAGCCGCGAGCGCGTGCCGCTGGAGTTCACGCCGGAGTTGCGCGAGAAGACGAAGTGCGCGATCACGCGGTGTCGCGAACTGCAAGTGCTGGACGCACCGCCTGAACCGCTCCCGCCCGAACTGCGCCACCGGTGCTTCGGCTGTTCGCTCGCCCCGGTGTGCTTACCCGAAGAAACGCTGTACCAACTCGGCCATCCCGCGCCGGTCGAAGCGGAAGAGGCGAAGCCGCACCCGGCGCTCACGCGGGTCATTCCGCAGTCCGACGACGGCGCGGTGCTGTACGTTCAGGAACCCGGTAGCTCGGTCGGCAAGCGCAGCGAACACCTCGTCGTCAAGAAGGACGGCAAGGAGATGACCCGCGTTCCGATGCACGCGATCCGGCAAGTCGTCGTGTGCGGGAACGTGCAGGTCAGCACGCAGGCGCTCGAAACACTCGCGGCCAATGACATCACGGTGTCATACGTGACCGGGCACGGGCGCTTCATTGGCAGTTTCGTGACGGCGCCCGCGAAAAACGTGTCATTACGCGAGGCCCAGTTCCATATGTTCAGTGACCCAGTCGCGTGCCTTGAACTGTCGAAGGCTGTGGTTCGAGCGAAGTTGTCCAACCAGCGCGCGCTTCTGATGCGTAGCTTGCGAGGCGAGGTCGAAGCACGCGGCAGTCACGAAGTCGCGGCGCGAGGTATCAACGGGTTGCTCGGCGTCATCGACGACCAGAAGTCCGTCGAGTCGGTTCTCGGGATCGAAGGCCAGGGTGCCGCGTGGTACTTCGGGGAGTTCGGGCGCTTCTTGAAGCAACCGCCGACGGGCAAGGGTTTCGACTTCACCACGCGGAACCGGCGCCCGCCGCGCGACCCGGTGAACGCGCTGTTGTCCTTCGCCTACGCGATGCTCGCGAAGGACAGCTACTCCGCCGTCTGCACCGTCGGTTTCGATCCCTACAAGGGATTCTTCCACCAGGGCCGGCACGGGAAGCCGTCGCTGGCGCTCGACCTGATGGAAGAGTTCCGCCCGGTGATCGCGGACTCGGTCGTGCTGACGCTCATCAACAACGAGACGCTCACGCCCGATGACTTCATCTCGTGGCGGGACGCGTGCAACCTGACCGAGAACGGCCGGAAGGCGTTCTTCGCGGCCTACGAACAGCGGAAGTCCACGGTCGTGACACACCCGGTGTACGGCTACAAGATGTCGTATTCGCGGATGCTGGAGGTGCAGGCGCGTATGCTCGCGTCGTTCGTTCGCGGCGGCATCCCGACGTACACGGGGTTCACGGTTCGTTAGACGAGCGGAGGGCGTTAGCCCTCCGAGTTCCGCGAGGATCGCAGATGGACTCGTACCTGGTCTGCTACGACATCTCGCACCCGAAGCGGCTCCGCAAGGTGGCACGCAGCTGTGAGGACTTCGGGTATCGCAAACAGCTATCGGTCTTTTTGGTTCGCGTGTCCGCAACTGACTTTGTACGATTGCGCAGCCGCCTGTACGACATTATCGACAAGAACGAAGACCAGGTGCTGTTCATCCCGCTTTCGGAGTCGGGACTGCAGCGTATGGAAGCGATCGGCCGTGCGACCGACGCTCACGACAAGAACGACGTGGTGATGATCATCTGAGGTATTCGCCCGATGGAAATCGACTTCGACTCCGCGTTCAAGGCGCTGACGGTCAACCCGCCGTTCCCGTGGCAACGCGACTTGTACGCGAACTGGTTCTCGCAAGGGAAGTTCCCCGCGTCATGCAACCTGCCGACGGGCCTGGGGAAAACATCGGTGATCGCGGTGTGGCTGATCGCACTGGCGAACGGCGCGAAGGTGCCGCGACGGTTGGTGTACGTTGTGAACCGCCGCACGGTTGTTGACCAAACGACGACCGAAGTGGAGAAGTACCGGCGCAACGCGAAGGCGGCGGGCATTCCCGAAACGTTGGCGATCAGCACGTTGCGCGGGCAGTTCGCGGACAACCGCGAGTGGAGCGCGGACCCGTCGCGGCCGGCGGTGATCTGCGGCACCGTGGACATGATCGGTTCGCGATTGCTGTTCAGCGGGTACGGGTGCGGCTTCAAGACGCGCCCGCTGCACGCCGGGTTCTTGGGCCAAGACGCGCTGATTGTCCACGACGAAGCACACCTCGAACCCGCGTTCCAGAAGTTGCTCATTGCAATCGAGAAGGAGCAGCGCGAAGGGCGCACACCGGACTTCCGCCCGCTGAAGGTGATGGAACTGACCGCGACCTCGCGCGCCGGCGGGGAGAAGCCGTTCACCCTGACCGACGACGACTACAAGAACAAGGTCGTGGATCAGCGCGTCAACGCGAACAAGACGATTCACGTGCACGCGAACAAAGACGAGAAGAAACTGGCCGACGAGATCGCGGACCTGGCGCTGAAGTACAAGGACTCTGGGCGCGCGATACTGGTCTTCGTCCGCAAGGTCGATGACGTGGAGAAGATCGTTGCGAAATTGAAGAAGGAGAAGCAACAGGTTCAGCAACTGACAGGCACGCTTCGCGGACTTGAGCGCGACCGGTTAGCGACCGAAGACGAGATCTTCGCGCGGTTACTCCCCGAACCGAACCGACCCAAAGACGTGAAGTCCGCGGAGGGCACGGTGTATCTCGTTTGCACGAGCGCGGGCGAAGTGGGGGTGAATATCTCCGCGGATCACCTCGTGTGCGACCTCTCGACGTTCGAAAGCATGGCCCAGCGGTTCGGCCGCGTGAACCGCTTCGGCGAGCGCACGGACACCGAGATTCACGTCATCCACCCGAAAGAAGCCGACTTCGATGAAAAGTACGAACCCGATACGCGGCGGAAGCGAACACTCGCGCTGCTGAACGAACTGAACGGCGACGGCAGCCCGGCAGCGCTGGGCCATCTGCAAAAAGCCAAACGCGAGGGTTCCGGCACCGCGGCAATGAGCAGTGATCAAACCGCCGCGCTGCGAGACCACATTCTTGAAGCCTTCAGCCCGCAGCCGACCATCCTGCCCGTATCCGACATCCTGTTCGACGCGTGGGCGCTCACGACGATCAACAAGCCGCTTGTACAGGACAAACTGCCCGGGCGCCCGAAGGTGGAGCCGTACCTGCATGGTGTCGCGGAGTGGCAACCGCCGGAAACGCACGTCGCGTGGCGCGAGGAAGTCGAGCGGATCACCGGCGAATTGCTCACCGAACACGAACCGGAAGAACTGCTCGATCAGTACCCGCTGAAGCCCCACGAACTTCTCGGCGACAATTCCGGCCGCGTGTTCGACCGGTTGAAGAAACTCAAGGCACCGCGAGACACGCCAGCGTGGATCGTTTCGGACGACGATTCGGTGGAAGTGACCACGCTCGGCGACCTGATCGACGCGGGCAAGGAGAAGATCGAGCGCGAGACGGTCCTGCTCCCGCCGTCGGCGGGCGGGTTGACAGGCGGGTTCCTCACGAGCGATTCGCCGAACGCGAACGACGTGTCCGGCGGGGACTACTTCCGCAACGAGCGCGGCGAGCCACGCCGCGTGCGCATGTGGGACGATGACGAGGCGCCGGACGGAATGCGCCGCGTTCTCACCATCGACACGAAACCGGACGCGGACGAAGCGGAAACGGAGACTTCGAGCCGGCGTTTCTGGCACTGGTACGAATTGCGAAAGGGTGGCGACGACGAGGGCGTGAAGAACAGCAAGTACCCCGTGTTGTGGCGCGTTCACACGGATGATGTCGTCGGTCACACGAAAGCCATCGTCGGAAAACTGAAGGAGTCGCTCGGCGAACTGGCCGACGCACTTATCGTCGCGGCGGAGTGTCACGACCTCGGCAAGAAGCGAAAGCTGTTCCAGACGGTTCTCGGTAACCGCGACTACCCGAACGTCGAACTCGCGAAGTCCGGCAAGAAGGGCGGGCGCATCGCGGAGAAGTACCGGCACGAGTTCGGTTCGCTCATCGACACCGAGAAGCACACCGCGTTCACCGCGCTCAACGACGACCTGAAGGCGTTCGTGTTGCACATGATCGCGACGCACCACGGGCGCGGGCGCCCGCACTTCCCGCAAGACGAAGCGTTCGACCCAGAGCGTTCCGACGCGGACGCCAAGGAGGTCGCCCGCGAGGTGCCGCAGCGGTTCGCGCGGTTGCAGCGCAAGTACGGTCGGTGGGGCCTGGCGTATCTGGAGTCGCTCTTACGCGCCGCCGACTACGCCGCGAGCGCGAACCCATCCGCATTCGTGGAGGACGGGCTATGAGTTTCAGCGTGAATGTGGACCCGACAAACCCCGGCCAGTTCTTCGCGTGCTGCGGCCTTCTGGAGCTAGCCGACCGCCTCTGGCCTGGCGCGGAGGGTTGGTTCGCGGACGGGAAGTTTCAGGTAGCGTGTGGTGACGGGGCACTGAGCGCGGTGTTCGACACTCTCGTCGGTTGCTGCTTGACGAACACGATGACCGAAGCTCAGCACGCTCGCTTTCAGGCAATTACCGCGATGAAGGTGAAGGAGCGAAAAAGCACACCGGGCGTCGAAGAGGAGGAGAGGACTCTGGGAGCGTTGCTTCGCGAAGCTCCCATCGTTTTGCAATCGCCATTTGACATGACACTCGATTGGTTCGCCGACGACTACGCCGGGGGGAGCCGGTTTAAGACGTGGGCCGGTCGTCAATCGGTTCTCGACATCTCCACGGCGATGAAGAATGCGTTGAACGATCCCGCATGGCGGAATGAAGACTGTTTGACGTTCTCGGTCACGAAGTGCGGGTTGCCATTCAACTTCGATTCGGACCTCGGGGCACAAGGCGGGGCAATTGATGTCGGCTTCAGCTTCGATCCGCTCGCCGGGAGCGCTCTGACGCGAATCGAGTCGTCGGCCCGGCCCGCGCTCGAACTGCTCGCGTTCATCGGCTTGCTGCGCTTCCGCCCCACCGAAATCAAAGGCGAGAACCGGTTCCTCTACACCGCATGGAACCGACAGCTGCCCGTTCAAGTCGCGATGCCCGCCGCGTGCGGCGCGGTGCCCGTCTCTGGTGCGAACCGGTACGAGTTCCGCCTTCTGTACCGCACGAAGTATCTGAAAAGTTTCCTGCCCGCCATTCCCTTTGTTGGAGGTTCCGATGAGTGATCTGGCCCAGTTCGATGCTTGGTTGACGACCGACAATTTCGCCGCGCTGGTGATTCGTGAATTCCTCGAACCGGTCGAGGGACCGGACGGCGTTCTGTTCCCCGCGACCTACGCAGCGGCGGAAGACAAGAAAGTGTTTCCGGGTGGGTACAACATCGATCCGCCCGAAGGCGAGAAGAACGTCTGCCTAGTTGATAGTGTCGGGTCGCAGGCGAACCGTATCGAGCCGATGTTCGCGAAGCCGGACTACGCTCACCTCGTTCCGCAGTACGCGGTGAAGGCGGGCGAGAAGTCGGTGAGCATCCTCGAAGCGGGCCACCGCGCCGGCGATGCTCTCGTTCGCTGCACACCGCTCCAAAAGGACTTGCAAAATGCCTTCAAGGACGTGCTGAAAGGGAACGCGGAACCGCTCGCCAGGATCGCGCCGACATCACTCGTGTTCGGCGTCTGGGATTCGCGCGATACTCAAGCGAAGTTGCCCCGTTTGGTCGCGTCCACGATCAGGGCGTTTGACGTCAAGCGTCTCAAGCGCTCCGCACAGTACAACCCTTCGACCGATTACATCGGCGACAAACTTCTGGAGGACACGGCCGACAAGAAGTTGAAGGACGCCTACGCGGAACGCGGCTTCGTTCACGTTCCCGCGACCGGCTCCCACGGGGGCGTAATCGCAACTGGCGAAATCCGCCGCGACGCGACCCTGAGCCTCGCCGCATTGCGATTGCTCGCGGTACGCGAGGCCGACGGCACCATGAGCGAGGACCGCACGAAGGCCTTGCGGCGGTACATCCTTGGCCTTTCGCTCGTCGCGTTCACATCTAATGCTGCCACTTACCTTCGTCAGGGGTGCAACCTCGTGCCGAGCGAGAAGCCCCGTGTGTTCAACCTGGTGCATTCCGACGGCACACGCGAAGCCCAGAAACTCACGCTGGCGGTTGCGCTGAAGTACGCCACCGCCGCGGCGAAGGACTTCAAAGTCGCGGCGGGGAAGGAAGTCACTTTCGACACCAAACTGGCCGTGGCGGACATCAAGGGCGAGGGCGATGTCAAGGGAACGCGGAAGAAGAGCGCCAAGAAGGCCGAAGCCAGTGCGGACACGTCGGAGGGCACCGAATGACGATCTCCGTCTTCTGCATCACGATTCGCTTCCTCGACCCCGTGCCGCGGTTCCACGGGCGGGGCGACGACGGCAACCCCGAATGGCCTCCTTCGCCCCTCCGGATGTTCCAGGCGTTGGTATGCGCTTCTGCTTCCCGCTGGCGAGACAACCTCTTTCGGGAATACGCACGGCCCGCGTTGCAATGGCTCGAATCGCTTCGCCCTTCGATCGCGGCCCCGCCGGTTCCGGCCGAGAGTTTCGGCTACCGCATGTATGTGCCGAACAACTCCGGCGACTTGATGACAGCCGCGTGGGCGCGTGGAGATACGGAAACGAGCATGGCGAAGTTCCGAGTGGAGAAGGACGTTCGACCCACGCACCTGACCGCGAAGGACGATGAGTTCGCCGCGGTCCACTACCTCTACCCGATCGCGGACGCCGTGGAGTTCGCGAAGCACAAGCAGACACTCATCGACGCGGCGCGGAGCATCACGCACCTCGGCTGGGGCGTCGATATGGTCGCGGGGAACGCGGTCGAGATGTCGGAGGAAGAG
>SXID01000171.1 GCA_005772955.1 Planctomycetia bacterium
CGAAGGCATCAAGCACACCATCTGCACGCTGGAGTTCGAGATCCACCGCCCGCTGTACGACTGGTACGTGGATAACATCGGCATCTATCACCCGCAGCAGATCGAGTTCGCCAGGCTCAACCTCACCTACACGGTGTTGAGCAAGCGGAAACTCATCCAGTTGGTAACCGAGAAGCATGTAAGCGGCTGGGACGATCCACGCATGCCGACCCTCTGTGGTGTCCGGCGCCGGGGCTACACGCCCGAGGCGATGCGGAGGTTCTGCGAGCGCATCGGCATCTCGAAGTACAACGGCATGATCGAGGTGGCGTGGCTCGAAGACGCGCTGCGCGAAGATCTGAACAAGAAAGCCCCGCGCGTGATGGGCGTGTTGCGCCCGCTGAAGGTCGTCATCGAGAACTACCCCGACGGGCAGACGGAGGACATGGACGCGGTCAACAACCCCGAGGACGCGTCGGCCGGGTCGCGCAAGGTGCCGTTCTCGCGTGTGCTGTACATCGAGCACGAAGACTTCCGCGAGGTCGCTTCCAAAGACTTCTTCCGGCTCTCACCGGGGCGTGAGGTGCGACTCCGATACGCCTACTTCGTCACCTGCACCGGCGTGGAGAAAGACGCGACCGGGAACGTGGTCGCGGTACGCTGTACCTACGACCCCGCGACGCGTGGTGGCGACTCGCCCGACGGCCGCAAGGTGAAGGGAACGATTCACTGGGTCAACGCTGCGAGCGCGGTTGATGCCGAGGTGCGGCTGTACGACCACCTGTTCGCGAAGCCCAACCCGGACGAAGCGCCCGAGGGTCAGACCTTCCTCGCGAACCTCAATCCCAAGTCGCTGGAGGTGCTGACGGGCTGCAAACTGGAACCGTCGGTCGCCGGCTCTGCCGTTGGCACTACCGTCCAGTTCGAGCGCCTCGGCTACTTCTGCGTGGACCGCGACTCGACACCGGGCAAGCTCAGGTTCAACCGGGCCGTGACGCTGCGGGATACGTGGGCCAAGATGGAAAAGAAAGGGAAGTGAAGCCGACCGGAGAGGGTCAACCCGAACCACGACCGGTGCGCAAACAGGCGGACCACCGGAGCTGTCTTCGTGATGCCGATGCCCACGTCCGCATTTCAGAGGTCACCATGACCAAACCCGCGCCCCCAACCGTGATCGAGTTCTACTCCACAACCGGTGAATACGGTTGCTTCTCGAACTTCTCGCGACACTCGATCCTCCTGAAGCGAAAGCGGTGGCCAACGAGCGAGCACTACTTCCAGGCGCGGAAGTTCGCGGGCGAACCGGACGAGGAAGAAATCCGCAAGGCGGCCAAGCCGTCGCTCGCCGCGAGCATGGGCCGCGACCGCAAACGCCCGCTCCGCCGAGACTGGGAAGGCGCGAAGGACCAGATCATGCTGGACGCTCTGTGCGCCAAGTTCACGCAGCACGAGGAGTTGAAAGCGATCCTGCTCGGCACCGGCGACGCGAAATTGGTCGAGCACACCGAGAGTGATTCCTACTGGGGCGACGGGGGCGACGGGAGCGGAAAAAACCGGCTCGGCCAACTGCTCATGCAACTGCGGGCAGAACTCCGAACCGCGAAGTGACCGCCAAAACGACAACAACCGCCGTAAGAACGGCGGCTGTCGCGAAAGAGCAGGCTCGGCGGTCCGATCACGGACCACTAGATCCCGCTGGGGCGTTGGGAAGCCCAATGAAGAAACGCGGTATCTGCTGGTACGGCCCGTCGCCAGCCACGACCGTCAGATCCTGAGTGAGGAAGTCAAAGCTGTCGTTGCCGAAGGCCAGCGAGTCGTCGTCGGACGGGTCGTACATCCCGTTCGTGAGGTACGCGACGCTCATGTTCACCACCCGCGAGTATCCGGGTGGGAACGGGGCGACTTCCACCTGAAGTTGCCCGGTGCCACTGAATACGCGGATGGTCGGTGCGGCCGCGGAGGCCGGTGGAGCGATCTGGGACACGAAGATGTCGGCCCCGCGGCGGTTCGCGGTGGTTCCGGCCGTGATCGTCACACCCTGTTGGATAGCCGGGTCGAACGCGTAGAACGACAACCGCTCGGTGATTGCCCCGGTCCACACCTCGAACGCCTTCACATGCGGAACGGCGGTCGCGGACCCGACGACGACCTCGTCGTATGCGTTCGTGTCCGACCCAGTGAGGGCGAATGCGGCCGTCCGCTGCGTGTCGATGCTGGCGGCGGCCACCACCACGCCGCCCTGGTATCTCAGATCGAACGCGAGGAAACTGCGCAACACCGTGCCCGTGGCGTTAGTCACTACCACGTGCGGAGTACCGCCCGCGGCAGCCCCGATGATGATCTCCTGCTTGTAGTCCTGACTGACCGCGCCACCGCTGAAACCGCCGGCCGCGATCCCACCAAGCACGTTGCCGACCGCGATGTTGACGCCCCCGAGGAATCCCGGTTCGAACGCCATGAAACTGGCGATCTCCTGACCGTTCGCGTTGAACACCTTCACGTGCGGCGGGCCTTTCCCTGCCACTGCCGCGATGATCTCGGGTGCCCCGTCGCCGAGGACGTCCCCAACGGCGACGTTCAGTCCCCCGGCGAACCCCGCGAACGGAACAAAACTCAAAGCCGGCACCCCCTGACCACTGACCAGGCCGTTGAATCGCCAGACACGAACGAGACCCTCGATCCCCGGCCCGGTGCCGGTCACGTACTCGTTCTCGACCGAGCCGCCGAACCCCGCTTCCGGGAACAGGTTGCCTGCCGCGATGCTCAGTCCACCCGTCGGGACGGTGAAGTCATTAACGGTGAGTCGTTGGGGGCCGGGTCTCGCAAGGAATGTTGGTGTTGTTCGGTCTTCGAGAACCTCAACCGACAATCGGGCCGAGTGGGTACGAAAAAGGGACGGCATCTCTTCCTCCCTGAAAGGATATGTGGTGTGGGAACACCTTAATTGATATCCGTAAGATACCCATTGGGTCTTCCCACACACTAAAGAATTACTGATAGCGGTCAAAAACCCGCACTCAGCGGCGTTAGAAACGGACTCCGCGCCGACCAAAACGCTCATCGAGCAGCCCATCAATACGCATTCCGAGCAACGTGCGGTTCGTTCGCGCACCAACTGACCGGCTAATGTGGTTCTTCCGTCGCGCCCGCTTGACGGCCCGCTATTGTCCGACGATTTACGAAAAGCGATCTCGCACTCACTCGGACGCGCCTGTAAACTCCATTGGGTAGTAAACTTCAATCGCCTAGGTCCGGCCAGCTTTCCCTAAATTCTCACACCATCCCTCCGGCTGAGGTTTCGTATGGGTTCTTCGCGTAGCCCACGCGCTAATCGTGCATTCCTTCGGGTGGAGCACCTCGAGGATCGCACCGTCCCCTCCGGTGGCAACGACGGATACGACCCCCATCTCCCACTGACCGAGCAGGTCGCGGCCGGTAGGATCGCCGGCGACCGTGTGACGGTGCTCCTGAATCCGGGCGCCAGCAGCGTCCCGCTCGGGTACGCGCCGTTCGCGTTGGGAGTCAGGCCATTGGGGTTCGACATTTACAGCGTGAGGCTGACACCCGGGACGGACCTGGGCGGCGCGCTCGCGTACCTCGGCGCGCTGCCCGGGGTCGCGGTGGCCGAGCCGGACGGGATCATCAACGCCCGTCGAATACCCAATGAACCGGACTACGGCTTGCTCTACGGCCCGGCCCAGATCGGTGCCGAGACCGTGTGGAACGTCACCACAGGTAACCCTGGTTTCGTGGTCGGAGTGATCGATACCGGGGTGGACTACACGCACCCGGACCTGGCCGCCAACATGTGGATCAACCCAGGCGAATTCGCGGGCGACGGAATCGACAACGACAACAACGGGTACATCGACGACATCCGCGGGTGGGACTTCGCGAACGATGACAACGACCCGATGGATGTGGACGGGCACGGCACCCACGTGTCCGGCACCATCGGCGCGGTGGGTAACAACGGAATCGGTGTGGTCGGCGTGAATTGGAACGTCCGAATCATGGCCCTGAATTTCCTCGGGCCAGGCCCCAACAGCGGGTTGATCAGCGCCGAGGTCGAAGCGATCAGTTACTCGGTCAAGATGGGCGTGAAGGTCACGAACAACAGCTACGGCGGTGCGGGCACCAGCCAAGCGGAAGCCCGGGCCGTCAACCGGGCGGGGATCGCCGGGCAGATTTTCGTCACGTCCGCCGGGAACGACGCCGAGGACAACGATATCGTGGATAGTTACCCGACCGACTTCTCCATTTCGTTCAACAACGTGGTCTCCGTCGCGGCCACCGACAGCAATGACGCACTCGCGGGTTTCTCCAACTTCGGGGCCACCACGGTCACACTCGGGGCGCCCGGCGTGGGCATCCGGAGTACAGTCCCGATCGCCGTCGACGCGGACGGAACTGTGGACGGCTACGATACCTACGATGGCACCTCGATGGCCAGTCCGCACGTGGCCGGTGCCATCGCGCTGTACTGGGGCGCGAACCCGACCCTCACATACGACCAGGTGATCAACAAGCTCAAGACCTCGGTGGACAAAGTTCCCGGGTTGGCCGGGCTGGTGTCCACCGGCGGCCGACTGAACGTCGCGAGGATGTTCAATCTGGTCCCCGTGCCGCCCGTTGTGGTGAACGCACCGGTCGGAAGTCAGGTGGTCCGGGTACTCATCGAGGGGGGCGGAACGCAACTCGCGCTGACCCCACACCCGGGGTTCTTCGGCGGGATCGTGGCCGCCGCAGGCGACGTGACCAGCGACGGCGTGGCCGACGTGGTCACCGCTGCCACGCTCGGCGGACACGTGAAGGTGTTCGACGGCACAACCGGTGGCGAGATCCGCAGCTTCTTCGGGTTTGAAGGCTATAAAGGTCCCATCAACCTCGCCATCGGCGACCTGACCGGAGACGGGGTCGGGGACATCATCGTCGCGGCCAACCTGAACGGGCACATCAAGGTGTTCGACGGCGTCACAAATCTGTTGACATTCAGCGAGTTCGTGTATCAGGGATACTTCGGGGCGATCGCAGTGTCCGCGGCCGATACGAACGGGGACGGGCGCAACGAACTGATCACCGCAGGCGACGGCGGGGCCGGCGTCCACATCAAAACGTTCACAGCGGGGACGCTGACTCCGCGCGACTCGTTCATCGCCACCGGACGGAGTTCCTGGCCCGAGTTCAGCCTCTCGGCGGCCGACCTCGACCTCGACGGGATCGCGGAACTACTGGTCTCTCAGGGACCGCGGGTGCGCGTCCTCAACGCGCGGACGAAGGTGGTGCGGGCCGACTTCCTCGCGTTCGACCCACGTTCAATGGACCACATGACGGTGCAGGCGGGCCGGTACTCTGGCGACCCGAGCGCCGAACTGGTCGCGATCATTGAGACGAAGGGTCGCGCGCACGTGAAGGTCTTCGACGGACAGGATTTCACGCTCGCTGATTCGTTCTTCGCTGACACGCGCTGACGCGGGAACGAGTTGAATGGCAACCGTCATAACCCAGCCGGCTGACGCCGGCGGTTCGACAAAACGCTGTCGAAC